>CAZYIW010000001.1:0-56600 GCA_964647705.1 uncultured Piscirickettsiaceae bacterium
GCCACCGCCAAAAGGTAATTTCATTTTAGACAGATCTGGCATGCCTGAAGGCGCTTGACCACCCTCTTGCATCTGTGACATTTTTGCCATCATTTTTTTCATTTTTCCACCACCCATTTTTTTCATTTGTTTTTGCATTTTTTCAAATTGCTTGAGCAGTTTATTCACCTCTTGAGGCGATGTACCAGATCCTCTGGCGATACGATTCTTGCGAGATCCTTTAATGAGTTTGATATGAGTGCGTTCTTTCGGTGTCATGGAGTTGATAATGGCCACCATTTTTTTGGTTTGTACACCGCCCATCACTTGATTTTTAACACTTTCGGGAATCTGCCCCATGCCTGGTAGCTTGTCCATCAGCGCTTCCATGCCACCCATTTGTTCCATTTGTAATAATTGATCACGCATATCTTCTAAATCAAAATTACCTTTGACCATTTTTTTGGCAGATTTCTCGGCCTTTTTTCTGTCGACTTTACGCTCAATCTCTTCAACTAAGGACAACACATCGCCCATGCCTAATAAGCGCGAGACAACTCGATCAGGATGGAATGGTTCTAAGGCATCGATTTTTTCACCCACACCCAAAAATTTAATTGGTTTGCCGGTAATATGGCGCACTGACAATGCCGCACCGCCCCTGGCATCACCATCGGTTTTGGTGAGAATGACACCTGTTAGCGGCAGACTGTCGGCAAAAGCCTTGGCAGTATATGCTGCATCTTGACCTGTCATTGAATCTACCACAAAGAGTGTTTCGATTGGGTTGACCTTCTTTTGCAAGATTTGAATCTCACTCATCATTTGCTCATCTACATGCAAACGACCTGCGGTATCAACAAGCAAAACATCATGGAATTGTTTTGTGGCGTGTTTTTTGGCGTTGGCAACAATCTTTTCTGGTTTATCACTTGTGCTGGATGGGTAAAAATCTACCCCAACCTGCGAGGCCAAGACTTCTAATTGATCAATGGCTGCAGGTCGGTAAATATCCGCACTTACCACTAAGACTTTTTTGTTTTCTCTTTCTTTAAGGTAGCGCGCTAGTTTAGCAATGGATGTGGTTTTACCTGCACCTTGAAGACCGGCTACCATCACCACCGCAGGTGGTTGTGTTTTTAAATTGAGTGATTCGTTTTCACCGCCGATAATGTCGGTTAACTCAGACTCGACTAATTTAACAAAGGCTTGGGTTGGGTTTAGCCCCTCACCAACTTTTAAGCCAATGGCTTTTTCTTGGACACGGTCTAAAAATATCTTGATAACATCAAGTGCAACATCGGCTTCTAGAAGTGCACGTCGCACTTCCCGAATGGCTTCTTTAATATTGGCTTCGGATAATTTGTGCTTGCCTTGAAGGACTTTAAAACTGTTAGATAGGCGGTCGGTTAAATTGTCAAACATTGCGTCTATTGATGGGCAAAATATCGTATTATATCCCTTTTATAAATTTTTACGGACGTAGATGGATTTCTCTTATCTTGCTGTTGTTGCATACGCTCTCTCAGCAATCCTATTAGCACGCTACTTTACCAAGGATGATATTAATCATCCCCACTCAATGACTGTGGCTCTACTGGTCAGTTTTGCTTTGATTGTTCAAGCCTTTGATTTTAGTAATTTTTGGAACGGTGATGGTGTGGTGTTTGGCTTGGCTAATAGCACTTCTTTTGTTGCGTGGTTGATTGCGATTATGTTGTTTGTTTCTTCTATTTCTAAGCCTGTTCATGCTTTGGGTATTATCGTCTACCCTTTGGTGGCAACCGCTTTGCTTTTTAGTTTGTCATTTCCCGATACAGCCGATAAAGTGGTCTCTCTTAGTCTCGCCTCACATGTATTTTTATCAATAACCGCTTACGCCCTATTGACTTTGGCGGTCTGTCAATCGGTGTTACTAAAAATTCAAGAAAACCATTTGCATGCGCATAATATTAATGGTTTTATCAACAAACTTCCGCCGTTGCAGACCATGGAGCATTTATTGTTCCAAAGTATCAGAGCAGGTTTTGCTTTACTCACACTATCTTTGGCTACTGGCTTTTTCTTTATTGAAGATATTTTTGCTCAACACTTGTTGCATAAAACTGTTTTATCAATTATTGCTTGGTTGATTTTTTCGGTATTGGTATTTGGCCGAGGGCTTTTTGGTTGGCGTGGTAGACAGAGTATCACTGCCACACAGGTTGGTTTTGCAATTTTAGTCTTGGCATATTTTGGCTCTAAATTCGTTTTAGAGCGATTAATTGCTTAATTATCAATATGCAGAACGGCTAAAAAAGCCTCTTGAGGAATATCAACCTTACCCACGCTACGCATACGTTTTTTACCTTTCTTTTGCTTCTCTAAAAGCTTACGTTTACGCGATACATCGCCACCGTAGCATTTGGCAGTCACATTTTTTCTCAAAGCTTTAACGTTGGTACGTGCAATAATTTTAGAACCAATGCTGGCTTGAATAGCAACATCAAACATTTGCCTTGGAATTAATTCTTTCATTTTTTCAGCAATCTCTCGGCCTTTTTGTACAGAATTTTCCCTATGCACAATCAGTGCTAAAGCATCAACACTTTCACTGTTGATGAGGATATCTAGGCGAATAAGGTCTGATTCTTGATAGCGCTCAAATTGATAATCCATTGAGGCGAAACCACGAGAGACAGATTTTAGGCGATCGAAAAAATCCAACACAACTTCATTGAGTGGCAATTCATAAGTGAGCGAGACTTGTCGACCCATGTATTGAATATTTTTTTGTACGCCACGTTTTTCTATACATAAACTAATTACTGAACCAACATACTCATCGGTTACCAAAATATTAGCTGTGATAATCGGTTCTCTAAATTCTGCAATATTTTGCACAGGGGGTAATTTAGATGGACTGTCTACTTTGTGTACCTCGCCTTTGGTATCTAAAATTTCATACACTACTGTGGGCGCTGTGGTGATAAGATCTAAATCGTATTCTCTCTCTAGGCGCTCTTGGATAATCTCCATGTGCAACAAGCCTAAAAATCCAATACGGAAACCAAAGCCTAATGCATCAGAATTTTCAGGTTCGTATTGAAGTGCTGCATCGTTAAGGCTTAATTTTGCCAAGGCATCGCGAAATTTCTCATAATCTTCACCAGAAACTGGAAAAAGCCCAGCAAAAACACGTGGTTGTACGGGCTTAAACCCTGAGAGTGGCTCGTTTGCAGGATTTTTACTACCAGTAATGGTATCGCCGACTGGTGCGCCATGAATGTCTTTAATACTGGCAATGAGGTAGCCTACCTCTCCTGCTTTTAGGCTATCGGTTTTGGTACGCTTAGGAGTGAAAACCCCCACTTCATCTACTAAGTACTCCTCATTGGTTGAGAATATTTTGATCTTGGTTTTGGCTTTAATCTCACCATCAATCAGGCGAATCAGTGAAACCACGCCTAGGTAATTGTCAAACCAAGAGTCAATAATTAGTGCTTTGATGGGCGCGTCAATTTGACCCTCAGGAGCAGGAATTTTTTCTACAATTTGCTCCAGAACTTGTTCAATACCAATGCCAGATTTAGCACTGGCATGTACAGCGTCGTGTGCTTCAACGCCAATCACATCTTCTATTTCATCCACCACACGATCAGGTTCTGCGGCTGGTAAGTCAATCTTATTAAGAACAGACACAACCTCTAAGCCTTGCTCAATTGCTGTGTAACAATTGGCCACTGTCTGTGCTTCTACGCCTTGCGAGGCATCAACAATAAGTAATGCTCCTTCACAAGCCGATAGAGAACGTGAAACTTCATAGGAAAAATCCACATGTCCAGGTGTGTCGATAAAATTAAGTTGATAAGTTTGCCCGTCTCTGGCTTTGTAATCAAGCGTTACGCTTTGAGATTTGATGGTAATTCCGCGTTCTTTTTCAATGTCCATTGAATCCAATACTTGGGAGGACATTTCACGATCGCTAAGACCGCCACAAAATTGAATAAAACGATCGGCAATGGTAGATTTGCCGTGGTCAATATGGGCGATGATAGAAAAATTGCGGATGTTATCCATGCAGGTGATAAAATTGTATTTTTAAACTTAAATCATTATACCGTTTATGGACAAAGTAAACCCAATTACCTGTGCTGCAACCAGCAATTTAGAAGTACAAATTCCCGATCCTGAGGGCAGAAATATTGTTTTGTATTTCTACCCTAAAGATTCAACACCCGGATGTACCACAGAAGGTCAAGACTTTCGCGACAATCATCCTGCTTTTGTTGCACAAAATACTGTTATTTATGGAGTCAGTCGTGATAGCCTTAAATCACATGAAAACTTCAAAACCAAGCAAGGTTTTCCATTTGAATTAATCTCTGACCCTGATGAGGCGCTATGTAATGCCTTTGGCGTTATTCAACTGAAAAAACTCTACGGACGTGAATACATGGGTATTGTTCGTTCTACTTTTTTAATTGATGGCCAAGGCAATATTATTAAACAGTGGGACAATGTCAAAGTTAAGGGCCATGTAGACGAAGTTTTGGAGGCTGTTAAAACATTATGACACAGCAAAATGTTGATCAAGAGGAAGTTAATAAATTTGCCTCTTTAGCGTCACGCTGGTGGGATAAAAACTCAGAATTCAAACCGCTGCATGACATCAATCCACTCAGACTCAATTATATTAAAGAAAAACTTGGTGGCTCACTTAAAGGCAAAAAGATTCTTGATGTTGGTTGTGGTGGCGGTATTCTTGCTGAATCTTTGGCCAATGAAGGTGCAAACGTAACAGGTATTGATATGGCTGAAGCCGGTTTAGAAGTTGCTAAACTCCACCTACTAGAATCTGGCCTGAATATCGATTATCAAAAAATCCCTGCAGAAGAGCTTGCCACAACACGCAAAGATGAATTTGATATTGTTACCTGTCTAGAAATGCTTGAACATGTGCCTGATCCCAGCTCTATTATTAGTGCCTGTGCCGAATTGGTTAAACCCGGTGGTGATGTGTTTTTCTCCACAATCAATCGTAATCCAAAATCTTATCTGTTTGCCATTATTGGTGCAGAATATATCTTAAAGTTATTACCGCAAGGCACACATGATTGGGATAAATTTATTCTTCCCTCTGAGATGGAACAATGGGCAAGGGATGCAGGCCTATCATTACAAGCTATCATTGGCATGACCTATAACCCTTTTACAAAAAAATACAAGTTAGAAGATGATGTCAGTGTGAATTATTTATGTCATTATCATCTCTGATTGCTTTTTTAATTTATTAACATATTATTGACTTCTAATATAGTTTGTAGTACAATACAAACCATGAAAAAAGCACTGTCAATTGCAATACTCACAGCAAGTTTATCCACACATGCTCTCAACCCCAATGAAATGTTGGTGATTGTTGGTGCGGTTAAATATTACAATGAGAATTGTGCAGGGCTTAATTACGCTGGAATCGCACGGATGAATAAAGGATTAAAACGTTTTGATATGCATAAAACACCAATCCAAATACTAGAACAAAGTCCTATGGCACAATCAGGCTATCAAACTGCTGAGAAATTTGGTTGTGAGGGCACAAAACGAGAAGCTTACCAGGCAGGATACGGCCGATATATTAATTAACTTCTGAGTTTTTTTCTAAGACCACAAAAGCTACAGCATTAAATTTTTCATCTGAAAGGCTCAAATGAGCGTGCTTGATGCCCTTATCTAATAGATACAAACGCAATTTTTCACTAGGGATAAAATAAGGTTTGCCTTGTTCATTATTTCGCACCGTCAAATCTTGGAAACTAACCACAGAACCAATACCCGTTCCCAATGCTTTGGCAAAGGCTTCTTTGGCTGCAAATCTTTTTGCACAATAAGCGGCACTGTTGGCTTTATTGGCAAATAAGGCTTGCTCATGTTCTGAGAGCACACGTTTAACAAAGCCTGTTAAATTTTTATCCAAAATATGGGCAACTCGTTCGATACTGACTATGTCTGTGCCTACACCGTAAATCATGCTCTGGCCTCTAACATTAAATCCTTCATCTCTCGAACAGCTTTTTCTAATCCAACAAAAACCGCTCTGGCGACAATGGAATGACCAATATTTAACTCAACAATCTCAGGCAAT
This sequence comes from uncultured Piscirickettsiaceae bacterium, assembly GCA_964647705.1. Taxonomy (GTDB): domain Bacteria; phylum Pseudomonadota; class Gammaproteobacteria; order PS1; family Pseudothioglobaceae; genus CAZYIW01. Next base: position 6,104 of record CAZYIW010000001.1, read on the forward strand.
TGAGCTATTGGCTTAGTATTCTCTAGCGTCAATCCATGACCAGCGTTCACCTGAAGACCAATCGAATGCGCGTAAGTTGCCATCGATTCGATTCTTCTAAATTCATTGTTTTTTTCCTCACCAGTGAAATCAGCATAGTGTCCAGTGTGTAATTCAATGACAGGCGCACCACATTCTTTTGCTGCATCAATTTGAGTCTTGTCTGCATCAATAAAAAGCGATACCGTGACATTTGATTCGGCCAATTGTGTGCATACATTACGCATACGTGGAATTTGGGAGGCAACATCCAAACCACCTTCCGTGGTTAATTCTTCTCGTTTTTCAGGCACCAAACAACAATCTTGTGGCTTAACAGAACTGGCAATAGAAACCATCTCATCAGTGGCTGCCATCTCTAGGTTCATTTTCGTGGTAAGTTTTTCGCGTAGTATTTCTACATCCTGATCTTGTATATGGCGTCGGTCTTCTCGTAGGTGGAGTGTAATGCTGTCAGCACCGGATTTTTCACACAATAGCGCACCTTCAACAGGGGAAGGATAGGTTGTGCCTCTTGCTTGTCTTAAGGTGGCGATATGATCAATATTAACGCCTAGGTATATGCTCACTTTATTGACTCCTTAAAATACAATTCTCGACTCTTAAGTGGCTTATCACCCAAAAGTGGTGCTAAACGTTGCCGATTTAAATCACGATAAATTCTTAGACTACTCTTATCGGGTTTTTGCTTGATATCTGCAGATGAGAGCAGTGTTAAAAATTTACCGAGTATTTTACCTGTTTCAGACAGAGTAAAGCCCAACTGATGTTGATATTGGTAATGACTCGACTCTTTAATTCGATTACCCGATGAATCGTATTCAAACTCAAGACCATAACCCAATTCGCTCAAAAGTTGATTTTCAAAAATTCTAAGCGCCCATTGTTGTTGCAAATCATCAGCATTGGCCAAACGATTCACAAACGTTTGATAAACATTAAACAGCAATGGATGTGAATCATGATCGTGCAAAAGCCTGTCAATCAGCTCATTTGCATACAAACCCAGTATCAAAGTTTCACCGGTTAATCGTCTTGGAATGTCGTCACTTTCCCATTGAGTTAATGTTTTTAACTCACCTCTGCCTGAAAAAGATATATTGACTCGCCCAAACATTTGTATGGCAGTTTTTGCTTGACGCGTACCGCGACCAACAAGACGTATTTTGCCGTGTTCCAAAGTCAGAAAATCCAGTAATAAAGAATTGTTTCGATACGCTCTTCGATGAATTAAAAAACCTGGCGTCAGGTCAACTTTAGTCATAACCCAAGGATGCTAAGGAGCGTTTATCATCAGACCAGCCTTTAGACACTTTAACCCAAAGTTGTAAAAAAACTTTTCGATCTAAAAAGCCTTCAATACTGCGCCTAGCCTCAGTACCTATGGTTTTTAACATTTCACCCTTATGGCCTATTACAATATTTTTTTGCGAAGCTTTGTCGACATAAATACGTGCTGAGATACGTTGCAGATTACCATCTAACTCATATTTTTCAACTTCCACAGTCAGATCATAAGGCAATTCATCAGACAGATGGCGCATGAGTTTTTCACGAATAAATTCCGCCACAACAAATTTCTCAGATCTGTCTGTAATCAGATTCTCATCAAAAATTATCGCCTGTTCGGGCAAATATTTGAGTATTAATGCTCGCAAGTGTGCAATGTCTTTTTTATTAAAAGCTGATAGTGGAAACACTTCTGTGGGTTGGTATTTTTCACTGACGTTTTGTAAAAAAGGCAACACATCAGATTGAGAAGCCAATTTATCAATTTTATTCACACACAGAATCACAGGCATATTGGATTTTGATACATGCTCTAATACGCGCTCATCTTCTTTAGTCCATCGCCCTGCTTCAATAAGCCACAGAATCATATCTACACCCTCAATACTCGAGCTTGCTTCACGATTCATATAAGCATTAATGGCTTTTTTATTGCCAATATGCATTCCCGGCGTGTCTACAAATACCATTTGGTAATCACCTGTTGTATCGATACCATGTATACGGTGTCGTGTGGTTTGAGGACGATGAGAAGTGATTGAGAGTTTTTGACCAATTAACTCATTAATCAAAGTGGATTTACCCATGTTGGGGCGTCCAATAACCGCTATAAATCCTGCTTGAAAATTCATGACGCTTGGAGCTTGTCTAACAACAACTGGGCACAATATTGCTCAGCTCTTTTGATGCTTTTAGCACTTTGTTGCACTTGAATTTTTTCATCTGCTAGTGTGCAATTAACACTAAATACTGCATTATGGTCTTTACCAACGGTGTCTATCAAAGTGTATTTTGGTAATTTGCTGCCTTTTTTTTGTAAAAGTTCTTGCAACTGTGTTTTTGCGTCTTTAAGTGAATCGTGTGGGTTCACTTTATCTAGGCGATTTTTATAAAGCTCAAGTACTACATTTCTAACCGTTTCAAAATCTGAATCTAAGAATATTGCCCCGATTATTGCCTCAACTGCATCCGCTTGTATGGATTCTCGGCGATGCCCTCCACTTTTAAGCTCTCCTTGGCCGAGGATGACTGCATCTGAAAGATCTAAGTTTTGTGCCAACTGTGCTAAGGTTTGTCCTCTGACCAAATGTGAGCGTAGGCGCGAAAGCTTGCCTTCATCTATGTTGGGAAACCTCTCATACAGCTCTCTAGAAATTACCACACCCAAAACACTGTCGCCCAAAAACTCCAAACGCTCATTATTAAGCTTACCGACACTTCGGTGTGAAAGCGCTTGTTTAAGAAGCGCAACATCGTTAAATTGGTAACCGAGTTTTTTTTCAAGTTTTTCCACGAAGTCTATTGGGTTTTATTGCATTGTATGCGTTTATAATTAATGCCTATTATAAAGACCTTTGTAAAATAGCATTACAGATATGTTTTGGCAGGAAAATTCTAAAGAAGAACACTACACTGTTCCTGATACGATTCAAGATGCAGTTTTTAACATCCATTCAAAAATTCTACCCATTGATCATGCCTACGCTCTAAAACAAGCTTTATTGGCATATTTGCCCTGGTTGAATAAGGTAAACGCGGGTATTTTCGATATCAGTGTTGCCGATGGTAATGGCTGGGAACAAGATCATGAATCTGGTTTCTACTATCCTTCGAAACGCTCTAAATTGGTGATTAGAATGCCTAAAGAAAAGCTTAACGAATCTGAGTCTATCGTGGGCAAAACACTTGATTTAGGTGAATATCAGATTAAAGTAGTAAAAGCATTAAAACCCAGGTTAATGAGCGACATGCAAATAATCTTTGCTAAGAACGTTGTGTGTAATCAAAATGCAAGTGAAGATGCCTTTTTACAAGAAGTCTATCAACAACTTCAAAAATTAGATATTACACCCACCAAAATGATGGCGGGGCTTGATCGAAAAATCTCAACACCTGATGGTTATATCTACACGCGATCTTTAATGATTGCTGATCTGAAAAAAGCCGAATCCGTTCGCTTGCAGGAAAATGGTATTGGCGAGCATCGTTTGTTAGGTTGTGGTCTGTTTATGCCACAAAAAGGCATAGAGACTGTTGATGCAGTTTAAAACGGATCTTAATCTTGCATTGGTCAGTTTTTGTCGTTACAATCAATCTATAGAGGATATCGGGGAGAAGTATTTATGCGTCTTATTTTTTTAATTTTTACCTTGGTGTTGTCTCAGCCAACACTCGCCAATGAACAGATCAAACAAGGTGAATTTTTAGGCGCTAAAACAGTTGAGAGTTTGCCAGATTGGTTTAAAGCCTCTTTTTTGGATTTCTCTGAGGATGTGGCTGAAGCCAATGATGAGAACCGCCATGTGTTAATTTATTTTCATCAAGATGGCTGTCCTTATTGTGCCAAACTGGTTGAGGACAATTTTCATGATGAAGCGCTGGTAAAAAAACTCAAGGCCGGTTTTGATGTGATTGAAACCAACATGTGGGGTGATCGTGAGTTGGTAGATTGGACCGGGCAAGACTTCACTGAAAAAGAATTTTCAGCACACATGCGAGTGCAATTTACTCCAACTATCATTTTCTTAGATACCAACGGCAAGATAGTACTTCGACTTGACGGTTACCAATCCATTGACAAGATGCACGCGACATTAAATTATATTGCCAACCGAAAGTATCTAGAACAATCTTACGCCAGTTATATCAGTAGTTTAAAAACCAATAAAACAGGCAAACTGAATGCCAATCCTATCTTTGAAACAGGCCCACATATGCTATCGCGTAGTCAAACACTCCCAAGTGAGAAATATTTGGCGGTGTTTTTTGAAGAGCCAAACTGTCTAGATTGTGACTTTTTTCACCAAACGCTGATGAATTTGCCACAAACCCAAGAACATTTATCAAAAATGCAAGTTGTGCGTTTTAATGCACTGTCAGATGAAAAACTCATTACTCCCTCAGGTAAACGTACCATTGCTAAAAAATGGTATGAGGATTTACAGTTAGCTTACAAACCTGCGATTGTCTTTTTCGACAAGAATGGTAACGAAATTATTCGTAAAGACGCTATGTTCAAACAATTTCACTTGCACTCAATTATGACTTATGTGCTTTCAGGAGCTTATCAAACTCAGCCGAGCTTTCAACGTTATATCGAACACAAAGCCGATGCCTTACGTGAAAAAGGCATTACCGTTAATATTTGGGATTAGCTCTAGACTGTAAAAGGATATTTGACAGCTGGATGATGCTCATAGTCCACTAACTCAAAATCATCCATACTAACCCAAGTTTCAAGATCCTCTAGTGTTTTGATTTCAGGATTGATTTTAAGGCTTGGAAGAGGCAAAGGTTCTCTGTTCATTTGCTCATTTTTAAAAATCTCTACCTGATCTTCATAAAGATGAACATTGGATAGATGATGGCGCATAACCTTAGGCTTATGGCCGGTAATTTGTGCGGTAATCATGAGCAAAAAAGCCACTTGAAAATGGTTAAAAGGCTGCCCTAGTGCATAATCAGAAGAGCGTTGATAACTCTCAATATATAAATCATCGCCCAATTTATTAAAATGATGCGTGTGCATACATGCTGGCAAGCAAGCACGATGAATCAGATTCGGGTGATTAAAGGTAAAAATCTCGCGTCTGTCATCAACACCACTGCTTAAATCATCGACAATTTTTTTGTATAAATCTAAAGGCTCATCATCTTCGATTCCAGGGAAAGCACGGCCGATTACACCATAACAAAGCCCCATATCATCTTCACCTTTGCGGTGAGGGTTCTCAAGCCATGCTTGATTATCATTGGCATTGGCATTCCAAGTATTACAACCCAATTCTCTAAACTGTGCTGCCGAACCATAGCCACGAATATAACCCAACATCTCAGCAATAGCCGGTTTCCAAAAAAGTTTTTTACTGGTAACCACGGGCACCGTTCCATCAGACAAATCGTGCTCAAAAGTGGCGCCGATGATGGTTAAGGTTTTTTTGCCTGTACGCTTATTCTCAACCCACTTGCCTTCATTGATAATGCGTTTTCCAATGTCAAGATAGGCTTTCATGTGGTTTTATAAGCTTTTTTGAATAAATATATACCGTAAATTATCATTGGCAAACTCAAGAGCTGACCCATGGTAAGCCAATTAAATGCAAGATAACCAATATGGACATCAGGCAGACGAACGAACTCAATTATAAATCTAAAGACACCGTAGAAAATTAAAAATAATGCCGATACCGACATTAAAGGCCTTTTTCGTTTTGTAAATACCCAAAGTATCACAAAGAGCACCAAACCTTCCAAAAATGCCTCGTAAAGTTGGGTTGGATAACGACTCACACCTTCTGATGCAATATACATACCAAACACAGAGTTGGTAACACTGCCCCAGAGCTCTCCATTGATAAAATTACCTATACGGCCAAAGCCTAAACCCAGTGGCACAAGTGGTGCAACAAAATCCATGGTATAGAAAAAAGTTTTGTTGTGTTTTTTGTTAAAAAGCGTCATCGCCAAAAGTACGCCCAATAGTCCGCCATGAAATGACATGCCACCCTCTTGAAGAGCAAACACAACCCAAGGTTCAGAGATGAAAGTAGAAAAGTTGTAGAACAACATATAACCCAATCTGCCACCAATCACTGCACCTAATGCACCGTAAAAAATCAGATCTTCTATTTGCTTGCGATCCCAATCAGGGTTTGTTTTTGTACGAATATTTGCCAAAGCATAGGCACTGGTAAAAGCCAACAGATACATTAATCCGTACCAATAGATTTGTATGCCGCCCAGATCAAGTGCTACAGGGTTAATTTCAGGGTAATTCATCGATGCTTTTTCAAGATAGAATTAAAAACATTCTAACCTTTGATTAAATACCTTTTAAGGTTAAAAGGATTGGGGGATTGGACCTTAACCAGTTTATTAAAATTTTGATCGCAATACCAACTCTCACGATTGAACTGTGACAGATCGTCGGGATTGTATTCGTCATGAATTAACAAATACACATCATATTTTTTTGAATACACTTTAAAAGAATCTGCCAGAGAATCTTCATCTTCTAGCAAAATGAGGAACTTTTCATTTTCTATGGGGAAAATTTGATTTCTGTCTCTTTGTGTGGCTTCGGGGTTGTTCTGGTCATATTCAATTAATTTGGTGTTAATCAAATGCTCAACTTCGCGACTCAGATAATAAGCAATTCGGTTTGCCTGTGCGCCCCTGTCACTCCATAAAAATAAAAAAGCCGGAATCAGCACAAAGGCCGAGCCAATAGCAAATGAGGACATGTGAAAATCAGCCATGTTTGCAGAAATAGGAAACAAGGCAAACCAAAGAATAATAATTATTGTTAATGTGAGTGTTACTTTCATTTATGACTTAATTTAACAAATATCCTCATTATCCATATTTGATATACACCGAATGTAAAAATCTTTATAGTTTGATCAATTTGATCTTGCTCCTAATTTGGTAAAGTTCAATTTGAAAGGTATTATATTTTTTATTTAAAGCTTGAGTAAATTGAAAAATCTATCAGTATCGCTCTATGAAACAAAATACCAACAACTTTTTAATGAGTTAAAAAAATTACGCATTGAGAAACACTGGACTCAAAGAGAACTTGCAAATAGACTGTATGTGCATTATTCACTTGTTGCCAAAGTAGAGACAGGTAATCGAAAATTGGATATTTTTGAAACTGTTAACTACCTCAAACCCTTTGATATTGATTTTTGTGATTTTATTACCCAAATTGGATTAAGCGATAAAAAATGTTTATAACAAATACTTGTTAATTGATTTGTGTTGATCACTCACACATAATAGCGACAACTTCACTATCTTTATTTTTTAGCGATTGCCAATGTTAATCTTTTAACGAGCACAAGCGCTATTGACACTGAGGGGCCAATACCAATAGCAAATATCACCGTCCCAAGACCAACAACGCCTCCCATACTCCAACCAATGACGACCACAGTAACCTCGATACTTGTTCTAACGATTGAAATTGGCAATTGTGTGACTTTCTGTAGTCCAGTCATCAAGCCGTCTCTTGGACCTGCCCCAAGATTTGAGATAAGATAAATACCACTGCCTAGGCCAACAATTAGAATACCAATAATGGTTTGTAGCACCTGATTTAGAGCGTGTTCGGGATAGGGTAGAAAAGGCACTGAAAACTCAATGACGGCTGCAATAATGATTGCATTCAATACAGTCCCAACACCAGGTAATTGCTTTAATGGTATCCACATGAATAAAACCAAAACGCTCACAACAAAGGTTGCCTCGCCAACACTCAGACTGGTGACACTGCTAACACCTTGAGAAAGAACAATCCATGGGCTTACGCCAATATTTGCAGTAATGAGAAGCGACTCACCAAGTCCAAATAGTGTTAGGCCTAAAATTAGCAATACCAAAGTTTTAAGCTTTGGTCTGTAATTAAGCGGACTTGAAGAAGACCAATTAAGGTTAGGAATGTGTTTTTGTGAGAGTAGTTTAAGCAAAATTAGCTTTTTATAAAGATTTATAGATAAGCTATTATGGACTAAAAAACCAAATAAAAGGTTTTATTACGCTGTTTGGTTTTTAAAAACTTACATAATATGGCGCGCTCGAGGTGATTCGAACACCCGACATTTGGCTTCGGAGGCCAATACTCTATCCAGCTGAGCTACGAGCGCATAAGGATGCGAAAGTAGTTAGATGTAATTTTTGATTAGTGTTCTTCGCAGAAAACTGCTTGCATATTAGCGACCAGCTTCAAAATCTTTGCATCTTTTACTTTGCACAAAATTTTATTGCCATCCCGTCGAGACTCAACAATATCTTTGGTTCTAAGAATATCAATGTGTTGTGAAATATTTGATTGTGAAGAACCAACTTGTTTCACTATTTCTAAAACAGGTAATTCTTCACTTTTTAGTGCGCACAAAATCTTAAGACGCAGTGGATGTGCCATTGCTTTTAAGGCTTTGGTTGCCTTTTCAATGTCCTCTTCCTTTTCTAATAGAGTCATATCACTCATAATTTATCTCCTCCCCTTTCTTTGTTTTATATCCTTCCCAACATACCATAAATGCCATATCGTCTTGCTTTAATCATAACCATTTTTTGATAATAGTTAGTCAAACTATCGCTATTTAAGACAATGTCGAAAATTTGCCATTTTTTATCTTTGCTTTGGTGAAACAGTAAATCTAGATAAAGTGGATAAGATGAATATCCATTTACTCTTAATTGCACTGCTACAGAGCCGCCCATTACCGGTCTTGCCGAGATAAAATGAAATGAAGTAGATCTTGCCTGTGACAACCTAACCAGTAGAGTTGACATGATATTTTTCTTTAATTTCTGAGTAAAAAATGCAACTTCATCTTCGCTTAATTTGCCATCAGCCACCAACAAGACTTCATTGGCAATGTGATCAAAATCAAACAGTGGTGCGACTTCTTTTTCAACCAAAAGATTCATCACTTGTGGAGAGTATGTGGCTGTAGAAGTTAACTGATTAAATTTGACGATGGTAGATTGTATGGCTTGAACAGGACCTTGCTCTTTCTGTGTTTTTTCCGCCTCAGCAAACAATGCTTGGGAAACAAATAGCGTTAATGTTGCTATAATTAGATTTAATCTTCTCATTTTTTCTCCAATATATAAAACCTAAAACCAAGTAAAATTCTTAAATTATCGTAGTATTATGATAGTGTCATTTAGCAGTATTATATTTAGAATTTTTATAAGTAGATAATTATATTATGACTTTCTTCAATTTTTTCAAACATTCGGTATTTTTGTTTCTTTTTTATACCTTTTTTACCTCATTGTCTCCAGTTTATGCGCAAACCGAAAATGAAAAACAAAGATTAGAGGCATTTTTTAAAGACTTGGAAGATTTTACTCGTGTCTTTAGTGATATAAAACAGCTCTATGTTGATGAAGTAACAAACAAAGAGTTATTTGATCATGCGATAAAAGGGATGGTTAATGGTCTTGATCCTCATTCAAATTATCTAGAACCAAAAGAACAAAAAAATTTACTAGAAAGTGCCACTGGTAAATTTGGTGGTCTTGGTATTGTGATTGGCATGAAAGACGATGTCATTCAAGTAATCTCCCCTATTGACGATACGCCAGCCTATAGGGCAGGTATTCAAGCTGGCGATTTAATTGTCAAAATTGGTGATAAACCAGTTCGTGGCATGACGCTAGAAGATGGTGTTGAGTTGATGCGTGGAAAGCCAGATACCAGCATCAAACTTACCATTGTTCGTAATGGGAAAAAGCCCTTTACGGTGAATATCACTCGTGAAATAATCACTATTACCTCTGTTAAAGGATATCTACTTGAAGAAAATATGGGCTATATTCGTATATCCAGTTTTCAAAATCCTACTCTAGACTTACTTTCAACTACTCTTGATAAATTGGTTGAAAAAAATGGTCGTTATCTTGATTCTTTAATTCTGGATTTAAGAAATAATCCTGGTGGTGTGCTAGAAGGCGCTGTAGGTGTCTCTAATGCTTTTATTGATAAAAAGGGTTTGGTTGTCTACACCAAAGGACGTATTTCTAGTTCTAATCTCAAATTTAAAACCGAAAGCGGTGATATCTTATTAGGTTCTCCAATGGTGGTCTTGATCAATGAAGGTTCTGCATCTGCATCTGAGATTGTTGCTGGTGCTTTACAGGATCATAAACGCGCTGTTATTATGGGTCAGCCCTCTTTTGGTAAAGGATCGGTACAAACCATTGTTGAGCTTGATAATGGTTATGGTCTAAAAATCACCACAGCCCGTTACTACACCCCTTCTGGTCGCTCTATTCAAGCAAAAGGCATTGAGCCAGACATCATACTAAAAAATATCAGTTTAGATAATGAAGAAGAGGAAGACATGATTGAAACCAAAGAGAAAGATCTTGATGGACATCTTGAAGTTGAAGACCCGTCCAAGCTTTCTGCTGAAGAAATCATTGATGCACAAAAAGATAAACAAGCGATAGAAGATAACAAAGCCATTGAGAAATTGAAAAAAGACTATTTTGTTCATGAGGCCTCAAATCTACTAAAAGCATTAACTGTTCTTGATAGATGATTTATGGCTGTTGTTCTCTCGGTTGCTAACCAAAAAGGCGGTGTCGGTAAAACCACTACTGCTGTTAACCTATCGGCAGCACTAAAAGCTATTAAAAAACGTGTTTTACTGATTGATATTGACCCACAGGGCAATGCCACCATGGGCTGTGGCATTGATAAATACAACCTTGAACACTCTATTTGCGAATTACTCTTGGATGAATGTCATCACAAACAAGCCATTATTTATGCCGAAGGTGTGAACATTGATGTTATTGGCTCAAACACGGATTTGGTGGCCGCAGAGGTAGAGCTTCTACGACAGGATGGCTCTGAATACAAGCTAAAAAATATTATTGCTAATTTTTTTGATGAGTATGACTATATTATTATTGATTGCCCGCCTTCACTTAATATGCTCACCATTAATGCTTTTACTGCATCTAGTGGCATCATTATCCCAATGCAATGTGAATATTACGCACTTGAAGGCTTGAGTGCATTGATTCAAACCATTGAAAAAATACAAAACACCACCAATCCTGAATTTGACATAACTGGCATCGTACGTACTATGTTTGATACACGTAATAATCTGTCTAATGAAGTGTCTATCCAGTTGTTGCAATATTTTTCGCATAAAGTTTTTAAAACCATCATTCCTAGAAATGTAAAATTGGCTGAAGCACCAAGTTTTGGTCAAGCGGCGATTAATTACGCCAGATCATCCAAAGGTGCCATCGCCTATATTTCATTGGCGAGTGAGGTGTTAAGAAAAACACAAATAAATTAATGGACTGTTCATGGCAAAAATTTCAAAACTCGGTCGCGGATTAGATATTCTTTTAGGCCAAGTTTCTAACGAAGATAACCAATCTGGGAATAATTCTGGCTTGAGCATGTTAGCGGTGGGTGCCCTGCAAAGAGGTAAGTTTCAGCCCAGAGATGATATCGACCCTGATACGCTTAATGAGCTGGCCGATTCAATTACATCGCAAGGTGTAATTCAACCTTTGGTCGTTAGAAAAGTTACCTACGACAAATATGAAATTATTGCTGGCGAGAGACGCTGGCGTGCTGCACAGATTGCTGGTCTAACTGAAGTACCCGTTATCGTTCGTGAGATTGATGATCAGGTGGCTCTGGCCATTGGTCTGATTGAAAATATCCAAAGAGAATCACTTACACCTTTGGAAGAAGCAAAGGCCCTACAACAACTGATTGTTGATTTTGACATGACCCATGAAGAAATCTCTCATGTGGTCGGTCGCTCACGTTCAAGTGTTTCAAATTTGATTCGCCTTTTGCAACTAAACGATTCGGTTAAACAGCTTTTAGGCAATGGTGATTTAGAAATGGGTCATGCACGTGCACTACTATCACTTCCGGAAGATCAACAATTCGATGTAGCCAATCAAGTGATTCAAAAATCCCTTTCTGTTCGTCAAACGGAAGAATTGGTTAAGCGTGTGCTAAATCCCAAACCGAAAAAAACCTCAAGTATTGAGCCACACATTCAAGAATTGATGGAGAACCTAAGTCAAAAACTAGATTCCAAGACCGAGATTAAAGATTCAAACAACAAAGGCAGAATCATCATTCATTATAAGTCCCAGACCGAACTAGATAACATTCTAAAGCACATCAACTAGATCTAATCAAAACCACCTAAACGATCAAATTTTAATGATTCGTCATAGTGCATCCAAATACCAAAAGCCTTACCAATAATATAATCTTGTGGCACAAAACCCCAAAAACGTGAATCACTACTTCGAGCACGATTATCCCCTAAAACAAAATAATGCCCTTTAGGAACAACGGCTTTAACTCCTCTGGAATAGCTTTTTGGGTCTAGCAAAATGTCATGAGGATTGTCATCAAGCATTTCACGTTTACGTTCGAAGCCACTCATTGGTGTACCTGACTCAACACCCACATACTCTCCTAAATCTTTATATGCAATTGGCTTATCGTTAATAGTTAGCTTATCCTGATGATAGATAATAACGTCCCCTGGTATTGCAACCACTCGTTTGATAAAGTCGGCACCGTTGTACTTATCATCCTTCTCATAATTGGGATAACGAAAAACAATTGCATCACCTCTTTGCGGCTTGTTATTACTAAATAACAAAGTATTGGTAATAGGCAGGCGAACGCCATAAGTGAATTTATTAACCAAGATAAAATCACCAGTCAGTAATGTGGGCATCATAGAGTTAGAAGGAATTCTAAATGGCTCTGCTACAAAGCCTCTAAGCACAAATACCAATAACAATACTGGGAAAAACTCAGCCGACCATTGCACAATCTTAGGACGATTTAAGTATTTCTCACCTTTGTTAAAACGCAAAAATAAGATAAAGTAGATAAACTTTGAAAAGCCCGATTTTTGATTTTGATTGGTTTTCAAATCATCATCATTGGCAAAAAAAAGCTTATCGATTGTAACAATGATAAAAGCACTAACAAGAAACAGTGCTAAATACGAAGAAACGTCCCAAGCAAAAAAAGACGATGCATTTTCTATTGTCATAAAAGCAATATCCTTACAAAAAAAAGGAAAAATAAAAGGGGCTTATTATATAATAAATCCTTTTTATAGTTTTATTCACATTGGAGGAAATACACAATGGCATTAACTGATCTAGAAAGAGACGACCATGGTTATTTAAAAGATTTAAACGAATGGAATGAAGATATTGCACAAGAGATTGCTGCAGAAGAAAATATTACATTAACAGACGAAAGTTTCAAGCTTATGAACTTTTTGCGTGACGAATACATTAACAATAACGGTAATCAACCTAACGAACGTAATATGGTGAAAGCTTTAAAAGGCGATTGGGACGGCAAATTAACCACCAAGGAACTCTACGCACTATTCCCTAAAGGTCCTGCAAAACAGGCCGGTAAGGTGGCAGGTCTTCCTGAAACGAAACGTAAAGGTGGCTACTAAAATAATTAAATTGAAAAACAAAAAAGGCGCCTAAGGCGCCTTTTTTAATGGCAGATTAAAAACTTAGACTTCTTGAATATGCATTCCCGCAGTATTGGCTAACTCTACAAAATTTGGAAATGAGGTTTTAACATTTTCAACACCATGTATCTCAATTGGATAGTCGCATCTAAGCGATGCAACAGCAAATGACATTGATATACGATGATCATGATGCGACTTAATAACACTCAATGGTTTTTGAAAATCCCCCCCTTGTATCTTGATACCATCTTCTAAAACCGTATTTTCAATCCCTAGGATGGTCAAACCATCGGCCATGGCTTGAATGCGGTCTGATTCTTTAACTCTAAGTTCTTTGGCTCCTGTGAGTATGGTTTCACCTTGGGCACAGCTGGCAGCAATAAAAATAACGGGAAACTCATCAATAGCAAGTGGCACCAATGCTTCTGGGATGTGTATACCTTTGAGTTTTGAGCTTTGAACACGAATATCGGCTAGTAATTCACCCCCAATTTCTCTTTCATTTTGCAAACTGATCTTAGCACCCATTAGCTTTAAAATATCGATCACGCCTGTTCGAGTTGGATTGATATTGACGCCTGCTAATGTAATGTCTGCACTTGGTGCAATAGCAGCAGCAACCATGAAAAATGCTGCAGAAGAGATATCGCTTGGCACTTGAATATCTGTTGCTATTAAATCACCGCCACCTTCTACGCAGATTTGATTATCAACCACCTCAACTTTATAACCCAAGCCCTTTAACATTCGCTCAGTATGATCACGTGTTGGTGCCGGTTCACTCACGCAAGTTTTGCCTTTGGCGTATAAACCAGCTAACAAGATACAAGATTTGACTTGTGCAGAGGCGACTGGAAGTTCATAATTGATGGCGTGCAATGTCTGCCCACCTTTGACTTTAAGAGGAGGCTTTCCATCACTGCTATTAATGACTGCACCCATACTCTGAAGTGGATCAATGACACGCCCCATAGGGCGTTTAGACAAAGACTGATCACCTATCATCTCTACATCAAATGTCTGTGCTGACAAAATACCGGACATTAAACGAATAGAAGTGCCAGAATTACCTAAATTAAGTGCTTTTTTTGGTTTTTTTAAGCCGTGTATTCCAACGCCATGAACAACAACTTTATCGTTATCTCTTTGTATTTTAACACCCATATCCTGAAAGGCTTTAAGTGTGGATAGTGCATCCTCACCTTCTAAAAAACCACTGATATGTGTGGTGCCTTTGGCCAAAGAACCGAGCATAATTGAACGATGAGAGATAGATTTGTCTCCCGGAACTTTTACAACGCCGGATAAAGTATTGGCTGGACTTACAACGAAATTACTCATAATAATTAATCGTCTAGCCAGTTGTCACGCGCTTGTTTACTTTCTTCAAAAAGTTTTTGCAAGGCTTGTGCATCATGATTTTTAATCAGTTTTGAGAGCCGATCTAAAGTCTCTTTATAGCCGTTAATGTGTTTGATGATATCATCACTGTTGTTTAAACAGATATCACGCCACATAATCGCATCACTCGATGCAATACGCGAAAAATCTTTAAAACCGCCTGCGGCATAATCACAAGCGTTTGGATTATTTTTGATTAAGTAATCCATCAAACCAAACGCCAACATATGGGGCAGGTGCGAAGTCATTGCTAATAAATCGTCATGATCTTTATGACTCATAATTTCAACACTAGCGCCCACACAATGCCATAATTCACTCACAAGCTCAATCGCTTGAGCGTCGGTCTGTTTCTCAGGTGTAAGAATCACACGTTTATTAACAAATAGCCCATCATCAATAGACTCTACGCCACTTTTTTCTCTGCCGGCTATCGGGTGTGCAGGTACAAATTTGGGTGGCATCTTTCCAAAAACCGATTGTGCAATTTGTATCACACTGCCCTTGGTAGAGCCAACATCGGAAATAATAGTTGTATCTTTAATGTGAGGTTTAATTGATTCTAAAATTTGACCAAAACTGTCAACTGGCGTAGAAATAAGAACCAAATCCACATCTTTAACAGCGGTGGCAATGTCTGTGCTGTATTCGTCAATCACGCCGAGTTTTTTTGCTTGAGATAAATGCGCCTTACTTCTGCCAAAACCGCAAATTGTTTTGACTTTTTTCGCATTTTTTAAACCTTTGGCAAACGACCCACCAATAAGACCAACACCAATAATACAAATCTTTTCAATCATAGTAGCGATTTTAATGCATCAAGGAACTGTTCATTCTCATTCTTAGTGCCTACAGAGACTCTAAGATAGTTTTGCATCTCAACTGGACGAACAATAAATCCTTTTTCTAAAAGCTTTTGATACATTTGCTTGGCATTATCAACCTTGATAGCAATAAAATTCGCATATGAAGGAATGTAGGTAATATTCAATGCTCTAAATCCATCAGCTAACTGCTTCAAACCGTTTTTATTTGCAGCAATTGATCGAATAAGATATGTACTGTCTGATATGGAAGCAATTGCGCCAGATTGTGCCACATGATTTACATTAAATGGCTGACGAATACGATTCAGATAATCGGCAATTTTATTGCTAGACAATGCATAACCAACGCGTAATCCGGCAAGACCATAGGCTTTAGAAAAAGTTCGTGTAATTACCAAATTATCAAATTCTTTTAGCCATTTACTGGCGTTGTCTTTAATATCCAAATATTCAAAATATGCTTGATCTAAAACCACAATGACCGATAAAGGCACCTTTTTTAAAAAGTTATAAATTGCATCATCACTTAGCAAGGTGCCGGTAGGATTGTTAGGATTGGCAATAAATATCAACTTTGTTTTCTCACTAATTACCGCAAGCATTGCCTCTAAATCATGCCCAAAATCCTTAGCCGGTGTCACCACGGCTTTAGCACCAATGGCAGTGGTTACCAAAGGGTAAACCACAAATGCATATTGGGAGAATATTACCTCGTCGGTTTTAGCGCATAAATAAGCTCGTGCAATTAACTCAAGAACATCGTTGGATCCATTTCCAAGGGTAATTTTTGAAGCATTTATTGATAAGTGCTGACCGATGGCTTGCTTGAGCTCAAAACCATTACCATCAGGGTAACGATTAATTTCGGTAATGGCGTTTTCCATGGCAGCTAATGCTTTAGGCCCTACGCCTAAAGGGTTTTCATTGCTGGCTAATTTGACCACATGTTCTAAACCCAGTTCACGTTTGAGTTCACTGATTGGTTTTCCGCCTTGATACGGACTCAAAGAGAGTATTGATTCACAAACACTCATTCAAATTTCAAATTATAGAATCGCAACAGGATAAGAGCCCAAAATTTCCATTTTAAGTACTCGATCAGCAACCTTGTCTAAAGCTTTTTGCACATGAGCTTGTTGCTGATGTCCTTCGATATCAATCAAAAAAAGATATTCCCACTTCACGGCCGGTATTGGATGACGAGCCAGTTGCAACATATTTATTTTATGCTCTTTAAATGGCTCAAGTATGTCAAACAAAGCGCCTGACTCATGTTTAGCTACCACCAATAATGTGGTTTTGTCTTCACCTGAGGGCTTGGCGTCCTCTTTTCCTAAAATGAGAAAACGTGTGACATTGCCGACCTTATCTTCAATATTTTTAGCTACCCTATCTAAACCATAAAAACTCAGCGCTGCCTCTGAAGCAATCGCCGCTGCATTGGGTTCTTCTTTGGCAATACGTGCTGCCAGTGCATTAGAAGCCACGCTTTTAAGCTCTACATTTGGATAATGATTGGAAAGCCAACGGCTACACTGTTCTAATGCCTGTTGGTGCGCATAAATTACTTTAATTTCTTGCGATTGGTCCGCCATCATTAGTTGATGTTGAATAGCAATCTCTACTTCACCACAAACCTTTAGTGTTTGAGAATAGAGCATATCAATGGTTGTGCCTACCACACCATTGGATGAATTTTCTATTGGCACCACACCATAATCGGCGTTGCCTTTTTCAACTTGATGGAATATCTCATCAATATTACCACAATCAAGTGTTTTAACAGCATGACCAAAATGTTTAAGGGCAGCTTCTTGAGTAAATGTTCCTTCTGGTCCCAAATAAGCAATATTAAGTCCTTGTTCTAGCGCCAAACATGCGGACATAATTTCTCGAAAGATATGGGCAATGTCTTTATCCTTAAGGTGGGTTTGATTACGCTCCATAATTGAACGCAATACTTGAGCTTCGCGTTCTGGTCTGTAAAAAACACTTTGGCTTTCTAGCGATTTTTTAACTTCGGCTACTTCAATGGCTAATTGCGCACGCTCCCCAATTAGCGACTGAATTTTTGCATCCAGTGCATCAATTTCTTTTCTTAATTGGTCGAGTGTTTTACCTGTCATAACCCTCTAACTGTCAATATACCTTCAACCTTTTTCAAATTATCGATTACTGTATCAGAAATTTCACTTTCTAGGTCAACTAAAGTATAGGCAACCTCGCCTCTTGATTTATTTAACATATCAACAATATTAGCCTGAGCCTGTGCAATAGCTGTTGAAATCTGACCCACCATGTTAGGAATATTCAAATGCGTAATGGCGATTCTTTCTTTTCCAGCGCGTGGCATTATAGCTTCTGGAAAATTAACAGAATTAATGATGTTACCATTTTCAAGGTAATCTTTAACCTGATTCGCCACCATGACAGCACAATTGTCTTCTGCTTCAGAAGTTGAAGCGCCTAGGTGAGGTAAGGCTATAACACGTTCGTGATTTTTCTTATCATCAATCGGAAAGTCGGTAACGTAGTATTTAACCGCGCCTGACTCAAGTGCTTTAATTAATGCATTTTCATCAACAATACCATCTCGAGCAAAATTAAGAATGGTTGCATCTTTAGGCAACATAGCAATTCTTTGAGCGTTAAGTAAGTTTTTTGTACTGTCTAATAGTGGTACATGAAAAGAGACAAAATCACTTTTTGAAAATAGCTCATCAATACTGATTGCTTGTTCCACGCCAGCAGAGAGCTTCCATGCACTCTTAATGGTGATACTGGGATCAAAACCAATCACATTCATCCCTAATGCATGGGCCGCATTGGCAATTTGTACACCAATAGAACCGAGACCAACAATACCCAAGGTTTTGCCAGGTAATTCTGACCCGGCATAGTTTTTCTTTCCATCTTCAACAGCAGTCTTTAAATTATCTAAGGGCAACCCTCTAACATAATCCCATGCTTGACAAATGTTACGACTGGCCAAAAGCATTGAAGAGATAACCAATTCTTTCACTGCATTGGCATTGGCACCAGGCGCATTAAACACCACCACGCCTTTTTCACTCATTTTCTCTAAAGGGATGTTGTTTACACCAGCTCCGGCACGACCAACTGCTTTTAGATTATCGCCAATATCCATCTCATGCATCTTGGCACTTCGAACCAAGATGGCGTCAGGGTCTGACATCTCTGAAGCCACTTCATAAGCATCTCTAGGTAATTTATCCAATCCCACTGCTGAGATATTATTTAGCGTCTGAACTTTATTCATTATGCGTTTTCCTTCTCAAAATCTTTCATAAAATCTACCAAGGCGTCTATACCTTCCATAGGCATCGCATTGTAGATGCTCGCACGCATGCCACCAACTGAGCGATGACCCTTTAGTGCCAGAAGGCCTGCATCAAACGATTTTTCTAAAAATAATTTATCCAATGCATCATCGGCCAAGATAAATGGCACATTCATCCATGAACGATAACGCTTAGCCACAGGATTAGAGTAAAAGGCTGAATTATCAATCGCCTCATATAACTTATTGGCTTTAGCTTGATTGACCTGAGCCATCGCCTCAACCCCACCGTTGTCCTTTAGCCATTCAAAAACACGCCCTGCTGCATACCAAGAGAAAGTTGCAGGAGTGTTATACATTGAATCGTTATTTGCTTGCGTGGCATAGTCAAATAATATTGGCTGCTTATCCATTGCTTGACCGATTAAATCCTCTCTGACAATCACAATCGTTAGCCCTGCAGGGCCAATATTTTTTTGTGCACCGGCATAAATCACACCAAATTTAGACACATCAATTGGACGAGAAAGAATGGTCGAAGACATATCCGCCACTAAAGGTATGTCAACATCGGGAATATAATCAAATTCTAAGCCTGCAATGGTTTCATTTGGAGTGTAGTGCAAATAAGCGCCATCGGTATCAATATTCCAATTAGAAAAATCTTCAATATCGGTATATTTATTATCGCTACTATCTGTAACTACTTTAACATCACAGTAACGCTTGCCTTCAGCAATCGCCTTTTTAGACCAGTGACCCGTATGTGCATAGTTTGCTTTGGTTTTCCCTCTTAATAGATTAATTGGCACCATAGAGAATTGAGCCGATGCACCACCTTGCAAAAACAACACTTTGTAATTATTAGGGATGTGCATCAAGTCCCTAAGGTCTTGTTCAGACTTCTGGGCCAATGCCATAAAATCTGCACCTCTATGGGAGATTTCCATCACGGAAGCCTTAGCGTTACCGTACTCTATCAGTTCACCTTGAATTTGTTTTAAAACCGCACTAGGTAACATGGCAGGACCAGCACTAAAATTGTATGCCTGAGACATTAATATTTGCTCCTAAATTAAATCAAATTAAAATCGAATTATTTTATCAGAAACAAGGGATTTTACAGACCCTTAATATTACTTAAAGTCGCAATGGTAACTTGTTTTGCAGTTTGGGCAAAATCCTTGATGTAATTAAGCTGCGCATCGCGCTTTCTAACTGCCAGATAAAGTGTACGCCATAACCCATTTTTACCCATAGGTTTTAGCACAACCTTTGATTTTTGTTGATCTGTTAACGCCCATTCAGGCATAGTGGCAATACCTTGATTATTCAGCACTAATTGCATCATCATAATGGGTAATTCAACCCTCCTAATTCGTTTAGGATATTGCTTTTCCGGCGTCAAAAAATAGTTAAAGACATCCAATCTTGAGTGCTCAACTGGATAAGTCAACAAGGTCTCGGATGTCAAATCTTTTGGCATAATGTATGCATTAGTATGGAGTGGATTTTTTTTGGATAAGACCATTAGCATCTGATACTGAAACAACGAAAAATACTCAAATTGTTCATCATCAATAGGGTCGGAAGTAACCACCATATCAACATCATAGTTTTGCAAAGCAATCATCGGCTCAAAACTAAACGCTAGGGATAAATCAAAATCAACCTTGGGTTGTTTTTCCCTATAACTGTCTAAAGTTGGAATCAGCCAATCAAAACAACTGTGGCATTCAATGGCTATATTTAGTCGGCCGCCATCCAAACTACTCAGCTGTTTTTCCGTAGTTTCAATACGTGGCAAGACCTTTGCAGCTAATTCAAGTAGTTTATCCCCTGTGGGGGTTAATTTAAAAGGGTCTGAGTGTCTTATGAATATTGGCCCATCAACTAAATTTTCTAGTTTTTTGATCTGATGAGACAATGCCGATTGTGTCAAAAACAAACTATCGGCGGCATCTGAGACATTGCCATATTTTTTTAAAGCTCTTGTTAATTTTAAATGTGCTATTTCAATCATGAGTAAATATAATATATTTTATTATAATTATGATAATAATTAATATTATAAACACATTATAATTACAAAAAATTCAAATTACATTGCCTCTGGAAGTTGGTGAAACTCCAACACTGCCCTCGCAACGG
This sequence comes from uncultured Piscirickettsiaceae bacterium, assembly GCA_964647705.1. GTDB lineage: Bacteria > Pseudomonadota > Gammaproteobacteria > PS1 > Pseudothioglobaceae > CAZYIW01. The sequence goes on from CAZYIW010000001.1 coordinate 27,358, forward strand.
TATAGTCCGATACATGCATTGAAATAAATAAACAACTACGATGGGTAGTGAGTTACGGGAATATGCATGGTTGCGTACGCCCACTCACGACCGTTAAATTACTAACGGAAAACAAATATGGACTTTAAAAAGCTAACAAAAGTATTAGTAGTGTCAGTGGCTACATTCTCAACAGCAAGTAATGCTGTTTTGGGCCCGATTCCAATTTATCTAAATACCGAGTATCGAACCAATAACCCTGTTGTGGGTTCTATCGCGTCAAAAGTGGTGGTAACAAAAGAAGATATTCAACAAAGTGGCGCCAGAACTTTTTTGGAGTTATTGGCAACAATACCCTCGGCAAATTTAGAAGCTGGACAAGGCTCTACTGCTGCAATTCGAATCCGTGGTAATGATGCCAGACACACTATTGTTTTGGTCGATGGTATTAAAGTTAGTTGGTATGGTCAACCCCACTTAGAGTTAATTCCCTTTGATCAAATTGAAAGAGTTGAAATCGTAAAAGGCCCATATTCTGCTTTGTATGGATCAGGGGCAATTGGTGGTGTGGTTCATGTCTTTACCAACAAAGAAAGTTCTGAAGGTGAGCATAGCTCTATTCATGTTTCTTATGGTACACATAATAGTAAAAAAATAAGCTACTCTTCTAGTTTTCAAGAGGACGGCAACTACATAAATTTCACAGCCAGTGACTACCACACCGATGGTATTGATGCAAAAGATACTGATAGTAATGACAAAGATTCAATTGACAGAACAGCGGTTGGTTTTAATATTGGGAAAAATATCTCTGCTAAAACAAATGTTAAATTTGGAATATTAAACTCAAGTGCCGATGTTAAATATGATGATGGCATTAATAATAACGACCTTCAACAGTACAATGTTGAACTAAACCATGATTTTTTTGACAACCTCTCATCAAAATTAAGTTATGCTCAAAACGAACAATCGTATTATGGTGGTGACTATAAAGAAACTGACATCACCTTTGCCTCAGAGTTTAATGTTGACAAAGGGCTATTGGTTGGGGGTATATCACACCAAAAAGATGAAATAACATCTGGCACATCCGAGAATTCAAATACAGATATATTTGCTCAATGGCAGCGTGTTGTATTTGATAACGATGCTGTGGTTGGGATTAGAAATATTGATCATGATAGGTTTGGAGACCACTTCACCTACAATATAGCATTAGCAAGAGATTTAGATAATGGTTGGCGCCTATCTGGAGCGTATGGCAAAGCCACAAAGCTTGCATCTATTTCCAAAACCAGTGCTAATATTGATCAAAATAAAACTGATTTGAAGCCCGAAACATCAAAAAATATTGAGTTGGGCATAGAGAAAAAATCTAAGTGGGGTATTACATCTATCAAAGCCTATAAGAATAAAGTTGATGGTTTTTTCAAATACAATGGACCATGGGGCAGCCATTACTATACCAATGATGGTAAATACGATATTAAAGGCATTGATTTAAACATCAAAACCAATATTGTTAACTGGAATGTCGATACAGAATATGGCTATAACATCTCTGAAAAAAATGGGACAAATTATCAAACAGGAAGACGCCCTAAACACTCGATCGGGATAACCGCAACCAATGATTACGGCAAATACACCAATAGAATTGGAATAATAGGAAAGTCTTGGGCATGGGATACCAACAGTGGCACAACCAAGCTTGGCGGTTATGGATTGTTAAATCTAGCCACCTCTTATCAATATGATAAAAAAACTCAACTTATCGCCACAATCAATAATGCGCTTGATAAAGATTATGAAGTAGCCTCTGGTTACAACCAACTGGGCCGCACAATCAACTTAGCAATAGCTTATAACTTTTAACATACAATGCTTAGTTAACTGCAAGTCAATTATTAGCAAACAATTGTAAATACAAAAAACTATATCTTTATCAGTTAACTATATAATTTAGCAAGAGGAAATGATGACCACGAGATTAAAAAATACAACAAATTTATTTGCATTATTGCTGATAATATTGCTTATTATTGCCACCCGTGGCCATAACAGTTGGGCTTCATCTTTTCTGCATTTGCCTGATTTCACATTACCTGCACTACTTATTGCCGGTATCTATCTGCGACAATTCTGGGTAGCATTTACTCTGATAGTAACTGCAGTAGCCATTGATAATTACGCCATTGTCTATCAAGGTGTGAGTGCACACTGTATAACGCCAGCTTATAGCGTACTCATGCTTAGTTACGCACTAACCTTTTGGGCGGGTAAGTTTATTAGTTCACTGTCATTAAACAACGCTTGGTTTAAAAACGCTATATTGGTCATCGGGATTTTGTCACTCCAATGGCTTATAGCCACTGCTAGCTATTATGCGTTCACCACCAGCCCTTGGGCGGATTTTGGTAGCTATGCCGCTCACTGGTCTTGGCTTGAGATTGCACCAGTATTGTCTTGGATGTTAGTTGCATCTATCACACTCACGCTTTATGCACGCGTTCGTATTATCAAAAGCCTGAGCACTCATTTTAGCTAATGACCAAAGATCGCGCTTACAAGACTCGCATGCAGCGCAAAAAAGAATACGTAGATCAATGTATTCAACAGGCCAATATTGATAAAAATTTAGTAATTCTTCTCACTGGTAACGGCAAAGGAAAATCTTCTTCTGCTTTAGGGATGGTTTGTCGTGCCTTAGGTTATGACATGCGTGTGGTGGTGGTTCAATTTTTAAAAGGCGTTCAAGATACAGGCGAAGATATGTTTCTTAAACAACAGCCGAATGTACAAATTATCTCAATGAAAACTGGCTTTACTTGGGATACGCAAGATAAAGAATACGATACCAAAATGGCAATGAATACTTGGGCTTTGGCAAAACAACGCCTTAAAGACCCGTCAATCAATTTGATTGTCTTAGATGAGCTAACTTATATGATTAACTATCAATATTTAGATGAGCAGGATATTGTCGACTCAATTATTAATCGTCCGGCTAATCAGCATGTTGTGATCACCGGTCGCGCTGCTTCGAGAGCATTAATTGATCTTGCTGATACTGTGAGTGATCTCAAAGATACTAAACACGCCTTTAGAAAAAATATCAAAGCACAAAAAGGTATCGACTTGTAAGCCTACCTAGGTATAAATTCTAATACTGTCGCATTAATACAATAACGCGGTTTTCCACCTGGTCCATCATCAAAAACATGGCCTAAGTGAATATTAGATGAGACTGAGCGAATTTCAATACGTGTCATGCCATAGCTATAATCAATTTTCTCATACACTGAGCCATTGACTGGTTTGGTAAAAGACAACCAGCCTGTTCCAGAGTTAAAGCGGTCGCGGGTGTCAAACAGTGGTGCGCCTGAAAGCTTATCAATAAAGACGCCATCTGGGGTATTTTTGAAGATCTCATACTGCTTACAATAACGCGCATCAGTGCCTTGTTCAAACGCAACCTTAAAGGCCTCTGAACTTTTACCTAGCTTAAACTCACCCAGGGCTTGGTAGAATTCTTTAGGAGTTAGATAGCCTTGGTGCGACCACACCTCAGCGCCATCTTTTATAAACAAAATGGTTGGAGTGGCCCAGGCCGGGGTTTTAAGTGTAAATCCTTTAAGACTTGATTTAGGTGCGCTACGCAGAGGAATAGAGCCTTGATATTTCGAGCTAACCTTCTTTTCAAACTCCAAACAAAATAGACAGCTGGCTTTGTCTTGTGCCTCAATCACCAAGATTTCTTGCCCACCTAACGGTTGAATTTTTACTGGTGGTGTTGTATTGATTTTTGTACTTTCAAATTTAACGCCTGTAGCGTGATTTGGACAATAGCCATTTGGGTTTTTAGTTAGATAATCTTGATGGTAGTCCTCAGCTGGCCAGAACTTATCTAGAGGTTTAATCTCGGTGACAATTTTGCCATAGCCTACTGCACTAAGCAGATTTTGATATTGGTCTTTAGTTTTAAGTGCAATGGCTCGCTGCTCATCTGTGGTGAAATATAAAGCCGAACGATAGTTATTGCCCACATCATTACCCTGACGATTAAGCTGAGTTGGATCATGTATTTCCCAGAAATGTTTAATGAGAGTATCCGTCAGAATACTATTCGGATCATACGTAACTTTGACCACCTCAGTATGGTTAACTAAATCCCTTTTCGCCTCCAAAACCTTATTATCGGTTAGACCAATATTGCGCACAAACTCAATAAAACTTGGGTCTGCCAGATTACGATATTTCAGGACATCGTCATAGGTTGGGTTGTCATAATTGCCGCCAGCATAGCCTGAAGTGGCATCTACCACACCCTCAAGTGCAGTGAAGTTTTTCTCCACACCCCAGAAGCAACCTGCAGCAAAAACAATTTCCATTAACATAAATCAAACTCTAACAATCTACAAACAAACGTTTATAGCTCCTCATTCATATATCTTAGCGCTTGATAAAGATATTCAACGGGGATAATACTTAGGTTTCTAATAGGTGTTTTAGGCGCATTAGCCTTAGGAATTATAGCAACTCTGAATCCATGTTTTTGTGCCTCATGCAGGCGCTCTTCGGCGTTATAAACAGGTCGAATTTCACCTGTTAATCCTACTTCGCCAAAAGCAATCCAATCTTTGGGTATAACTTTATCCCTCAAGCTAGATGCAATGGCAAGTATTACCACCAAGTCAGAAGCTGTTTCTGCAACTTTTACGCCACCAACCACATTAACAAACACATCTTGATCAGAAGTGGCAAGACCACCATGTTTATGAAGAATTGCCAATTGCAACGATAGACGATTTTGTTCAAGACCGACACACACACGTTTTGGGTTGCCACCAGCTTGGTCAACTAAGGCTTGCACTTCAATAAGAAGTGGACGAGTTGCTTCACGCGTTACCATCACCATCGACCCTGGTGAGGGTTTGGTTTGGTTTGATAAAAAGATGGCTGATGGATTTTCAACTTGCTTAAGCCCAGCCTCACTCATACCAAACACGCTGATTTCATTTACCGCACCAAAACGGTTTTTAACTGCACGTATCACCCGATAACGTCCGCCGGGATCACCTTCAAAATACAAAACGGCATCCACCATATGCTCTAAGATTCTTGGACCAGCTAAAGACCCACCTTTAGTAACATGACCAATCATCAGTAGAATGGTATTGGTTTGTTTGGCAAATTGTGTCAATTGTGCAGCACAGTCACGCACCTGTGTCACTGAACCGGGTGCTGAGGTTGAGCCATCCGACACCATGGTTTGAATTGAATCAATAACAATAACCTTAGGTTTGGTTTCTTTGGCAAGCTGGATAATTTTTTCTAAGTGGGTTTCACTCAAAAGCAAAACATCTTCATGGATACCCAGTCGAAGAGCACGATCACTGACTTGTTCTGCAGACTCTTCGCCACTCACATAAAGCGTTGTATTTGTTTGATTAATAGCGGCAACAGCCTGCAAAATAAGGGTTGATTTACCAATACCAGGGTCGCCACCAATAAGCACAACCGACCCGTCGACCAAACCGCCACCTAAAGTTCTATCTAATTCGCTAAGACCAGTTGAAAGTCGTAATTTTTGCTCTGATTTAACATCAGAGAGATTTTGTACTTTAGAAGGTGGCAGGTCCTTTAGGCTTTCTGGTTTGCTTGCTGTAGCACGAGATAGCACGACTTCTTCTAAAGTATTCCATGCTCTACACTCTAAACATTGGCCTGTCCATTGTGGGTAGTTAGCACCACATTCTCTACATACAAATTCGCTTTTAATTTTTGCCATGATTTTGTTTCTGTTGCTTTTCTAAAAGCCGTATTTCAATAACCCTATTATGTAATTTTTTTGCCATATCTTCGCGTTTAGTCTGTTCATATAATAATGATAAATTTGTCAAAATAACAGCAATATCTGCGTGAGTGTTTCCAAAAAGATGTTCTAGGGTTTGTAATGCGCTTTTGTAAAGAAGCTCAGCATGTTCATAGCGATTTTGGTCGTGATACAAAAGAGCTAAATTAGTCTGCGTTCTTGCGGTATCAAGGTGTTGGTTTCCTAGATTGGTAATACGAATACCCAATGCGCTTTGATACAAGGGCTCAGCTGATTGATAATCCCCAAAAAGATGATAAAGAAAGGCCAGTGTATTTAAACTTCTCGCTGTATGGATGTGTTTATTCCCAAATTCAGATTGCGCATAATCTAGAGATACTTTGGCTTGTTCAAACGCCATTTCGTATTGGCCTTTGTCATACAAACCCATGGTTTGTTGATGTAGATTTTGCCACTGTTTTTCACCCTTTTGATCACAAAAAACTGGTAGAGAAAAAAACAGTGTTGCTAGAAAAATCAGAAATGTTTGTTTTGATGTTGAGATAAAGTTAATCAAAACAAATAGTGGTTATTTTTTATGCATGAGTTTATCAATTTCATTTTTAAACTCTTCAATGTCTTGAAATTGGCGATAAACTGATGCAAAACGAATATAGGCCACTTCGTCTAGTGCTTTCAGTTCTTCCATTACCCACTCTCCAATCTTACTCGATGGCACCTCTCGATCTGCCTGAGTCATGAGTTTGTGCTCAATACGCTGGATAGAGGTTTCAATTTGCGAAGTAGAAACTGGTCGTTTTTCAAGCGCTTTGTTTAAACCTGAACGTAATTTAGATTCATCAAATGATTCACGAGAATCATCACTTTTAACCAGTCTAGGCAGGTTTAAATCAACCACCTCTCGGGTGGAATAACGTTCACCACAAGATGTGCATTCACGGCGACGACGCACCTGTGAACCATCATCGATCAGCCTTGTATCTAATACCTTTGTATCGTCAGATTGACAAAACGGACAACGCATTCTCCCCCTTAGTAAGTTTTATTTATAAACCGGATGTTTGGCACACAAATCTGCCACTTTGTCTTTAACCCCATTAATCACAGACTGGTTGTCTAAATCGTCACAGATATCACACATCCACGATGCTAAATCTTGGCATTCTTTTTCGCCAAAACCACGTGTGGTTACCGCCGGTGTTCCAACACGGATACCACTGGTAATAAAAGGTGATTGTGGATCATTCGGCACAGCATTCATATTAACAGTAATGTGTGCACTCCCCAACGCTGCATCTACAGCTTTACCAGTTAAACCTTGATCGATAAAACTCACCAAGAATAAGTGATCATCTGTCCCGCCTGAAACCACATCATAACCTCGCTCGATAAAGATATTTGCCATGGCTTGTGCATTGGTTTTTACTTGTTTTTGATAAGATTTATAATCATCACTCATGGCCTCTTTAAAGCTCACCGCTTTAGCAGCAATAATATGCATGAGTGGACCACCCTGAATCCCTGGAAAAATCGCAGAGTTGAGTTTTTTCTCAACATCTTCATTGGCCTTAGCCAGAATTAAACCACCTCTTGGGCCTCGAAGTGTTTTATGCGTCGTTGTGGTAGTAACATCTGCAATGCCAACTGGTGATGGGTACTCTCCTGCAGCAACAAGTCCTGCAACATGAGCCATATCAACCAATAAATAGGCACCGACATCATCAGCAATGTCTCTAAATCTTTGCCAATCTACCACACGCGAATAGGCTGAAAAGCCTGCAATAATCATCTTTGGTTTATGCTCTTTGGCTAAGCGTTCTACCTCATCATAATCAATCTCTCCAGTCTGAGCATTCAAACCATACTGAATGGCATTGAAATTTTTTCCTGAAAAAGAAGGTGCTGCGCCATGAGTTAGGTGCCCGCCATGTGCAAGACTCATACCTAACACTGTATCACCAGGGGTTAATAATGCTTGATAAACCGCTGCGTTGGCTTGTGAACCCGAATGCGGCTGTACATTAGCATAATCTGCACCGAAGAGTTCTTTTGCCCTATCAATGGCCAATTGCTCCGCCACATCAACGTGTTCACAACCACCGTAATAACGTTTATTGGGATAGCCTTCAGCGTATTTATTAGTGAGTTGAGAACCTTGCGCCTCCATGACTGCAGGTGAGGTGTAATTCTCACTGGCAATGAGTTCAATATGTTCTTCTTGGCGCGTCTCTTCCGCATGAATAGCATTGGCAATATCAGGATCAACAACGGCTAATTTTTGTGATTTTTCAAACATAATTTTCCTTGCTAAAGATTAAAACTAAGATAGGTATAAAAGATAAAATAAATAATAATTTTATATGATTTTTGGAGTTGTTATGGGTCAGTTATGTATACCCCTCGCCAATGGTTTTGAGGAAATTGAAGCCATCTGTATTATCGACATTTGTCGACGTGGAGATATTGACGTAATTACTGCTGGTGTGGATGCAATAAATGTAATAGGTGCTCATGACATTGAAATTGTTTGTGACTGTTTAATTGGTCAGATCGATGTGCAGAATCTGGATATGATTGTTCTACCCGGTGGCTGGGGTGGTACTGAAGTATTAGCTAGTAATCAAAAAGTACAAACTCTGCTTAAACAAATGAAAGAAAACGAAAAACATATTGGCGCTATTTGCGCTGCACCTTATGCGCTCAATAGTGCTGGTGTTTTGAGCGATAATTTCACCTGCTATCCTTCGATTGAGCAAAAAATTCGCACTCAAGGTTATCACCCTAATCAAGCAACTGTTACCGACGGAAAAGTCATGACATCACAAGGTGTGGGCACTGCTATTTGCTTTGCGTTAGAGATTGTCAAAACCTTGAAAGGAGAGCAGGTTTATCAAACACTCAAATCACAAGTTTTGGCAAATTGTGAGTAACTAACTTAGTAAAACTTTTTCTAGGCTAAGTGCCCTTGTTAGCTATCTTATTTATAAATTTTTTTTAGAATAAAAAAAGCTGCAAATAAATTGCAGCTTTTTATAGAATCTTAACCAGTAAGAAATTTGTTAAGGTTTTTGTGGAGCTTGATATTCAGCTTCTTTTTGCTTGTCGTCATAAGTAGTTTCATAACCAACAAAACCTGTTTTTGTTGCTTTCATTTGACGAGTTGTTACGCCACCTTGATTGTGACGACCTTCTGGAACTTCAGGTCTTTTCTTTGCTTCACTCATGTTAATCTCCTATTTAATTCTTGATATCAGTTGTAATCATTTACATCTAAAATATCTTGGTTTACTATTTTTGGAAATGCAAATTATACCGATAATTTCAAATCACAACAGTATCAATATTTTATTAATTTATTAACTGATAATATTCCATCAAATCCAACAAACCATTATGCATATACAAACACTTATTCAACTCGTCAAAGATACTGCAAAACAAGAATTGTTGCCCCGCTTTGAAAATGTAACCAAATCATACAAATCCGATGGCAGTATCATTACTGAGGCTGACATAGCTGTGCAATCTACACTCCAGAAACAGTTGCGAGAAAACTACCCTAAAATTGATTTTCTTGCAGAAGAAATGCACACCCAAGAGCAACTCAATGCCCTTAATAATGCCAATGGTGTGTGGGTATTAGATCCTATTGATGGTACCAGTAACTTTTCTCATGGTCTTCCCTATTATGCAATCTCACTGGCACTTATTCGTAATGGCGAAGTGATGTTGGGCATTGTCTATGACCCTGAACGTGATGAATGCTTCTATGCTGAGAAAAATCAAGGTGCATTTTTAAATGGCAGAAAACTTAATGCAACAGATTATGATACAAAACTTGAAAACGCGATTATAGGAGTCGATTTCAAACGCCTACCACAAGAGATGGCTGCAAAAATTGCCAGTAGTCCACCCTACGCTTCTCAACGTAGTTTGGGTTCTATTGCACTGGATTGGTGTTGGGTTGCATCGGGTCGTATTCAAGCCTATCTACACGGTAAGCACAACCTTTGGGACTATGCTGCCTGTTGGCTCATTTTAGAAGAAGCCGGTGGTGTTTCTCAAACCATGGATAATAAAAGCGTTTTTACCCCAACTATGGAGGCTAAATTTGCAGCTGTAGCGGTTACTGAATCGTTAATGAACGATTGGATTAATGCGATAAAAAGTTAACACTCGGTTAAACTTACAGCCAACCCACCCAATGAAGTTTCTTTATACTTGTGTGACATTTCTTGACCTGTTTGCTTCATCGCCTCAATACAATTATCTAACGGCATAAAATGACTTCCATCACCATGAATCGCAAGTGATGCTGCTGTGTAAGCTTTGATTGCACCAAAACCATTACGCTCAATACATGGAACTTGGACCAATCCATTAACAGGATCACAAGTCATCCCTAGATGATGCTCTAATGCAATTTCTGCAGCATTTTCAATTTGTTTGGCAGTGCCACCCAAAACAGAACATAACCCTGCAGCAGCCATAGCAGCAGCCGATCCAACTTCGCCTTGACAACCAACTTCTGCTCCAGATATAGAACTTTTATGCTTAATCAATCCACCAATTGCACTTGCAACCAAAAGAAACTCATAGATTTGTTTTTTTGTCCCATTTTCATGATTCACTAAATAATACATTACTGCTGGTATGACACCGGCAGCACCATTGGTAGGAGCCGTAACCACCATATGTCCCGCTGCGTTTTCTTCATTAACGGCCATGGCATATGCACATAAATAGTCATTCATATTTATTGCGTTTGTGTCATTTTTTACTTGTCGATATAGATCTTTAGCACGTCTTTGAATGCCAAGTCCGCCTGGTAACTCACCTTCTGCCTCTAAACCCCTTTCAATACAAGTTTGCATTGACAGCCATATTTCATCCATGCCTTTGTAAAGAGTGCTTTTATCTAAATACTCAAGCTCATTAATTTTTTTCATCTGCGCTATTGAAACACCATTACTACTCGCCATATCTAGCATTTCATTGGCTGAAGAAAATGGATATTTGCATAAGTCCGCAGGCTGCATTTTTAATGGTGCTTGAAGTTGTTTAATCTGTGCAACAGTATTGATAAAGCCCCCGCCAATAGAGAAGTAAGTTTCAGATAACAATGTATTGCCCTTATCGTTAATTAAATCAAAAATCATGCCATTGGGATGTTCAGGTAGGGGCTTGCCTTTATCAAAAATAATGTCATGATCAGGTACAAATGAAACCACATGATTGTCGATAACAATACTATCCTTGTTCCATAATTCGTTTGTTAGAGCTGTTATATCTTTGTTGATTAAATCATTGGCAGCGTAACCGTGCAAACCCAAACAAACTGCACGATCGCTAGCGTGGCCCTCTCCTGTAAAAGCCAAAGAGCCTTTAAATGTGCAGCGAATAAACACAGCTTGTTTAAATAACTTAGCTTCTATGAGCTTTTTAATAAAATCATTTGCCGCAACCATCGGCCCAAGTGTGTGTGAGCTTGATGGCCCGATACCAACTTTAAACAACTCTAAAACACTGACAAACATAATAATAATTTCTTATTTTTTAAAAATATGCTAGAAATTAAATAAATACACTCTAGTAATACCAAATAATATCTATTTTTTATGCCAAAAACGCCAAATTTATGCGTTTTTTACGCCAAAAAGCACTTTTTTTACAGTTTTTGAGTAAATTTTGCTAAAAATTTACATTTTTTAAGAATGTATCAATTAAGCAGATAATTCTTGATAAGTCTTGGCAAAGGCATCAATGGCTTTGTCTAGGTCCTCTTGGGTATGGGCTGCAGAGATTTGTGTGCGGATTCTCGCCTTTCCCTTCGGCACTACTGGGAAGAAAAATCCAATGGCATAAATGCCTTTTTCTAAGAGTTTTTTACTCATCTCTTGTGCTAGATTTGCATCCCCTAACATTACCGGCACAATGGGATGATCGCCATCGTCAACCTCAAATCCGGCATTTTGCATGCCTTTTCTAAAGTATTGGGTATTTGATTCCAAACGATCGCGCAGATCGGTGGAGTTTGAAAGCATTTCTAGGACTTTAAGAGTCGCTGCACAAATTGATGGTGCCAATGTGTTTGAAAATAAATATGGACGGGATCTTTGGCGCAACATATCCACAATCTCTTTGCGTGCTGAGGTATAACCACCTGAAGCGCCACCAAGTGCCTTACCAAAAGTACCCGTGATGATATCAACACGATCCATCACATTACAATACTCATGCACACCACGGCCAGTCTTTCCCATAAAGCCTACCGCATGACAATCGTCATGATGCACCATCGCATCAAATTCATCAGCCAGATCACAAATCTTATCAAGTTGTGCGACAGTGCCGTCCATAGAAAAAACGCCATCTGTGGTGATTAATATGCGTCTTGCACCACCGGCCTTAGCTTCACTTAGCTTGGCTCTAAGATCTTGCATATCATTATTTTTATAACGATAGCGTGCAGCCTTACACAGTCTTACACCATCAATAATAGAGGCATGATTAAGCTCATCTGATATGACTGCATCTTCAGCTGTTAAAATGGTTTCAAACAGTCCAGTATTGGCATCAAAACAAGCGGCATAAAGTATGGTATCTTCCATGCCAAGAAATTCACTGACTTTATTTTCTAATGTTTTATGAATTGATTGTGTGCCACAGATAAAGCGTACTGATGAAAGCCCAAAACCCCATTGGTGAAAGCTATCTTTAGCGGCTTGAATAATCTTTGGATTATTCGCCAATCCCAAATAATTGTTCGCACACATATTGATGACTTCTGAGCCATCTTCAAGAGTAATGTCATTTTTTTGCTCTGAGGCAATTACACGCTCAGTTTTCCAAAGACCGGCTTGTTTAATTTCTTCTAAATCCTTTTGAATGCTATCTCTTGCGCTTTTAAAACTCATAATCAATCCTTAATTAGTCTTCCCAATTTAAAATGACTTTACCTGAATGACCCGATCGCATTACATCGAAGCCTTTTTGAAAATCAGTGTAGTGAAAACGATGGGTAATAATATCTTCCAATGGTAATCCACTTTGCACCATCATTGAGCCTTTATACCAAGTCTCAAAAATTTCACGCCCGTAAATACCTTTGATGGTCAGACCTTTAAATACTACTTGATCCCAATCAATACCTGAGCCCGAAGGCATAATAGCCAACATGGCAATATTGCCGCCGTTAATCATAAGATCAAGCATGTCACTAAAAGCATGTGGTGAGCCAGACATTTCTAACCCCACATCAAAACCTTCAAAAATACCAATTTCATGCATGAATTCTCGAGTGATTGACTCTTTACTGACATTAACTGGGATGACTTGAGGTGCCACTTTTTTTGCCAAATCTAGGCGGTATTGATTAATATCAGTAATCACTATATTACGTGCACCCGCATGGGTTGCCACCATTGCCGCCATCACGCCAATAGGGCCAGCGCCTGTAATTAAAACATCCTCACCCACCATATTAAAAGACAGTGCGGTATGCACCGCATTGCCATAAGGGTCAAAGCAGGCCAGTAGATCGGTGGAAATCTCACGCGAAGGTTTGAATACATTGACAGCAGGTATTGATAAATACTCAGCGAAACAACCAGTGCGATTAACACCAATGCCAATGGTATTTGGGCAAAGGTGCTTACGCCCTGCTAGGCAGTTTCGACATCGACCACAAGTAATATGCCCTTCGCCGGAAACAATATCGCCTAACTTGAGATCGGTAACATTAGAACCAAGTTCAACAATCTCTCCTGCAAACTCATGGCCTGTGGTCATTGGCACAGGAATGGTTTTTTGAGCCCATTTGTCCCAATTATAGATATGAACATCAGTGCCACAAATGGCGGTTTTTTTAATTTTGACCAAAACATCGTTATTCCCCACCTCGGGCATATCAACATCTTCAAGCCAAATTCCCTCTTTTGCAAATTTTTTAACCAGTGCTTTCATTATTGTAATATTGGTCGGGACGACAGGATTTGAACCTGTGACCACCACACCCCCAGTGTGATGCGCTACCAGACTGCGCTACGCCCCGATTAACGTTATTAAAAAAACACATTATACGGCAGTATTTATTTTCTGATTCAAAGATAACTTAAGCTCTGTATGAACTACTGTTTTGCCTTCTCAGAGCAGACCAAACATTGCGTATCTTTATTGATAGTGATTTTTCGAAAAGACAAATCCAGAGCATCGATTACCATCAGTTGCCCGTCTAGTTGCCCTGGCATATTTAAAATTACTTTGATAGCCTGCAAGGCTTGCAAGCTACCCATTAGCCCAGCCACAGGCGCTAAAATACCATTTTCTGTACAATTGTTATCGTCTCTACCTTGAGAAGAATACAAACATTGGTAACAAGGTTGGTTGCTATCAAAGCCTTTAAAAACCGATAATTGCCCCTCAAAACGAATCACCGCAGCCGACACTAACGGTTTTTTTTGCCTGACACAAGCTTTGTTGACGATAAAACGTGTATTAAAGTTATCTGTTCCATCTAGAATCACATCCGCTTTTTGAATCCATTGATCAATGTTTTTATTGGTTAGCTTGTCATCTATTACACTCACCTCTACATCGGGATTAATAGCATGAATTTTTTCCTTGGCAGAATCAACTTTAAGCCTACCGATATCCTTATTATGGTGAATGATTTGTCGTTGTAGGTTGGACAATTCAACTTGATCAAAATCGGCAATGATGATGTGCCCTATCCCACTGGCAGCCAAATACAATGCACTTGCAGAGCCTAAACCACCGGCACCAACAAGCAAAACCGTTGCATCCAGTAGCTTTTCTTGCCCCTCTACATCAATATGAGGCAGCATAATTTGTCTTGAGTATCTTAATAAATCTTGATCATTCATTAAAGTATTTTTTCAACTTTGGTGTAATTATCATTTGGCAATAAGGCTGATATTGATTTTGATTGTAATAGTTTTGGTGGTAGTTTTCAGCAGCATAGAATTGATCTAATTCACTAACCTCAGTCACCACATTATCACCTAATGTATTAATCATATCTATAGTTTGATTTTTTTGTTCATTATTAATATAAAAAACTGCAGAGCGATATTGTGTACCTTTATCATTACCTTGACGATTAAGCGTTGTTGGATCATGCGTGGCAAAAAACACTTTGAGTAAATCGTTAAATTTGACTTGATGCTCATCAAACTCAATTTTAACCACTTCAGCGTGTCCAGTCACACCCGAGCAAATATCTTCATAAGTTGGATTTTTAGTTGTGCCGTTACAATATCCAGACTCCGCACTTAAGACACCACTGACTCTTTGAAAGACTGCCTCAACGCACCAAAAACATCCGCCGGCAAAATAAGCTGTTTGCATGTATGATTTATCAAATCAAAAAAACATAGTATAGACGATGACAGCCCAAACAATGCTCGATGAGCTAAAAACCTATGCCAGCTCACAGCGTAAAACAACCAATGAACACTTTTTTAAAACTGGTGAGGGTGAATATTCACAACACGATATATTTATTGGGGTGTGTATGCCCGATATTAGAAAAATTGCAAAAAAATATTATCACAATACAGATTTTGATGAAATTTCAAAATTGTTGAATAATAAAATTCACGAAGTGCGCCATCTTGGTCTGATATTACTGGTTAATAAGTATCAAGCAGGTGATAAAGAAAAGGTATTTAAGTACTATCTAGAGAATACCCACGCTGTTAATAATTGGGATTTGGTAGATACTTCAACGCCACAAATACTGGGTGATTATGTCTTCTTGCACCAAGATAAATTAGACGTACTCTATCAATATGCAAAATCTGAGAATCTATGGCTAAAACGTATGGCAATTGTTGCTACATTTTCATTGATCAAACAATCAGAATTCAACCCAACACTCAACATTGCCAAGGCGCTACTTCATGATAAACATGACCTGATTCATAAAGCCGTTGGGTGGATGCTAAGAGAGGTATATAAAAAAAATGCCAATACGGCTGAGCAATTCTTAAAGCAAAACTATGCACAGTTGCCAAGAACTACATTAAGATATGCAATTGAGCGTATGAATGAACATAAAAGACAAGCATACCTTCGGGGAGATTTCAATGTATCAAATTAGTTTTTATGTGCCAGAGAGTGATCTAGAGATTGTAAAAAACGCCATGTTTGACGCTGGTGCGGGACAATTTAATAACTATGAAAATTGTGCTTGGCAAACTACCGGTGTTGGTCAGTTCAAACCCATCGGAGATGCCAATCCTACTATTGGCATCTTAGATGAACTTGAGGCGGTTGAAGAATACAAAGTTGAGATGTTGTGTGCTGAAACAACTATTGAATCGGTCATCAGTGCAATGAAGTTTGCCCACCCCTATGAACAAGTCGCCTACACGGTGGTAAAAATGGAAAATTTGTGAAAACCCCATACCAAAATGGCTTTATCTTAAGTTTGGTATTAATCGCCTTATTAGGTCTTATTTGGCTATTTTTACCCTTTATTCCAGCTCTTTTCTTTGCATTGATTATCTCGGTTGCAACATTTTCAAAATACAAAAAATTTACTCAGCGTTTTTCCGATTCTAAATCGGCAATCTTGATGTTGACATTGGTAATATTGGTATTGATTCTGCCATTGGGTTATCTGCTTTTAATAGGCAGTATTGAGGTGGGTCTATTAATCCAAAGTATAAACAGCAATTTTGATAGCGATTCACTTGCTAATATAGTGCAAACGACTTTTTCTGCACTGCCATTATCAGAATCAATTCAACAAAAACTGTTTGCAAGCCTAAGTGGCAATATTGATCATTTGCTAATTACTGTTAAAGATTTCTCAATTGCTATTTTGTCAAGTATCGTGTCATTGTCTTCTAATTTTATATTATTTGTTTTGATTGTGATTTTTTCACTTTACTACCTCTATGTTGATGGTGAAAGTTTGATACAAAAAGTTAAAAATTTGACTCCATTAGAAAATCATTTAGACGATTTTTTAATTAAACAATTCTCAGGTTTATCGGTGGTACTTTTAGGCAGTGTGTTTTCTATTGCTTTAATACAAGGTGTGGTATTTGCACTAGGTGTTGCTATTATTGGTCTACCACCTTTGTTTTTCGGCATTGCGATGGCATTGGCCAGTTTTATTCCCGTGCTCGGCGGATTAATTATTTGGTTGCCACTTAGTCTGTTTCTTTATGCTCAAGGCCAAATTGTTGATGCGCTGGTTGTTGTCGTATTTGGTGCGCTTATTATTGGTACACTCATTGATCATTTTCTAAGGCCAATTATTACCAAAAATCTTTCAAATAAAATCGATGCTAAGTTGGCACTAGACCATACGTTTATTACCGTATTATCAACACTGGCTGGAATTATCCAATTTGGTGTTCTCGGCTTATTTGTGGGGCCAATCATAGCTGCAATGGCAATTAGCATCTTTGATGTTTACGAGCTCAAATACACTGACTCGCTTGATAAATCTTAAAAAGGTATAATATCGCCTTTTTCAAAAATTTAAACACATCATGCTTAAAAGACTCATCGAGTTCTTACAAAACAATTTCCCAGACTCAAATATTGAAGATTATCTCGACGCCAAATACATTCAATTAACTAACCCTCAACTTAAACAAATTGCTGATGCACTTAATAGTGGTGAATTAAGTATAAAACCTGCTTCAAGCTGTTCAGCTGAAAAATTTATTTTTCACTTTGGTGAAACTGCTGTTTTGGTTAAAAAAGATGATTCAGATTCACCTGCCAAATATCAAGCAGAATTAGCCTGGGAAACCGATTTTCTTGCCATCCATTCAACTCGTCAAAAAGGCAAAGGTTTTTATTTCATTTCATTTGAATTCGATGATGATTACCAAACCACTATTAACAAGACTGATAAATGTTTAGAAGACCAGGTTAGAGATGAGCAAAAAAATCAAGAATTAGTTGACAAAGTAATGCCGATATTAAAAGGCTTTATGTCGGCAATTAGCGAGTAAATTAATTACTCGATCTCGCCTTTTTTTGTTGCCTGTTTGAGCTTGGGTCCAGCTTTAAAGGTTACCACTTTTCTAGCAGAAATCGTCACTTGCTCTCCAGTCTTAGGATTACGCCCTGGCCTGGCAGACTTTTCTCTGATGACAAAATTGCCAAAACTGGATAGCTTAACCTGATCACCTTTAGACAAGCTTTGTTTAACTAGGTTAAAAAAACTGTTGGTGATGTTCATTGCATGGCTATTACTAATGTTTAATTTGTCAACCAAACTATTAGCGATATCTTTTTTAGTTACTGACATTATCGTTGTTCCGCTTTAAACTTCTCTTGCATTAAATCTAATACCTGTTTTATTTGTTGGTTAACCTCATCATCGGTTAAAGTCGCTTCATCAGATTGGTAATTTAGTGCTATTGCCAAACTCTTTTTGCCTAATCCGATAGATTCACCCTTATAAACATCAAACAGATCTACCCTTTGCAGATAGTTTTGATTCATCTGCTTAATTGCTTTGATAAGCTCTGCCGACGGTATCTCCTCATCGATTACTAATGCAATGTCGCGCCTTGAATTTTGGTAAGCAGAGAATTTTTGATATTTTGGTATTGTGCCTTGTTGTAGATGAGATAGATCGAGTTCAAATAAATAACATTTGGCCAACGACAGCTTTTTTTGTACGACTGGTGAGAGCGTACCAATCAAGCCTATAGGGTCTCCATCTAAAAGAATTTGTGCACTTTGGCCTTTTTGCAGAGCAGGATCCTCAACTTCCTTAAATTCATAACTCTTGCCAGTTAGTCCCAGCAAAGACTCTACATCGGCTTTAAGATCGAAAAAATCTGTTGCTGTGGTTTGGTTGGACCATTGCTCAGAAAAGCGATTACCGGTAATCACACCTGCAATTTTTAGTGATTGGTCTTGCGCTTTTATTCCATCAAAACAAAGTCCAATTTCAAAGAATTTGACATCGGTATAGCCACGTCTTTGATTAGAAGAAACACTTTGCAACAAACCCGCCCACAATGATGATCGCATGATAGACATATCATTTGAGATCGGGTTCGCTAAGGCGATATGTTTGGCATTCGGGCTAATCAAATCTTGGTATTCTTTGGAAATAAAACTATAGGTAATCACCTCTTGATAACCTCGGCCCACCAAAGTTTGTGCAATGTCGTATTTGTCTAGTTCGGCTTCAGGATTTAACTTAATATCCGCATCCAAAGACAATGATTTAACTGGCAATTTATCATAACCATAAAGCCTAGCAAGCTCTTCAATTAAATCTGCTTGAATACGAATATCAAAACGAAAACTTGGTGGAAGAATTGTCCAAGAATCTGCAGATTTATCAATAATTTCAAAATCTAGATTCTCAAATTTTTCCAAAATCCAGTCTGCATCCAGCTCAAAGCCCAAGATTTGCTGTATTCTTTGTTGTGTTATGGTGATCGCCTCTAACCTTGGTAATGATTTTTTATCAAGACAAACATTAACTGGTCCGGCTTCGCCACCACAAATCTGCAAAACCAATTCACTGGCGCGTTCCATTGCCAATTCTGTTATGCCGAAATCTACTCCGCGTTCAAATCTCAGTGAAGATTCGGTGTGAAGACCATAATTTCTAGCTTTACCGGCAATGTGGGTTGGTTCAAAAAAAGCACTTTCTAATAATATTTCATCACTATTTGCTTGCGTACTGGTGTGCATGCCTCCCATGATCCCTGCGACTGCTATGGCTTTTTCATCATCTGCAATTATCAAAGTATCGTTATTGAGTTCAATTGTTTGTTCGTTTAATAACTCAATTGATTCGCCCTGTTTTGCCATTCGAACATTAATACCGCCTGAGATTTTCTTTGTATCAAAAGCGTGCATCGGTTGACCTAGCTCAAGTAAAACATAGTTAGTGATATCAACCACAGGTGAATGTAGCTGCTGACCTGAACGAATGAGTCTTTGTGCCATCCATTCTGGCGTTTTAGCTGTATTATCAATTCCTTTAATCAGGCGTGTTAAATACTTGGGGCAGGCATTGAAATCAGTTACTTTAGAGCTGACTTGGGCATCGGTCGTTGCAGATACTTGGTGCTCTGGCAACCGGTGTTTAATATTGTAATTACTACTAACCTCACGAGATACTCCCAAAATTGAAAAGCAATCACCGCGGTTAGGCGTAATATCCAACTCAATCAGATTATCATCAAGGTTTAGATAAGTTCTGATATTTTCTCCAATTGGCGCTGCAGAATCTAATTCCATAATACCTTCAGAAGAATCCGCCAAACCTAATTCCGATTCGGAACAAATCATACCGAAAGACTCAACACCACGTAACTTGGCTTTTTTAATCTTTAGCCCTCCAGGAAGGTTGGCACCTACACTAGCAACAACCACTTTCAACCCTTGGCGAACATTGCTGGCACCACAGATAATTTGTAGGTTTTTATTCTCGCCAGTATTAACTTGGCATAAATTTAACTTGTCTGCATCTGGATGTTTTTCACAACTGATAATTTCACCTACCAACACATGATCAAAAGCCGGTGCGATAGGGTGAATGCCATCTACTTCAAGGCCGGCCATAGTTAGTTGTTCTGCTAACTCCGTGTCAGTGACATCGGGATTAACCCATTCTCTTAACCAAGACGCCAATACATTCATCTGAACTGCCTCAAAAAACGCACATCATTTTCAAAAAATAAACGCAAATCATCAACACCATATCTGAGCATGGCTAAGCGCTCTACACCCATACCGAATGCAAGCCCCGTGTATTCCACAGCGTTAATATCAACCGCTTGTAAAACATTTGGATGCACCACACCACAGCCCAAAACTTCTAACCATCCAGTTTTTTTACAAACACGGCAACCTTCTCCGCCACAAATAACACATTCGATATCTGCCTCAGCAGAAGGTTCAGTAAATGGAAAATAAGAGGGACGAAAACGCACTTTTAAGTCTTCTTTTTCAAAATAGGTACGTAAGAAATTAATCAAAAGACCTTTCAATTGCGCAAAGTTAGCTTCTTTGTCAACTATTAACCCCTCAACCTGATGAAACATTGGGGTATGTGTAATATCAGAATCGCAACGATAAACTCGCCCTGGTGCAATGACTCTAACAGGCGGTTGCTGGTTCTCCATTACACGGATTTGTACCGGAGATGTATGCGTCCTCAGTACAATATTTTCATCAAAATAAAAGGTATCATGCATAGCACGAGCAGGATGATGCTCAGGTATGTTTAATGCACTAAAATTGTGAAAATCATCCTCAATCTCTGGCCCAGTTGCTACCTCAAAACCACTTTTTGCAAATAAGTTTTGAATGCGATTTAGAGTGAGTGTGACTGGGTGCAATCCACCCTGAGTGATATCACGACCAGGCAGAGTAACATCAATTCTCTCCTCTTCTAGACGCTTCTCTAACTCAATTGCCTCCAAGGCCTGTTTACGTGACTCAATTAAATTTTGAACCTCAACTTTGGCTTGGTTAATGGCCTCGCCCATCTTTGGTCGTTCTTCAGCTGAGAGCTGACCCAGGGTTTTTAATAGTTGAGTTAACTCGCCTTTTTTACCTAAAAAATTAACACGAACTGTCTCCAGCGCCTTTAAATCTTGTGCTTTGGCGATAGATGCTTTGGCGTTATCAAGTATATTTTCAATCATTTGCCTAAGGAAACAGCTGTGAACTACACAACGGATTTATCTACTTTGCTAGGGCGTCTTTGGCTTGTTGTGCGATCTTAGCAAAACCTGCTTTATCGTGAACAGCAATGTCTGACAATACCTTACGATCAATCTCAATACCTGCTTTGTTCATTCCATTAATCATTCTTGAATAACTCAAACCATTGTTTCTAGCCTCTGCATTAATACGTACTATCCACAGACGACGAAATTGACGACGACGCTGACGACGGTCACGATAAGCGTATTGACCCGCTTTGATAACCGCTTGCTTAGCAACACGATAGACTTTAGAACGTGCTCCGTAATAACCTTTTGCTTTTTTTAATACTTTTTTGTGTTTGGCATGCGCCTTAACACCTCTAGATACTCTTGCCATAATATACTCCTAAAAAAATTGAATTAATTTTGCCTAAATGCTTTAGCTGTATGGCAACATTCTTTTAACCATTGGCACATCGGCCTTTTCAATGGTATCAGGTGCACGTAAGCCGCGCTTTCTAGAAGTACTCTTCTTTGTCAAAATATGACGCAGGTGAGAGTGTTTGCATTTATAACCACCGCTGGCGGTTTTCTTGAAACGCTTTGCTGCGCCTCGATTGGTTTTTAACTTTGGCATCATTTACTCCTCGCCCTATCAGGCTTTTATTGTTAATAAGCTTTTTGCTTATTTTTTCTTTGATTTGGGTGCCAGCATCATGCCAAGCTGACGACCCTCCATTTTTGCCTTTTGTTCAACAACGGCAAATTCTTCTGTGTCCTTTTCAATTCTATCGAGCATATCCATGCCCAGCTCTCTATATTGCATTTCACGACCACGAAACCAAATACTAACTTTGACTTTATCGCCATTTTCCAAAAATTTAATCAAATTTTTAAATTTAATCTGATAATCACCCTCTTCAGTACTTGGGCGATATTTAATGGTTTTGACCGTGGTTCTTTTTTGTTTCTTCTTTTGTTCGTTTTGTTGTTTCTTTTGTTCGTATTGAAACTTACCAAAATCCATGATTTTACAAACAGGTGGCTCAGCGTTTGGGGAAACTTCTACTAAATCCAATCCAGCTTCTTCTGCCATTTCTCGAGCCTGATTAGTTGATATAACACCAACCTGATTGCCCTGACCATCAATAACTCGAACTTTTGCAACTCGGATATTGTGGTTTATTCGTGTATTTGGTTTTTTAATAATTACTCCTGTTTAACTAAATTAACAAAATCTCCCAATGACATGGAACCTAAGTCCTCGCCACCACGCTTTCTTACAGAAATTTGATTGTTTTCTACCTCTTTGCCGCCCACAACTAAAATAAATGGATAGCGCTGCATAGAGTGCTCGCGTATTTTAAAGCCTATCTTCTCATTTCGCAAGTCCGAAACCACTCTAAGTCCTTCATTTTTGAGCTGTTTTTCAACCTCAAGTACAAAATCGTGCTGTTTTTCTGAAATATTTAAAATCACTGCTTGGATGGGTGCCAACCATGAAGGAAAAGCGCCTTCGTAATGTTCGATCAAAATACCCACAAACCTTTCTAATGATCCAACGATTGCACGGTGCAACATAACTGGCGTTTGCTTAGAACCATCTTCAGCAATAAAAGTGGCATCTAGGCGCTCTGGCATTGAGAAATCAACCTGTAATGTACCGCATTGCCATTCTCTGTCTAAACAATCTTTTAATACAAACTCAATTTTTGGACCATAGAACGCTCCTTCACCTTCTTGAATCTCCCATTCTAGACCTTTTGCATCAAGTGCATCGGCCAAAGCTTTTTCGGCTTTGTCCCAAACTTCATCAGAACCAACACGTTTTTCTGGTCGAGTTGAAAGTTTAATCTCCACATTGTCAAAGCCAAAGTGTTTGTAAACTTTAAATGTCAAGTCGATAAAAGTCGACACCTCTGATTGAATTTGTTCAGCACTACAAAAGATGTGCCCGTCGTCTTGAACAAAATTTCTCACACGCATGATACCGTGCAACGTGCCTGATGGCTCATTACGGTGGCAAGAACCAAACTCGGCCAACCTCAAAGGCAAATCTCGATATGATTTCAGTCCTTGATTAAAAATTTGAATATGCGCAGGACAATTCATCGGTTTGACTGCATAATCTCGATTTTCACTATTAGTGGTAAACATTGCATCGCCAAATTTGTCCCAATGGCCTGATTTTTCCCACAATGTGCGATCAATCAGTTGCGGAGTATGAACTTCTTTATATCCATTGTCACGAAATACTGAACGCATGAATTGTTCAACCTGTTGATACAAGGTCCAACCTTTTTCATGCCAAAACACCATGCCAGGTGCCTCTTCTTGCATATGGAAGAGGTTTTGTGTTTTACCAATTTTACGATGATCACGCTTCTCAGCCTCTTCTAATCGGTGTAGGTGAGTGGCTAAGTCATCTTTGGTTGCCCATGCCGTGCCATATACCCGTTGCAACATTTCGTTATTGCTATCGCCACGCCAGTATGCACCGGCCAACTTCATCAACTTAAACGCTTTTAATTTTGCTGTTGATGGTACGTGTGGTCCACGACAAAGATCAATAAAATCACCTTGCTTGTAGAGTGATAAGACTTCTCCTTGTGGAATTGATTCAATAATTTCTGCTTTGTAATGCTCGCCTTTAGCCTTAAAAAACTCAATAGCCTCATCTCGGCCCATCTCAGAACGCTCAATCTTTAAGTTTTGCTTGACCAGCTTATTCATATTTTTCTCAATCTTGCCCAGATCTTCCTCAGAAAATCCATCCTTATAAGCAAAATCATAATAAAAACCATTGTCAATCACTGGCCCAATAGTGACTTGCGCCTCAGGATAGAGCATTTGGGTCGCTTGCGCTAACAAGTGTGCCGTAGAGTGGCGAATAACCTCTAGCCCGTCTTCATCATTGCCTGTAACAATTGATAAAGTACTATCATTTTCAATCACATGTGAAGCATCAACTAGCTCGCCATTAACCTTACCAGCAAGTGTGGCTTTAGCCAAACCAGAACCAATAGATTTGGCAACATCAAAAACACTCACAGCCTGTTCAAAAGACTTTTGTGAACCGTCTGGCAATGTGATTATTGGCATAAAATTTATTTGAAAAATAAAAAAGAGTGTATTTTACCTATTCTAGAGCGCTAATTTGTTCAATCATCAATTGCAAAGAGCTCTGTCCACGCCACTCGTTGACTGAAAGTTTGTAAGCCATTTTCACTTGTTTTTGATCCAACTTATCTTGAAAAAAAGCAATGCCATCAAACACTTGTTTTCCATCCAATAACTGTAAACGACAACGTAGATGCTTTTCACCGACAATTTTTTGTTCTGTAACTTCAAAACTACCGAAAAAAATTGGCTCATCAAATCCTTGCCCCCATGGCGCAGAATCGGCAATTAATTGCGCATTATCTAGTGTTATCTGATCCTCAGTTAATTGGCCATCGGTTAATAACTCCAACTGAGGTTTTTGGCCGTCAAGATGATTTTTCACCGATTCAGAAAATGCCTGCTTGAATTTGGGAAAATTCTCATGGGTAATACTCAATCCCGCCGCCATCGCATGACCACCAAATTTAACAATCAGATTTGGGTTTTGTCTGTCAATTAAGTCTAATAAATCCTTAATATGCACATCAGGAATTGAACGAATCGAGCCTTTTAAAAACTCTCCTGATCGCGCAAATACTGCCACGGGACAATGATGCATTTCCTTAAGTTTACCTGCAACTATGCCTACAATACCTTCGTGCCAATCTGGATCGAACAAACTCAGCGCAAATTTTCCTTTGCTAAAATTTTGTTTGTTAACAATCGCCTCTGCTTCAGCCTGAATTTTTTCTTGTTCTAGACGACGAGTTTGGTTAAATGTTTCCAACTCCATTGCATAGCGTCTGGCATCATTAAGATCTTGTGTCAGCAGGCACTGAATCCCTCTAGAGATATCACTCAGACGACCTGCTGCATTTAATCGAGGTGCTACTGAAAAACCCAAGTCACTGGCTTGCAAAACCTCAGGACGTCTTTTTGCAATTTCCAGTAAGGCAGTAATGCCAGGTACACAATAACCCTGACGAATACGTTTAACACCTTCGGCTATCAAGGTGCGATTATTTTGATCCAGCTTGACCACATCAGCGACTGTGCCAAGTGCCACTAAATCTAACAAGGTGCGCATATCAGGCGGTGTTATTTGATTTTGTGAAAAATACCCTGTATTCAACAGGTGAGTTTTCAATGACGAAAATAGATAAAAACAAACACCAACCCCTGCTAAGTTTTTACTTGGAAAATCACAACCTTTTAGGTTGGGATTGATAATGGCATCAGCCTTTGGCAATGTGTCACTGGGCAAGTGATGGTCGGTAATAATGACCTGCATACCCATTTCTTTTGCCAATTCCACTCCATCAAAACTGGCTATGCCATTATCAACAGTGATGATTAAGTCTGCTTGTTTGTCCCTATGGGCTAACTCTACAATTGCAGGTGATAGGCCATAACCGTGTTCAAACCGATTGGGTACCAAAAAATCTACTTGCATAGCGCCCATTGCCCTTAATGCTTTGATTGCCACCACACTGGCCGTGGCGCCATCGGCATCAAAATCACCCACAATCAGAATTTTTTTCTGTTTGTTTAAACAATCTTCTAATAACGCAATTGCATGGTCTAAATCGTCAAAATTTGGCTTTAATAAGTCTGGAAGCGAAAGTGAGAGTTGTTGTTCACCCACACCACGTGCGGCATAGATTTTTTTTAAAAAAAACGGAATGTCGTCTGAATAAGAATCTAAAAGCGCTTTGTCGATTGGTCTAGTGAGCATTTCGAACTGCGCGTATATAAGAATCAAACGATTTGGCACTGCCTGATGTACCGCCATAGAAAAAAGGCACATCGATCGCTACCCCAGTTTGCTTGGAGTCCGTATCTTGACTCCAATAAAGTCTTGATTGGGTATGAGGAAAGAAATGGCTATTAATCAGTGGATTGTCATCTTTGTAAAGCAACAATGTTTGAAGTTCTTTTGCGCTTGGCAAGCGCCAATTATTGAATCCGCAAAGTTGTTTTTCGTTAATCGCATTAACATAAGCCTGCGTGTTGCAATTTCGCCCCCAATGGCAATGATGAGAAAATTCTCCATTTTCAACACCACTACTGCCGTCAAACCATGTGTAGGTATTCTGATTGCTTTGCAGCCCTTTTTTAGGTGTTTTTACCTCCCACATCAACTGCGTTTTTTTATCCAGCACACACTGCCACTGCTTGCTGTCTTTAGAGATGCTGGCACCATTTTGATTAATTTTGACAAACTCAGCGTTAACAGAGAATTGCAGCATGAGTAATAATACAAATAACAGTTTATTCATGTTTTATCCAGTCTAGGATTTGTTTGGCACAGGCTGGTGCCATATTAAGTCCATTACGAAAATGGCCAGTATTAATTAATAAATTTTTAAATCTTTGGTCTCTTTTTAACAACACTTTGCCTGATTTACTGCCCGGCCTAAAACCCGACCAATGGTGCTCAACTTTAGAATCTGATAATAGCTCTGGAAAATGACTAATTGCAAACCGATGAAGAGACTCTTTGGTTGTCTCATCCAATGTGCGATCAAAACCAACATTTTCCATGGTTGAGCCAACAAGTATTCTACCATCAGCGCGTGGAATGATATAGCGACCCTGATCTATGATAATATGTCTAATCGCATCGGGTTGATGTTTAATAACGATCATCTGCCCTTTGACCGGAAAAACATCTTCAGGTAATTTTGTTAATTCGCTACTCCAAGCACCAGCAGTAAGTATCACATAGTCGGCATTGTATTTTTGGCTTTGCGTTTGTGCACCTGAAATCTTCTGATGATTATCAATTAAACCAACCACCTTTGTGTTTTCAATAATCTGCACATCGCGGTTTAGAATATCTGCTTTTAAAGCCTGTAAAAGACGTGGGTTTCTTACCTGCGCCACGTGTGAAAATAACGCCCCTTTTGGATGATTTTCATAGCCGATATTGTAACGTGATAGCCAAGCCTTGGCTTTCTGGGAATCGTATTCATCCATCATTAAAAGGCCAGATTTTCGATACTCTGGATCAATACCTGTAGCAGTTATCAAGTCTTGGCATAAATCTTCATACACTGCTTGTGAAGCAAAGCTTAAATCATTGGTTAAATCGTCGTATTGCCAAGGATATAAAGGAGATATGATGCCACCTCCTGCCCAAGATGATTCTTGACCACAAGCTTGTTGTTCAATTAAAGTCACTTTGGCGCCGGCTTGCACCAAATACTTGGCACTCATCAAACCATTGATACCACCGCCAATGACAATACAATCACTCATGTTTGCCTCTACTTTCAACCAACAAAAGTACAACGCCCAGAGTAATCAATACATCGGCAATATTAAAAATTGGCCAAAAAAAACCTTGATAATGTAAATCAATAAAATCCAAAACCGATCCTGAACGATAGCGATCTAATAAGTTTCCTACCGCCCCAGCCAACAATATTGACAATGCACTTAGTTTGAGTGTTTTATGATGATCTATTTTCGACATCCAAACCACAATCGCAATACTGACTGCCGTTGATATCACTAATAACAATGTTTTTTGCCAAACAAGACCATCGCCCAAAAAACTAAACGCCGCACCAGGATTATGAACATGGGTGAGTGAAAGGTAAGGGTTAATCACAAGTTCATGGTTGCGCTTAATATACCCAAAAATTAAATATTTAGATAATTGATCAATGGCAACCAAAAACAAGGTTAATGCATAATACCACCAAACTTTAACGACCATGGCGTACCACTTTATAAATTACCCCAACCACAAGTAAAAACAAAATCAGCAATGGCCAAATCACCACTTGATTTTGTTTAACTCTATATGCATCTCTTAATTGTGGATTAATTCTCAGATACTTTAGCGTATTTCTAGCCATCGCATTGGGTTTTGCATTTGTTAACCATTGGTGATACAGACCATAAGATTTGGGAATAAAGCCCCAAATCCATGGCGCATCTTCTCGCAAAATAGCCACCATTGAATCAATTATCACTTGCCGTTTTTCACTGTTCGGCATATTTTTCATCTTCTCAAAAAGCCTGTCATATTCTGGGTTTTGGTAATTAGCACCGTTCTCACCACCGGTTTCAACTTTGGCATTTTTGCCATAGAGTAAAAATAAGAAATTCTCTGGATCCGGGTAGTCAGCATTCCATCCTAATTCAAAAATTTGAGTCTGGCCTTTGCGCATTTTGTCTTGCAAACGATTGTAACTACTCGCTCTCACAACCAACTGAATACCGATTTTTTTAAATTGTTTACGAATCCAATCAAGGCGTGGTTGATCATCGGCACTTGTTGCTGTGGTATCAAGATATAAAATTAATGGCTTTTGGGTTTGTGGATCAATGCCATTTTTATAGCCTGCCTCGGCCATTAAACGTTTGGCTTGTTCAATATTTTTTCTTTTTACAACCCCATTATCCAGCTCATAAACATAAGGATTAAAATCATCTATATAGCCAAAAATACCTGGTGGAATGGGCCCATGAGCTGATTTACCTCTTCCATTTCTAAAAATAGAGATGTATTCTTCTTCATTAATTGCAATTGAGATAGCATGACGTAGTTTTTTACGTTTTTCATCATAACCACCTATGGTGTTGTCTAACATGTTAAACGCCGTGTAATAAACACTGGTGCTGTTACTGGTTAATAA
>CAZYIW010000001.1:56700-114233 GCA_964647705.1 uncultured Piscirickettsiaceae bacterium
TGTCTAACATGTTAAACGCCGTGTAATAAACACTGGTGCTGTTACTGGTTAATAAACGAATATTCTTTTTGGTCATTCTGGGTGCCAGTGTGGTTTGACCTTTGGCTTTGACCTCGATGGCCTGATCAAAATTATCGCTGGAAATACCCGATTGATCATAATAGCCTTGTAAAAATTTATTCCAATATGGTGTGCTTTCCTTTTCCAACAAAAAGTGTACTTTGTCTAAAAATGGCAAACGTTGTTTTTTGTCTGTCAAAAGATTTTTCGCTTCATCACCTTGTTCACCTTCACTGGGATAGAGTTCTTTGTGATATTGATGATTTCTCTCAAGAATCATTTCTTTGTTTGGGTTATTCACAGTGAGCTGAAAAGGCCCTGTGCCAATCGGATACCAATCGAGTACGATATTTTTATCAATCAAGCCAGGTTGGGCATAAAATCGATCTGCTTCGGGTGGCACGGCGGTAAAAAAAGGCATGGCCAACCAATACAAAAATTGCTCTTGCACACCATAAACTTTAATTGCATAGCGATATTTATCCAACACTCGAACACCAGAGACATCATATTGCTGCAAATCAATAAAGTCTTTGTTTTGTTCATTTAAAAGACTTTTATGCAACTCCGATAAGCCCACTATTCGTTCGTTCATCAATGACACAATGGGGGAATGTAGTTTTGGATTTGCCAATCTTTTAATTTGATGAACAAAGTCAGTGGCCACCAACTCACGAGTCGCCGTTGGTTTGATATCGCTCAATGTGTTTATTTTTCCGAGCTTATCACTTGATAAATCAAGGTTTTGTTTAACAAAAGCCGGGTGTGGTTGATACATAACCCCAGGCTTTATTTCTAAAAAATATTCAGAAAATGCTGCATTTTGACGTTCTTTGGCACTGATGACTTTTCCTTTATCGTCATAATAAATCACTTTTGGCATTTCTTTGACCACACCCGGTATTAACTCATAAGGGCGTTTAAGATAATGGTACTGTAATGGCGTTTCATAGACTGATTGGATAAAAGTCCATTCGTTAGAAGAATAAGAGCGCGCAGGATCGAGATGTTTTGGACGTGAAGAAAAAGACGTATAAAGCGTGTTATCTAATCTTTCAGACTCCGAATAAGGATTATTCCATGGTTCGGTACAGGCTGATAGTAAAGGCAAAAGAAGCCATAATATAAGCTTGAAATGTTTATAATCACTCATCATGCAAATTATAAATCTTTCGGAGGAATTATGGGTTTTTTAGCGGGTAAAAAAGCATTGGTAGTTGGCGTAGCGTCTAATCGTTCTATC
Source organism: uncultured Piscirickettsiaceae bacterium (assembly GCA_964647705.1). Classification (GTDB taxonomy): domain Bacteria; phylum Pseudomonadota; class Gammaproteobacteria; order PS1; family Pseudothioglobaceae; genus CAZYIW01. The sequence continues at coordinate 58,004 of CAZYIW010000001.1, forward strand.
GCATGGGGTATTGCTGAGGCAATGGCAAAACAAGGTTGTGAAATTGCACTGACTTATCAAACAGAAAAACTAAAAAAACGCGTTGAAAAATGTGCCGAGGTCTGTAATAGTAATATTGTTATTGAATGTGATGTGGCATCCGACGAAAATATTGAAAACACATTTACTGAGCTTAAAACCCACTGGGATAACTTTGATATCTTAGTGCATTCAGTGGCTTTTGCACCTCGAGAAGCCTTAGACGGTAACTATATTGAGGCCACCTCAAGAGAGAATTTTTCTACCGCGCACGACATCAGTTCATACAGTTTTACCGCACTGGCCAAAGCCGCCAATACCATGCTTAATGAAAATGGTGCACTGCTAACTGTGAGTTATCTAGGTGCTATTCGAGCAATTCCAAATTACAACGTCATGGGTGTGGCCAAAGCATCGCTTGAAGCCAATGTGCGTTATATGGCTGCTGCAATGGGTCCAGATAAAGGCATTCGTGTCAACGCTGTCTCTGCAGGACCAATCAAAACACTGGCTGCATCTGGTATTAAAGATTTTGGCAAATTGCTTGACTACGCCGCTGACTCTTCTGCACTTAAGCGCAATGTGACCATTGAAGAAGTCGGCAATGCTGCGGCGTTTCTTTGTTCAGATTTAGCCTCTGGCATTACTGGTGAAGTGACTTATATTGATTCTGGCTACAACTTCTATGACAAAGGCCCAGACTTATAATTTCATTTTGAGTATTGATCTCTGACCTGGCGCATAATATTTTTGACATCCTCCTGCCAGCGTAATATGGTCAGACGATCTTTGTTATTATCTACCAGCGGTAACAGAGTAATGGGCTGAGTGGCGATTAATAGGGTGTGTTTACCCTCTTCCATTACTGTAAATTTTAATGGTATAAATGGCACTATTTCAGGGTAGGATTTGCTCAAAGATTTAATTTCATTGTACTTACCAAAGAATAACACTCGATATTTATCTGATTTGTATTGTCTTTCATTAAGAGCGAAATCACAACGTTGCAAATAGGCCGATTGGTAATTATGCGCCTTAATGGTTTTGTTCAGTGCCAACCATGTGTAGTCAAATTTTGCATTGACTCGCTCAAGCCACAACTCATTATGATCAGCAGATACTCCAGAGGTGATTAAAAACAAACATAATGTGAGTATTCTCATTACCATAACGCTTCCTCAATCATTTCTTTCATTTCTTCAACCAACGCATCTGCAGCCTCTATCATTTGACTGTTATTAAAACGTCTAATGGCATATTTGTAATTTTCCATAATCACATTTACCTCTCCATTGTCTTGTTCAACAATGGTTATTCTACAAGGCAAAATAATGCCTAATCGAGGCTCTAGTTTTAAGAATTTTTGCATATTTCTAAAGTTACAAAAACGCAAAACTATTTGTTTGTTGTCTTCAGGCAATGGGTCACCCAAACCTTCTAATAATGTTCTTTGTGGATAGACCCTAAAGTTATATGCAGCTGTAGAATCTGTGACTTTTTTTACCGTGGTGTCAAAATCATTACTACTTTGAAAAACAAACGACACTGGCTCATCAATCAAAGGTTCAAATTCCTTAATAGGATTTTGATGGCTTCTGATATAGGCAACTAAGTCATCGGCCATCTTACTGGTAAAGTTGTATTCTTTTGCATAAGAAACCATTTCAGTATCTTTGATGCCATTAAGAATAATATGTTTAATCATCTGATCACTGGCTGCATATAAAAAACCAGAATTAGACAGCGATGGAGGTGATATTTCTCTGTCTTTTTGCCAAGAAAAATTCTTACCAATACCTTCACCACCTTCAAGGTTGGCACCATGGCACCAAGAGCAATACTGCTCATAAGTATATTGTCCTGCACTCACGTCACCAACAATAGTTGTAGTATCGTATTTTGGGGCTTTTGCTCCAGCACGTAAAAAACGAATTAATTTTGCCACCTGTGCATCAGATAAATTAAACCCAGGCATAACACGTCCAGGACGGCCGTGTTTGATGGTTCTCTTAAGATAACGGTCAGAGTGATTGGCAATGGTTGATTTATAAAGTGGTAAGCCCAGTGATCCTTGTTGGGAAAAACCATGGCATTTTTCACAGTTTTCCACATAGATCTCTTGTCCGCCAGCCATACTAATCATTGGCAAAAATAACAGCAATAAAGCAAACCTTGTTTTCATTTTCTTATAGCCTAATTGGTTGAAACATTCATTCTAATAAAAATACAAAAAAAAGAATTGACCTGAATCAATTTTAAAAAAATTATTCTGAAAGTCGCTTTGTCATCGGGTTTTTCGTATATTGCGTCCATTCATGCAAAGACCCGTCATAAACCTCGACATTTTGATTACCAAAAACCTCATATAGCGAAAACCAAACAGAAGAGCATTCATATGCACTATTACAATATAAGATTATTGACTGATTAGGGTCGATTCCAAGTGATTTAAAACGCTGATTTATTTGCTCTTTGGTTGGAAAAATCATTGGTCCTTTTGATGGATGAAGAAACTTATAAGGGAACAACTTTGAGCTTGGTATGTGGCCAAAATCGTAAACATAACTTCTCTTTTCTAGACCAACATGAAAACGCAGGTTTCTAGTATCCACTAAAGCTGTATCATTTCCAATCGCATCTTTTACTTCTTCCATGGTTGCCAAAATCTTATCATTACCATCATCAAGTTTCAAAACAGCAGGTTTTGCTTTTGTAGGGGTTGTAACAAGCTCCTCCATATGTTTCACCCACTGAGCATTGCCGCCATTTAACATTGCAACATTATCAAAACCATAATACTTCATTTGCCAATACAAACGAGCAGCGCCTGCTACATCCCCTGGTGTGTGCCCTTGATGGGTAATGACTACAGTAGAATTTGAACCTACCCCATGGCTGGATAGATAGTTTTCAAATACGCTTTGATTTGGCGTCATGCGAGTTAGTTCGATGCCATCAATTTCACGGTTGGTACGTACTTTTTTGGCATTAACCAATATCGCACCATCAATATGCCCTTCAGTTTCAAAACTTTTTAAATCTTTACGCACATCCAGCACCAACACTTCATCTAGATGATTGCTTAACCATTCAGTATCAACAAGTGCTGATGGGACAGTGATTGCCTGAGAAAGATGAGTAAAAAAGAATATAAAAGAAAACAAACATACGTTGTGATAACGCAATGATTTTATTGTAGTAAACAACATGACAGACTCCTAATAATCTTACCTAAAGTAAGTATACTATAATGAAGTGTCAGTTTTGTTATAAAAGGTCCGAAAAGATCTGTATATCAGCTTGATTTTGTAATGTCTTTAAAGTCGCTGATGCAATCTCATTGGCCTCTATACGTTGCAATGTGGCGCTTAGATCAGCACTTGGCTGGGTATTTTTTGCCACACGAACGCCTTGTAATCTTAAAACCATCGCGTGGCTTTTATCTAGGCTCTCAGAGGTTAAAGTTATTGAATTGTTAGTTGGTTTTTTCATGGTAAAAACACGATTAATAACTGTAGCGCCTAACCTTTGCGAATCTCGCGAAACCCAAGCACTTTCTGACCATTTGAGTTGATTTTTTTGCATCAACTCTTCTAAAGCTTTGGTGTTGTTTTCATTAGCAGTTTTGACAATTTCCTGAGCAATCGTGTCGACGTATGTTTTAGCCAATAACGCTTTCATATGAGTTGTAATTTCACCTTTGACTTCATCAAATGACTTTTGTCTTTGAGGAAGTTTTTCTCGAACTCTTAGTACGACATAGTTTTGTTCTGATAATTCAATAACCTGCGAATTCTCAGATTTGTTCAGCACCACATCACTAAATGCTGCCTGAATAATTTTGGCATCCATGTTTTGCGTATTTTGAGTCAACCAGTCGCTACTTTGAAGTGTTAAATCCATCTGGCTAGCAAGCTCTTCCAAACTGGCTTCATAAGCCAAATTCTCCATTTGAATATATAAATTGTTTAAAAGTTTACGTGCCTCACTGGTTTGATAGAGTTCTGTAAGCTCAGTACGGACCGATTCAAACGACTTAACATCCCCTGATCGAATCTCATTTAGCTTAATAATGTGATAACCAAAATCTGATTTAACCAAATTACTGAGTTCGCCTGGCTTCATAGAAAATACTTTTTCTTCAAACTCGGGAACCATAACGCCACGAGTGAACAATCCTAAGTCGCCGGCATTGTCTTTAGAGCCTGGATCCATTGAGTAGAGTTTTGCAAGCTCAGAAAAAGAACCACCTTGGTTTAATTGATCAAGTACAGATTGTGCTTGAGCTTTATCTTCAATTAGAATGTGTTGAGCACGCCGTTGTTCCTCAGTGGTAAAACGCTGTTTTTCTTCTTCATAGAAATTAAACAGCTGGTCATCATCGACTTCGATGCCCTTGGATATATCTGATAAAGACAGTTCTACATAATCAATTTTAATTTTTTGTGGTTCCACAAAAGATTCTTTTTGATTATCATAATAATCTCGTACGCTTTTCGCATCCACTTTAACTTTATCCAAATAATCATTGGCATTGATTTTTATATAGTCAAATTGGCGTTGCTGGGAGTTCAAATTCTCGATTCTTTTTAGTGCATTTGGGGTAACGAAAGCTGAACGTAGAAGATTGTTTTTTGTTTGTTCTCGTGTGAGCTCTTTGGCTTTTGAAACCTCGTATTCATCGACACTATAGCCATTGATTCTTAACAATTGTTCATATCTTGAAAATGAAAAAACACCTTGCTCTTTAAAAAGATTATTAGATTGAATCTGTGCTTGAAGTTCTTGATTCGTGGTGGCATAACCCATCTTTTCAGCAAATTGATTAAGTAGGTAGCGATTAACCATATCTTCTATCACTGATTGCTTTAGCACAACATCAAATTTGGCATCATAATTTTCTGCCAACTGCTCTTGAAAGCGTCTTTGTTGCACTGTGAACTCAGACATAAATTCTTGCTTAGAAATCTCTTCACCATCGACAATGGCCACAGCTTTTCCAGCACCAGAAAAGTCAATACCATAAAGTGCTGTTACAACGAATGTTAGTGCAATAAAGCCAACAATCGTGTAGGTAACAATACCTTTTGTTTTATTTTTAACCGCACTAAGCATAAAAATTAATAATCAGACAAAAACCAATATTTTAAAAAATAATAATAATAAGAGCAGACAAAAAATTGCCTCTCCCAAGAAAAAAGTTATTTCTAACTAAAGCGAGTTATATACTGCAGGTCATGTCCTGTCCACAACAAAGTGGGGACTTAATCATGCCATGACCATTTGGACACTTAGATACTTGAACTTGTGTACCATCTTCTAAAGTAATTGTGCCATTAACTAAAGGCTCGTTACATTTACCACAGTTTGCATTAACAGACATACCGCACTTACTACATTCATATGTGGCCATAAAGACTCCTAAAAATAAAAATACATTGGTTAAATTATATATTTTTTTACGTTTAAAAAACGTATATCGCCAAATTAAACACTTACAAAAGAAATGCTTATATATTAAACATATAAAGAATTGAAATTTCTGAAAGCACAAGATATGGTGCTGTTTGATTTTGATATGGCGGAGTGGACGGGATTCGAACCCGCGACCCCCTGCGTGACAGGCAGGTATTCTAACCAGCTGAACTACCGCTCCGAATTTTTTTTGGTGGGCGCTACAAGACTTGAACTTGTGACCCTCGCCTTGTAAGGGCGATGCTCTCCCAACTGAGCTAAGCGCCCAAAAAAATGCCCGATACTTTAATCAAGCACCGGGCACATTATACTCAACTAAAAAATTAATTTACCGCTTCTTTTAATGCTTTTCCTGCCTTGAATGCTGGGACTTTAGAAGCCGCAATTTGAATGGTTGCACCAGTCTGTGGATTACGACCTGTACGTGCAGCACGATCTCTAACAACGAAGCTACCAAAACCCGTGACAGCAACACTATCGCCACTGGCTAATGCGCCTGAAATAGCGCCTGTTGTTGCGTCTAATGCTCTGCCCGCATCTGCTTTTGTTAAACCTGAAGCCTCTGCAATTGCTGCAACTAAATCTGATTTATTCATGTTATCTTTTCTCCTTCTTGTTTTTTTAATAGTGAAATATTTTTTTACTTAAAGTTTGATCAACTCTACTTAAGGTTTGATCAACTCTCTAATCAATAAGCACCATACGAATTATCCATCAAAAAACCTTAGTGTCAATAGATTTTTTGTAAAAAATAATATAATTAAATTATTAGTATTTGCTTATATGTCGGTATTTGTAGAGAAATTACTTGAATTGTGTTACCAGCGGTAGAAATCTACTCTCCCAAATGTTTTTTGTCATCTCGCCAATACGCTTTTCACGAATCATGCCTGATTTATCTACTAAGAAAGTCTCGGGTGTTGCATAAACACCCAGCTCTAAACCCAACTTGCCTTGTTGATCAAAAACGATGGTTTGGTATGGGTCACCTAAAATTGATAAATAACGTCTGGCTTCTTTTTTGGTATCTTTGTAGTTGATACCAACCATTTGTACCCCAGTATTTTTAGCTATTTGCTTTATCATTTGATGTTCAGCACGACAAGTCACGCACCAAGAAGCCCAAACATTCACTAACGAGATCTTGCCTTTTAATATTTCATCCATGGAGCTAAGCTCACCAGTACGAAAGTCTTCTACTTGCAAATTAGGAAAGGGCTGATTAATCAATGGTGAAGGAAGTTTTTTATTGTCCAGTCCAAGACCAATATATAAAAAACCTGCCAGAACGACAAAGGCAGCCAGTGGCAAGAATTTATTCATTGACTTTGGCTTTTTCTAGAGCCTCTGCAACCTCAGGTGGCATATAGTTTTCATCATGCTTGGCCAATACCTCAGAAGCCACAAAAACATCACCTTTTAAAGAACCTGTGGCAATGATACCTTGCCCTTCTCTGAATAAGTCTGGCAAGATACCCACATATTCAACAGAAAAATGATTTTTATTATCGGTAACATCAAAATTCACTTTCATGTCTTCACGCTTGACACTACCGGCCAAGACCAAACCACCCAGTCGAAAACTTTTACCAGTCGGAGCCTTCCCCTGTGTCACCTCAGTGGGTGAATAAAAATAGTTAGTGTTACTGCCCAAGGCTTGTAATAATAATGTTACTGCCAAAATCGCACCAGCGATTAACACAGCCACCAATACCATTCTGTTTTGTCTTTTAGTCATTCTCTGGTGTATTTAATTCGAAGTTGTTTGAATATATCTTTACGCATGGTTTTGGTGCGAATAAACAAAAGTGCAATCACACCAAAGGTTATTAAATACGAAAACCATATATAAAACGCATATTTTCCGTAGGGTAAAAACTCAAAAAATTCAGCAAAACTCATTTTTGCACTCCCATTACTGTTTCTCGAACCCAACGAGAATTTTGCTCTCTTAATAAAAGCTCAGTCCTAGCACGCATAAGCACCAAGGCAGCGTATAAAAATTTAAATGCAGTGGACATCAGCAAAAGTGCAATCAGCATATCATCTGACATCGATACCCCTTGAGTGCTAAACGATGGCCCTTGATGAAGACTGTTCCACCACTCAACCGATTTATAAATAATAGGAATGTTCACCAAACCCACGATGGCCAAAACTGCAGAAGCCTTGGAAGCAGTCTTAGGATTATCAAAGGCATTATTAAGTGAGATAAAGGCTAAATACAAAAACAGTAAAATTAACTCAGAGGTCAGTCGTGCATCCCATGCCCACCAAGTGCCCCACATGGGTTTACCCCAAACCGAACCCGTCACCAACGCTAAAAAGGTAAAAGCTGCGCCAATGGGTGCAGAAACTTTAGCAACGACACTGGCCAGTTTAATCTGCCAAATCAAACCAATAGCGCCTGCAATTGCCATGATTACATAAATCATTAAACTCATCCATGCAGCGGGTACATGCACATACATAATACGTACAGAGTCTTTTTGTTGATAATCTGGTGGTGACTCAACCAACCCCCAGTATAAACCTATAACAGTAAGAACAATAAATGGGTATAAAAACCAAGGAATGAGTTTTTTACTGGTTTGGTAAAAGTTTTGTGGTGAGGCAAAAGCCTGAATCCATTTCCACATACTAAGTCTTATAAGATAAATTGAAAAATTATTTTAATGATTTTACCGCCACATTGTTTCGCAAATATAGTGGCAATGCTAATTTATCATATACAGCAAGATTTTCCTTGACTTTTGTTAAACTTAAGAAAACTAAATTCTCAGCCATTGGATAAAAATCTGCATGATACTGGGTGACACCTGAAGCACTTACCAGTGTTTTTCCGTAAGCCTTAAAACCTATACCAACGCCTATGAAATCATCACTAAGAGAGTCTACTTCATCGGGCTTTTTTAAAGCTTCAACTAAGAGCGTTTGATCTTGATACAAACCCCAATAAACCTCACCCATACGGGCATCAAGTGCCACTGCAATATTATCCACGCCGTATTTTTGACTGGCGCCAAAACCTACCACTTCTAAAGTTGAAAATCCCATTGTGGGGACATCATATGCACTGGCAATACCTTGGGTAATACCGACACACATCCTAACTCCGGTAAAGCTCCCAGGTCCTTTGGTATAGGTAATCAGGTCTAAGTTTTGTGCTTGTATACCAGCCTTTGAAAAAACCTCATCACACAAAGGAAGAATCAAACTTGAAGCTTTAGCGATGTCTTTTACAAAACGAGAATACCACTGGCCATCTTGGTAAAGACAAACTGAACAAACTTCTGTACAAGTATCAATAGCTAAAATATTCATTCAACTATTTTCTTATATTTTTTATACAGCTTGAGAACCAATTGCTTGCGTTTTGCCAAACGATTTGGATGTTTGATTGGGTGATAATAACTAGGCCCCTTGACCAAAGCCACTAAAGTAGCAAACTCTTCCAAAGAAAGTTTATTTAATTGTCGATGAAAATAAAACTCAGCAGCGCTGGCAAAACCACGCACTTCATGATTGCCCTTTTGTCCTAAATAAACGCTATTCATATATCGCTGTAGAATAAACTCTTTCGTAAATGAAGATTCTAACATCCATGCCATTATTACTTCTTTTAGCTTTCTACTAAGGCTTTGTTCTGGTGTTAAAAGTGTATTTTTTATCAACTGTTGGGTGATAGTTGATGCCCCTCTAATAGGTTTATCATGCCAAAGATAATCACGAATTACCCGCGCAATCTCTTTAAAATCCACCCCAGAATGTTGAAAAAAAGACTGATCTTCAATTAATAACAACATATTGACCAGTGCTTTTGGATATTGTTCATAATCCAGTGTTTGTGAAAAAGTGTTTGATGTATTCACCACTGGCTTTGAAAAGGCTTCACTAACTTTGTCATTCAGATAAACAAGATAGCCAAAAATAAAGAGAAAAAATAGCGCGCTAAATAATTTCAAAATCCCTTTAAAGCTATTAGATTTAATTTGCATATTTTGTTGATTTTAACAAAACTTACATGCAGGCTAAATTACTATTGTTTTATATTGTTTAAAAAACGCAAATAGTATATAATTTATCGTTCCTTGCTTGATCACAAATAGATGTGGCAAGCTATTTTTAATAACCATAAGGAGAATGAGACTCATGAGACACTATGAGATTACTCTTATTGTGCATCCTGATCAGTCGAGTCAGGTTGATGCAATGATGACTAAATACAAAGAAATCGTTACCACAGGTGGTGGTAATATCCACAGAGAAGAAGACTGGGGTCGTAAGCACCTAGCCTATCCTATTAAAAAAATCTATAAAGCGCATTACTTAATGATGAATGTTGAGTGTGACCAACAGACTTTAGACAAATTAAACTACAATTTCCGTTTTAATGATGCAGTGCTAAGAAACTTGGTTATTTCTAGAAAAGAAGCCATCACTGAACCTTCAATTATGATGGTAAATAAAGACAAAGAATAGGAGGAATTATGGCTAAGCAAATGAAAAGAAAACGCAGACCTCAAATCAAAATTAACAATTTTTGTCGTTTTACCGCTGCAGGCGTAAAAGAAATTGATTACAAAGATGTGGACACACTTCTTAAAAATATTGATGAAAGTGGCAAGATCACACCTTCAAGAATGACAGGCACCAGTGCAAGATTCCAACGTCAGCTAACTACTGCAATTAAAAGAGCACGATTCTTAGCGCTTATCCCATATACTGATAAGCATAAGAAATAGGAGGTTGTATGCAAGTTATTTTATTAGAAAAAATTGGTAAGCTAGGCGACTTAGGAGACCTGGCTAATGTAAAAGCGGGTTATGCGCGCAATTTTTTATTTCCTCAAGGCAAAGCCAAACCAGCGACAAAAGCAAATATGGCAGAGTTTGAGGCAATTAAAGCCGACCTTAAAGCCAAACAAGCTCAAGCTTTAAAAGCAGCACAAGCGCTAGAAGAAAAGATGGTTGATTGCTTGATTAATATCTCTGCTAATGCTGGCGATGAAGGTAAATTGTTTGGATCTGTGTCTGTATCTGATATTGTGGATGCACTATCTACACAAGGTTTTGAAGTTGAAAAACGCGATATTAACATGCCTGAGGCCATGCGTTATGTTGGCGAATATGAAATCAGCGTAAGCCTACATGCTGACATACTAGTCCCGATTAAAGTGACGGTTGAAGCAAGCGAAGAAGAAGCTTAGTCACCTCATAAAATTTGGGTTAAAATTAAAAGTCCTCGCTGAGGACTTTTTTTATTTTTAGCCACTATTCATGGATATCGAAAAAGCCAAAATACCACCTCATTCATTGGAATCTGAACAATCTGTTCTGGGTGGTTTACTGTTACATAACGAGGCTTGGGATCAGGTGGCTGATACGCTATCTGAGGCTGATTTTTATCACGCTTCTCATAAGGTTATTTTTAACGCCATTTTCTATTTATTAGAACACAATCAGCCTGCTGATATGCTCACCGTTACCGAGCAGGTTAAGAAAATGGACAGTGAGGAGTTAATGGGTGGTTTTGCCTATTTGGCTCAAATAGCAGAAAACACACCCAGTATTGCCAATATTGAGACTTATGCGCGTCATGTGCGTGAACTTTCAGTTTATCGCCAACTCATTAGTGCGAGTTTGGAAATCGCCGATACCGCTTATCACCCAAAAAATACCGAAGTGCAAGAATTACTCGACTTTTCTGAGAAGAAAATTTTTAACATTGCTGAACAAGTCAATCGTGGAAAGCGTGATATTACCAACGTTAAAGAAATGACTAAAGATTTGGTTAATTTGGCGCACAATTGGGAGCAAAATGCCGGGCAATTGACCGGACTTGAGACTGGTTTTTCTGATTTAGACAATATGACATCTGGCTTACAAAATGGCGATTTGGTGATTATTGCTGGACGCCCTTCTATGGGTAAAACTGCTTTTGCAATGAATATTGTTGGTAATGTGGCAATTGAGCAATCTAAACCTGTTGCCGTATTTAGTTTAGAGATGTCTACCGAGCAATTAGTGCTTAGGATGATTTCCTCATTTGGACACATTGACAGTAAAAAAATACGTGAAGGTTCGATGACTGAAACCGACTGGAACAGTTTTAACCATGCGGTTCGAGCCCTAGAAGAAAACACAATTCTAATCGATGAAACACCTGCTATCACCCCTACTGAGATTCGTGCCAAGTCTCGTCGTATTAAAAGACAATATCCAGATTTATCTTTGATTATGGTTGATTATCTGCAAATGATGAAAGTGTCTGGAAAAAGCGATAACCGTGTGCAAGAAATCTCAGAAATTTCGCGCTCTCTTAAAGCCCTTGCTAAAGAAATCGGCGTACCAGTCATTGCTCTATCGCAGCTGAGTCGTGCCCCAGAGGCGCGTAATAAAACCAGTAAGGGGCGTATGCCGCAAATGGCTGATTTGAGAGACTCTGGATCTATTGAGCAAGATGCCGATATCATCGGTTTTATTTATCGTGATGAAGTCTACCATGATGAAACTTACTCAAACCCAGAAGAAAAAGGTTGTGCAGATTTGAAAATTGCCAAACACAGAAATGGTAATATCGGGCATATCAAGCTCACATGGCTGGGTGAATACACGCGCTTTGAAGACTTTGCCTTTGACAACCAATTCCAAGGTGTGGCTGATGACCAAATGGAGGCTGCTTATATGAATAACATGGCAAACTTCCCGCAAGACGAATTTTAAATCCTCTTTTATGCGAGCGCTCGCCAGTATTTCCCAATCCGCACTTGCACATAATATTTCTCTAGTTAAGCGTTATAGTCCAGGTGCAAAAGTCGTTGCCATGGTTAAATCTAATGCTTATGGTCATCATTTTGATTTGATTGATCCACTGATCCAAGGAGCAGACTTGTTGGCAGTCAGTGAGCTCTCAGAGGCTAAAAAATTAAGGCAATATACGCAACAGCCTATATTGTTATTATCAGGCGTTTATAGTCAAACAGAGTTAGATGAGGCCATCAATCTCAATTGTCATATTGTCGTGCATGAGATAGAGCAACTGCCAATCATCTTAGACACCAAATCAAATATTAAAGTTTGGTTACAAATTGAAACCGGTATGCACCGCTTGGGTTTGTTTGAACAAGATTTTGTTCAAGTCGTGGGAAAAATACAACAGCACCCATTTATTCACATTGAAACTGTTATGAGCCATTTTGCTTGCGCAGATCAGCCTGATAATCCACAAAATCAAAAACAGTACGATAAATTTAATCTAATTGTGAAATCTAATTGGAAAAAATCCATGGCCAATTCAGCTGCAATCTTATCCAATCCCAGCTCTATATTTGATTTTGTCCGTCCTGGAATTATGCTCTATGGAGCCAGCCCTTTTCATGACAAACACTCCGAACTTAAGCCGGTGATGAAACTCAGTGCGCCAGTTATATCTATAAACAAAGTAGCCAAAGGCGAATCTATAGGTTATGGCGCCACTTGGACGTCCGATAAAGACTCAAAAATTGCGGTGATTGGTATTGGTTATGGAGATGGCTATCCTCGTCATGCACCTAGTGGCACACCAGTGTTAATTAATCAAAAGCTTTGCACTTTGGTGGGTCGTGTATCCATGGACCTAATTACCGTTGATGTGACAGATGTAGCTATACAATTAGGTGATGAAGCAATTTTATGGGGGGTTGACGAGCTGTCTGCTGAAGTCATAGCAAAACATGCCAATACCATTAGCTATGAATTATTCACAGGTGTTAGTAATCGAGTCAACTTTAAGCCTGTTTAATGCCTACGCTTATTCAAATCAGTGACTGTCATATTGATGACAAAGCGCAAGTCATCGGAGTTGATACTCAGAAAAACCTAAATAAAGTGGTTAAAAGACTTATCCAAGAGCCGGCTGATTTGTTACTGATCAGTGGTGATATTAGTCATCATGGATCGGTAAGTTCTTATACAATTGTCAAAAAAATTCTCTCTGTGGTAAAGATTCCACTTTTTGTTCTATCGGGCAATCATGACGATAAAGAAAATCTACAAGAGGTGTTTTCAAAACACATTAAATATCGTCAACAATTAGGAGATTGGGCAATCCACACGATTAATTCTGTTAAGAATAACCATACTAGTGGCTTTGTCAGTGAACAAGCGTTAGACCAACTCGACCATGCTTTAAAAAATTGTCAAGCTAAGTTTCAAATATTGGTTCTACACCATCCGATTGTGTCAATGCAATCAAGTTGGGATGATGCATTGTCGTTAGAAAATCCAAAGGATTTGTTCAATGTGATTGATAAATACCCTAAAATAAAAGCCATTTTATGGGGGCATGCACATGAAGCTAAGAATTTTATTCGCAAGGGCGTACATCTTGTCTCCTGCCCCTCCACTGCAGTGCAATTTAATGAACAGGAGAAAATTGGCTTTAATCTCTACCAATTAAAAGATAACGGCACAATTGAATTTAAAACCCAATGGCTATAACCACGGAACAAGAATTTTTAAAAAACCTCTACAGCCAAAAAAAGCCTAAAACCTATACTCAGGTTGCCGATTTGTTTGAGTGTAATTATCAAAAAATACTAAAACTTATTCCTTTAATTGAACTCATATCGCATCATAGCTTTACAGAGCAAAAATCTGAACAAAATCTACACATTTTGGTAGAACAAAGAACACGTTATACAGGTACCTACGTCCTGACACATCAAATCAAAACTGAAACCGGCGTTATAAATCGTCCTGATATCAAGTTCAAAATCTATTTTGATGCCAAACTTTTAGAAGTCATCTCAGTCTGTAATGAAACCACACTTAATAGTAACCATCCTTTTTTAGCGCAATGCTCAGATTTAAATATACAATTTGAACTGAATACTTTTATGGCCCGTTGGTTGGATTATTGCTTAGATAAATACAAAGACAGATTATGGCAGACACTCTAGCACCGAACACAAAAGATAAGTTAGTAATAGCCATCTCCTCAAGAGCGCTGTTTGACTTAGATGAGTCCCATAAAATATTCGAAGAGCAAGGCGTAGAGGCTTATGCCAAACACCAACAAGAAAAAGAAGATATAGTACTAGAACCCGGCGTGGGTTTCTCATTGGTTAAAAAACTACTTAATCTTAATACACAGACCACACCAATTGATGTGATTTTGCTTTCTCGTAATAGTGCCGATACAGGTTTGCGTATTTTTAATTCAATTGAGCATTATGGCCTTAACATCTCCCGTGCTGCCTTTACTCGTGGAGAATCTACACACAATCTGGTCGGCGCATTTGAAGCCGATTTATTTTTATCTAGTAATCATGTTGATGTGCAAAAAGCACTGGATAAAGGCTTTGCTGCAGCGTCTATTGTCGGCAGTGGTGGCAAAAACATACACAAATCACAACTGCGAATAGCCTTTGATGGTGACGCGGTAATTTTCTCCGACGAGGCAGAGAAAATTTTTCAAGAAAAAGGCATGAAAGCGTTTGAAGAGAATGAAAAAAAATCAGCCGATGTCGAACTCAAAGCTGGGCCGTTTAAATGCTTCTTAAAATCATTACATAAAATCCAATCAACCTTTCCAGAAGAAGATAATCCAATTAGAACAGCCTTAGTAACTGCACGTTCAGCGCCCTCTCACAAGCGTGTGATTCACACCATGCGTAAATGGGGCATCCGTATCGACGAATCGTTCTTCTTGGGTGGTTTAGATAAAGGTGTTTTCTTAGATAAGTTTGGTGCCGACATTTTCTTTGATGATCAACACAAACATTGCGAATCTGCATCTAAATACGTGCCCACAGGGCATGTGCCCAATGGCGTTACTAATTCATGAGATTTGATAAAAAATCTTTTTTCTCTTCATCGCTGAATACTTCAAAAATCATCCTTGTGATGGTCATACCTTATTTTTTATTGGCTGAGCTGCTACTTTATTTTGAATTGATGCCATATATTGCCACAATCTTTGAGCCTTTTACAAAACTTTTAAACCTGCCACCTGAAACCGCTTTGGCATTGGCTGCAGGAATTTTACTCAATTTATATGCCGCTATTGCTTTTGCTGCACCTCTGGATTTGAATGTTTATGATTGGACAGTTTTGGGTTTGTTTTTAGGCGTTCTTCATTCTATACCCGTGGAATCTACAATTATGAAAAAGCTGGGAATCAGCTGGTCTAGGTCTGTTGTTTTTAGGGTGGTAATGGCCTTTGTAGTACTTATTCCAATGCTCGTTATTCCCAGTCATTATCTGTTTGATAACCCAGAATTAATCCAAAAATCTGTTTATAAATTAGACCATACACCAGCAGATAATTTTTTCGATTTTATGATGATAAAAACCATAGAGGCCATCACACTGTCTATTGAGATTATTATTCTAATCACACTGGTTTTATTTTTTACTACATTGATCAAAGGCTTGCGTTTTTTGCAAAAATTTAAACACCATCTTAGTGCAATTGCCGCCATGACAACCGGTGTTTTAATTGGCATTACTTATGGTGCAGGTGTATTACTCAAAGAAGCCAAACACATGAGCAAACAACAAGTCATGAGTGTGTGTTATTTTCTAATGGTGGCACATGCCCTGATTGAAGACACACTGTTATTTGTTATATTTGGTGCTGATATTACGCTATTAATTGGCATTCGTTTGTTCTTTGCCATATTGGTTTTTTTGCTAATCAGTCTTTATTACAAAGCCAAAAAACCGATATAGCGCAAAGTTTTTGCATTATCGGTAAAATGTCAACGAAGCATATTTTTCAAACATCGCATGAGCCAAAAAATCAAAGCCATTCGTGGCATGAACGACCTCTTGCCTAAAGATTCTGGGCTTTGGTTACGTGTTGAAAAAATTATCGCCGACACGCTATTGTCGTTTGGTTATAAGAACATTCGCACACCTGTGGTCGAAAATACTCAAACCTTTTGTCGTGCCATTGGTGAGGCAACCGATATTGTTGAAAAAGAGATGTATACCTGGAAAGATACCGGTGGCGATCTTTTAAGCTTAAGACCTGAAGGCACCGCCGGTTGTGTACGTGCTATGATTGAGCACAACCTTCCACGTGAAGGCATTCAAAAAGTCTTCTATCAAGGGCAAATGTTTAGGCATGAGCGTCCACAAAAAGGCAGATATCGTCAATTTCACCAAATCGGTGCAGAGGTTTTTGGTGCTGATAATGCCAAAATTGACGCTGAGATGATTGCCATGACCCACATGTTTTGGCAAAGATTGGGTCTTAAAAATCTAACACTGGAAATCAATACTCTTGGCTCACAAAAGACTCGACACAACTATCGCGCCACTTTGGTTGAATACCTCAATCAACACAAAGATCAATTAGACGAGGACTCCATAAGACGCCTTGAGGCTAATCCACTGAGAATCTTAGACAGTAAAAACCCAAAGATGCAACAGCTGATTGAGGGTGCACCTAAATTAATTGAGCACTTGGATAAAGAGTCTGAAGCGCATTTTGAGCAATTTAAGTCTTACTTGGACGCTCTGAATATTTCTTATAAGATTAACACACGCTTGGTCAGAGGCTTGGATTACTATAACCGCACTGTATTTGAATGGATTACCAACGATTTAGGCGCTCAAGGCACTGTCTGTGCCGGTGGACGCTATGATTCTTTGGTAGAGAAGATGGGTGGACAATCCACACCTGCGATTGGTTTTGCCCTTGGTTTAGAGCGCCTAATGCTTTTAATAGAAAAACAATCCACTGATCTATCATCTGAACCGTTATCCATTTATTTGGTGGCATTGGGTGATCAAGCACAAACACAATCGATGTTGCTGGCACAAGCATTACACCATCAACTGCCAGAAGCGATACTTTATAATGACGTTAGCCTAGGTAGTTTTAAATCTCAATTTAAAAAAGCTGACAAATTTAACGCTGATTTTGCATTGATATTGGGTGATGAAGAGGTTGAAAACAACCAAGTGAGTATTAAACCTTTAAAAGGCCAAGGCCCGCAACAAACTATGCATCTTGATGATGCACTAAATTATCTGAAACAAAACTGATGAAAAATTTTATCGAAGTTAACAAAACTGAAGAAGAGCAAGTTGAACAAATCAAAAAGTTCTGGAATGACAACGGCATGCAAATTATTGCTGGTGTGGTCATTGGCATTGGTGCTATTTGGGGTATGAAGTTTTATGACCAATATCAATCAGATAAATCAGCTGAATCCAGAAGCCAGTATCTTTCTATCGGTGCTAACAACGATCAAGCCTATCAGCTACTGCAAAATTCACAGGGTGCTTATAAAGATGAATCCTCACTACTCATGGCAAAATATGCAGTTGAGAGTGGTGATTATAAAAAAGCTTTGGATTTTCTTCTGCCTTTAAGTCGTTCTGAAAATGAGTTTATCTCTCATGCAGCCAAGCTTAGAGCCTCTAATGTTTATCTACAAACCAATCAATTCGAAAAAGCTTTATCTATATTGCAAGGCAATCAAAATAGCATATTTGATGGTTTATACAACCACGCTAAAGGTGATGCTTATCTGGCACTAAATAATATTGATTCCGCTAAAAAACATTACCAATTGGCACTTGAAAAAATCTCAAGCGAATCAGATTTATACAACCTGATTCAAATTAAACTGGGCGATCTGGACTAATGCCATGCCTATCATCTCCCTGGTTGGCCGACCCAATGTCGGTAAGTCTACACTTTTTAACCGCTTAAGTAAGTCCAGACAGGCGTTAGTATCTGATTTTGAGGGTTTAACAAGAGACCGTCAATACGCCAATATCGATCTTGATCAAAACACCCAAGTCACAGTGGTTGATACTGGTGGTTTAACAGGTGATGATAATCTGGTAGATAATGGTATTCAAGGGCAAGTCTTAAGCGCATTGGAGGAATCTGATGCAATTTATTTTATCCTTAGTAGTCGTGATGGGCTAACCACATTAGATCGTGATATTGCCATGCAACTGCGCAAACTTAAAAAGCCTATTTTTTTGGTCTGTAATAAATCAGAAGGTTTGGACATCAGCGCTGCATCTGAATTCTATGAACTCGGCTTAGGACAGGCCTACTTAATCTCTGCAGAACATGGCCAAGGTATTGGGGAATTGCTCGAAGATACCCTCAAAGCCCTGCCACCAGTCAGTGAAAATAATCAACCACCGATTGAGGGTATTGCAGTGGCAATTTTAGGCAGACCAAACGTTGGTAAATCAACTCTGGTTAATCGCATATTAGGCGAAGACCGTGTGCTGGCCTTAGATCTGCCTGGCACCACAAGAGACAGCATCTATATCCCTTTTGAACGTGAGAATAAAAAATACACACTCATAGATACCGCTGGTATTCGTCGCAAACGTTCTACTCATGAAAAAATTGAAAAATTTTCTATTATCAAAGCCATAGAAGCCATTAATAAATCACAAGTTGTTATTTTGGTTTTGGATGCACATGAAGGGGTAACCGAACAAGACGCCACATTACTTGGTATGGTTGCCGATAAAGGCAGAGCCCTTATTCTTGCTGTCAATAAATGGGATGGGCTTGACGAGTATCAAAAACAAGAAGTGAGGCGAAAATTAGACATCAAGCTTAGTTTTGTCAACTACGCCAGTGTGCATATGATTTCTGCACTTCATGGCTCTGGTGTGGGTAAGCTATTTGGGCCTATTAATCGCTCTTATGATAGTGCTGGCAAACAATTTTCTACCTCAGTACTTAACAAAGTTTTAGAAAAGGCCAACGCCTCTCACCAGCCACCACCAGTGCGTGGAAAGCGACTTAGAATTAAATATGTCAATCAAGTCGATGTCTATCCACCCACTTTTGTATTGCATGGTAACCACCTAAAAACCGTGCCTAGTGCCTATGATCGCTATTTAAAGAATTTTTTTGTGAACGAACTGGGTTTGGCTAATACGCCAATTCGCATTGAATACCGTAGTGGTGAGAACCCATTTAAAGATAAGAAGAATAAACTCACTGATAGGCAAATGAACAAAAAACGCCGATTAATGAAATTTGCTAAAAAGCGTTAGTAAGCTCAACTGTGTTGTCTTTTTTATCTACTTTAATGATGATTTGGCAGTAGCCATTTTCTTTGGTTTGAGCATCATTACTATTATCGCTGCAAGCGCATCCAGGCAATATTTCTTGAAAAAAAACACCGATAAGCACTCGATAATAATCTTTGGTTTGTTGTTTTGAGGTGATATCAAAATCAACACTATTCCAGTCGATTACAGCAGAATGTTCACAACAAACCTTCAGTGGTAAATTTTCAAAGCCAAAAGCTTCCAAAGAATCTCTTAGGTGTATTAAAAAATCCTCGCTTTGCCAAAAACTACTAATTTGACTAAGCACTGAGTATTAAATTGTGCGCCTTTTTGGCTGCGTTGATAAAACCCTCAAACAGTGGGTGTCCGTCTCTTGGTGTTGAGGTAAATTCGGGATGAAATTGACAAGCCACAAACCAAGGGTGGTTTTTGATTTCTACCATCTCAACCAATGTCTTGTCAGCTGAGCGACCTGAGATAGTCAGCCCTGCCTTTTCAATCTGTCCAATAAGTTTGTTGTTAACCTCATAACGATGACGATGACGCTCAACAATTACCTCTTTTTGATAAATGGATTTTGCGTTGCTGCCTTTAGTTAGAATACACTCTTGACCACCCAAACGCATGGTACCACCCATATCCGATCCACTGTCTCTGGTTTGCGTGGTGCCATCTTCTTCTTGCCATTCGGTAATCAGTGCTACTACAGGATAAGGCGTTTTTTCGTTAAATTCTGTACTGTTGGCATCGGTCATGTTAGCCATATTACGAGCATATTCAATCACTGCTACTTGCATCCCTAAACAAATACCTAAATATGGCACATTATTCTCTCGCGCAAATTTCACCGTGGCAATCTTTCCTTCTACGCCACGATTACCAAACCCACCTGGCACCAGAATAGCACTCATCTCAGACAAGCAACCTGTACCACTTTTTTCAATCTCTTCGGAATCAAAATAATGAATATTAACTTTGGTTTGTGTATGCACTCCAGCATGAATCAATGCCTCTGATAAAGACTTATAAGATTCAGTCAAATCCATATATTTACCCACCATGGCAATATCAACACTGCTTTGTGGGTTTTGTAATTGCTGAATGACTTGATCCCATTCGCCCAGATCAGCATCTTTACAATCTAGATTAAGTTTTCTAACCACCACATTATCTAAGCCTTGTTCATGTAGGGCTTGTGGTACTTTATAGATGGTATCAACATCCAATGAGGTAAAAACTGAATTCTCCTCAACATTGGTAAATAGTGCAATTTTTTTGCGTTCAGCTTCTGGCAATTCATATTCTGAACGACAAATCAGAATATCGGGCTGGATACCAATACCTCTTAATTCTTTTACTGAGTGTTGTGTAGGTTTGGTTTTTAATTCGCCTGCCACAGCAATATAAGGCAGTAAAGTTAGATGCACAAACAATGTATTTTCGTGACCAAGTTCTAGACTCATTTGTCGAATCGCTTCCATAAATGGCAAGGATTCGATATCACCCGCCGTACCACCTATCTCAACCAGAGCCACATCGGCACCTTCAGCGCCTGCCTTGGTTAGGTCTTTAATCTCATTGGTAATATGCGGGATAATTTGCACAGTAGCGCCCAAATAGTCGCCACGACGTTCACGCTCAATCACATTTTCATATACCCGTCCTGCGGTAAAGTTATTCTTCTTACCCAACTGTACACGCACAAAACGCTCATAATGTCCTAAATCTAGATCGGTTTCTGCACCATCATTGGTGACAAACACTTCACCATGTTGGAATGGACTCATGGTTCCTGGATCAACATTAATATAAGGATCCAGCTTCAGCAGGGTGACTTTTAATCCACGAGATTCGAGTAAAGAGGCGAGAGAGGCACTGGCGATTCCTTTACCTAAGGAAGAAACAACACCACCAGTAATAAAGATGTATTTAGTCATCTACAACTAATAAAGTTGAAATGCTTATGATACATTAAATCGTGTAGAATGTTGGCAAAAAACAATCCCCCTGATTGCTAATGCAATACAAACAGTTCACCTCTCGTATTTTTGTTTATCTAAGACCTCATATTGGAAAGCTGTTGTTTACATCGCTGATGATGGTGTTTGCTACGGCGCTAGAAAGTGCTATTCCTGAGATTACCGGTCGTATTGTGGATGATTTATTCACCGATGATAGATCTGAGCAAACTGCACTACTCTATGCCATAGTGCTTCTGGCTGTGATTAGTTTAAGTTCAATCTTTGCACTGACTTCAACTGCTGCAAGTTCTTGGGTGTCTAATAAAGTGATTATGGATGTGCGGGTGGATATGTTTGATAAGCTTCTCAAGTTACCAAAATCATATTTTGATCAACACCTAACGGGCAAGGTGTTGTCTAAGCTGACCTTTGATGTTGAGCAAATTGCTGCTGCGGCTTCCACCATTTGGCTTGATTTTATTAAATCCTCAATGACTGTGATTATTTTGGTGGGTTATTTATTCTATAAAAATTGGCAATTGAGTCTTACGTTGGTGATTTTATTGCCATTGATTTATCTAGCGGTTAAGCTTTCCTCACATCGTATGCGTAACTCCAGTAGGAAGGTACAACAATCCATGGGCATGATGACACACCTTTTGGATGAGAATATCTCTGGCGCTTCTTTGGTAAAAATTTATCATGCCCAAGCACAAGAAACTTCTAAATTTCAACGGCTTATTAAGCACATCCGCCAACAGCGGTTTAAAGTGGATATGACTGGTGGTTTTAATACCGCTTTTGTCAATATTTTAATTGGGCTGTGTTTGGCCAGTGTGGTTTACTTTTCTGCCACTTTATTAAAGATGACAGCAGGTGAATTTTTATCTTTTTTTAC
Source organism: uncultured Piscirickettsiaceae bacterium (assembly GCA_964647705.1). Taxonomy (GTDB): domain Bacteria; phylum Pseudomonadota; class Gammaproteobacteria; order PS1; family Pseudothioglobaceae; genus CAZYIW01. Next base: position 80,407 of record CAZYIW010000001.1, read on the forward strand.
TGCAATGGGGATGCTTGTTAAACCCGCTAAAAGTCTAGTAAATATCAATAAACCTCTACAAACTGCGATGGCTGCAGGACAAAGCGTATTTGGTTTGATTGATGAAGTTGAAGAACAAAATTTAGGTAAAAAATCCATAGACAGAGTCACTGGTGCAGTTGGATTTCATGATGTGTCTTTTTCTTATGAAAACAATAAATCAGTTTTAAAGGACATTAATCTGAATATACAACCAGGAGAGACTGTTGCATTGGTGGGCAGCACCGGCAGTGGTAAAACCACAATTATTCAATTATTGGCTCGTTTCTATAATCCCTCTCAAGGCCAAATTACTATAGATGGAATTGATATTGGCGAATTTGATATTACTGCACTGCGCAGTCAAATTGCCTTTGTAGATCAAAACGTACGCCTGTTTAATGACACTGTGCGTGGCAATATTGCATTGGGGCAAACAGATTCAATGACTACTGAGTCAGTAGAAAAAGCTGCCAAAATATCCAATGCTTATGAGTTTATCCAAGGATTAGAACAGGGGTTTGGCACAGAAATTGGCGAAGATGGCACCAAACTCTCAGGCGGTCAAAGACAGCGCCTTGCTATTGCGCGTGCCATCGCCAAAGACAGTCCGATTTTAATTTTGGATGAGGCCACATCAGCACTGGATTCAGCCACTGAAAAGCAGGTTCAAGCAGCTATTGATGAGATGCAAAAAGACCGCACTACTATCATTATTGCCCATCGATTAAGCACTGTTCAAAATGCCGATCGAATTGTGGTTCTGCGTCATGGTGAGATTATCGAACAAGGTTCTCATAAAAAACTCATAGAACAAAATGGCGAATACGCACAACTCTATAGGCATCAATTCGAAGATTAAAGATTAATTTTCAAATTGTTTTAAATCGTCTAACAATGTTTTGGTGTTTTGTGAATAATCGATTGGCACTTCAATTACATGGACACCACCTTGATCAAAGGCTTTAACCATAATTGGCACCAAATCTTTGCTTTTTTCAATTCGGTGTCCAGTTGCGCCATAGCTGTGAGCATATTGAACAAAGTCTGGGTTTTTAAAGTCAAGGCCAAAATCAGGCAAATCCATACCTACTTGCTTCCACTTAATCATTCCGTAACCATTGTCAATAAAGATTAAAACCACCAAGTTGAGCTTGAGGCGAATGGCTGTTTCTAATTCTTGAGAATTCATCATAAATCCACCATCACCTGAAACCACCAAAACTTGTCGTTTCGGATATGTCAAACAACAAGCAATACCACCTGGCAGTCCTGCACCCATAGTAGCTAGGGCATTATCCAACAATAATGTATTAGGCTGGTGTGTGTGATAATGTCTAGCAAACCAAAGTTTAAACATGCCATTATCTAGTGAGACAATGCCATCATCATTAAGCACACGCCTAACATCAGCCACCACACGTTGAGGTAGCATTGGAAAGGAATCGTCATGATCTAGGTCGTGAATGGCGTGACGAATCTTCTCATGAACATCCATAACCCATTCTCTATTGCAAGCAAAACAACTGTCAAGAGCTTTGGTTAGCCTTGTAATAGAATCGCCAATATTCCCCACAACTTCTACTTGTGGATAGTAAATGTCTTTGATTTGCGCCGAATGAAAATTAATGTGGATAACCTTTTGTTCATCGCCTTTCATAATAAATGGAGGCTTCTCAATAATATCATGCCCCACATTAATGATAAGATCGGCTTTTTTAATGGCTTCATGCACATAATCTTTAGAAGAAAAAGCTGCTGTGCCTAAAAAATGCGAGTCATCGCCACTGAGTACACCCTTACCCATTTGCGTATTGAAAAACATAATGCCAGTTTTATTCACAAAATCGGACAATGGCTGACGAATACGTTTACGATTAGCGCCGGCACCTACTAGCAATAAGGGTCTTTTGGCTGCTTCGATTACCTCGACGGCTTTTTGGATAGCACGATCAGTAGCAAAAACACGGTGTATTCTTTGCCTTGGATATAGGCGTTCATCTTCTACTTCCTCTTTGGCAATGTCCTCGGGTAATTCTAGATGCACGGCGCCAGGTCTTTCCTCTTCAGCAATACGGAAAGCACCACGTACTAAGGATGGAATTTGTCTGCCATAGACAATCTGATCTGAGTCTTTGACCAGCGGTTCCATCATCCTGACAATATCGAGCATCTGAAATTTACCTTGTAAACCTGCCTTGATGGGTTTTTGTCCGGTAATAATCACCATCGGCATTGCACCAAGTTGTGCATAGGCAATGGCGGTTACCAGATTAGTGGCGCCTGGTCCGAGTGTTGAAAGACAAACACCTGCTTTACCCGTCAAACGACCATAAGTGGCTGCCATAAAAGCGGCCGACTGTTCGTGTCGAGTGAGAATGAATTTAATCGATGATTTGCGCAGAGAATCTAAAAAATCCAGATTTTCCTCACCTGGTATGCCGAATATATATTTAACGCCTTCGTTTTCTAACGCTTTTACAAATAAATCCGATGCTTTCATATAGCCCCCAAGCGAGTCCTCGAGGTTTAGAATACCATACTTTTTTGAAAATAGGCTAAATTAGACGCGATGAGGCTTTGCCTGAATCCAATGCTCTACGCACAAGCTCTGCTGCTTGGGCTAAATCGGCAACTTTTTTGCTATGCCAAAGCACCAATGAGGCCGATAATACTAGACCATCATAGAACATGCCCTGCTCCCCTGACAATGCTGCTCTACCGAGATCTACTGTGTGCTTGGCCAAATCAGTAATGTTGTTATGCACATCCAAATCAGCGGGGAAAGAAATTGCGCGCAAGTCACGTTCAATGCCAATAGATGTGGGTTCAATATCGACGCGATTTTGTTCTTCACTGCCTTGATAGGAAATCATCAATCCTTTTTGTCTAAGCGATGGTACCACACCACCTTCAACACCCCGAATAAGTAATGCGTTATCCATGCCAGAGGCCTTAACTAGATCGGCATATATCGGTGGATAAGGCTTATGTACATAGCCCAAAACAGAATGTGTGGTTCTACCACGCAGTGGTCCAATCAAAGTTTCAACAGTATTAATCACAGTACGTTTAACGATACGATTTCTCAGTGATACTAAGTTGTGTAGTCCTGAGCAATAACTTTTTTGATCCACATAGCTCCAACCAATAGACACATCCTCCAAGCGTTTTTTGGCATCAAGCGTTGAATGATCAACACTCAGTCCTAATGCTTGATTGATATGCCGGTGTGTGAGCCCAAATTTGGGAGACACACTGTCTAAGCCATGAATAACGGTTGGCAAACCTAACTCAGCTAACAGTGGTGGTAGAAATGATGAAATGGGTAAGGAACGATTGTATCCACTATACGGATCACCCAAATCAATTAAATTATCAACATTGACTTGTTGCTTATCAGATTCAGCTTGGATGGCCGCTAGAATTCCTTGGTTTTCCTCCATAGTTTCACGTTTCATTCTAAGCGCAATCAAAAAAATAGCCGATTGAACATCATCAATCTCACCTCTTAAGATGGCTTGCATGCCATCTCTGGCTTCTTCAAAATCAATATTTTTACTCAGCTCAGGGCCAGTTGCGATGCGCTGGATGATAGAATGCATTAAGGTTTGTGAACTCATGATTTAATCTCAATAAAAACTTGATTATCTTGTTGTTTGACTGGGTAGACTTGCATATTATCTACATCCGTGTGTGAACTCTTGCCTGAAGTCAAATCAAAACTATAGCCATGAAGTGAGCACTTAACATGGTTGTCTTTTAAACAGCCCAGGGTCAATTTAATATCCTCATGTGGACAACGATTCTCAGCACAATATAGCTGTGCATTATTCAAAGCCACAAACAACTCCTTATCACCGATACTAACCTCGACCATTGTGCCTTCTTTTGGGAGAGAATCCAAGACCTTAATCCACATAATATTAAACAGTATTGTTAAAAAAAGCGCCAGATACGATTACTATCCAGTTCAGAGCGGCAATTTTTTAATTGCTGTTTGTAGCGCTTGGCATTTTTTTCAACGCTGCGTGCTGCCTTTTTTAGCCATGGCTTAGATTGATAAGATTTACGATTAAAACCACCATGCCCTTCATGATAAGCCAAATATTGATTATAAGCATCGGTTTTGGCAATCCCTGATTGTTGTTTGGATTTGTTGATATACCAGCCGACGAAATCGGCCGCATCTTCAAAGTCGTCACGTTCGGCATTCCAATTTCCAGTGTCTTGTTGATACCAAGACCAAGTGTTGTCTACCGCTTGGGCAAAACCATACGCTGAGGTTGGTCTTAACCATGGAATCGCGCCAAAGAGTTTTTCTCTTGGCGGTTTGGCATCCGACTGGAAACGCGATTCTTGATAGATGATTGCCAATTGTACATGAGCTGGGGCATTGTATTTTTTCTCACTGGCACGCACAGCCTGATACCAGCTCACTTCCTCATCCATTAAGTGGCAAATATTACTCACCTGCACTGCCGGAGTAGAAAAACACCCAGTCAACAAAACAACTGGAAGAAGAAGTAATAACCTCATTGATTCGTTGGCGCTAAAAATACATAATATGCAATTATAAGTTGTGTAATAAGCAAAAACAAAAACATTGCTTTAATAGTAGCATCAGTTAAGGGTTTAGCTTCTTTTTTAGACCCTTCAAGTCTAACAGAAGTTGCCACCCAACCTTTTTCTGATTGTTCAGTATTAAAAACCACACGTGCGTTGGTTTTTAGTCGTGATTTGTTATAAATATTTTTCTGATGCACAAAATATTTGTTTCCATCATCTCCAGTTATAAATCCATAACCCTTTGAGCCGAACTGTGCGACTGTCCCTGCTGTTTTTGCCATTTTTACTCTCCCAATTGTATAGACATAAATATTAGTCTATTTTTTTCGCAAACAATATGTTACTTTTTCAACATAATCAACGCCAGCACGTTGAAATTTTGGTTCGTTGTGTATGTCATTAAAACATTGTAGTTGCTCACAGTCGAACCTTTTTGTAAATAATGCTCTCACTTCTGTCTGATCTAGTGCGTATGGCGGACCACTCATCTGCGCTTGCGGGTAGTTCAAGGTCAGAAGTAAAATTTTACAATCGCTAGTTATTATAGAGTATAAATGTTTGACATATTTTGCTCTTAAATCAACAGGCAGTGCAATCAAGGATGCTCGGTCATATACACTGTTAACAGCTTTTAGATGCTTGGCCTCAAGGTCGAAAAAATCACCACAGTAGATATCAATCTTATGTGCACAGTAGCGCTGAAAATTGCCCTCTTTAACAACAGAATAGTTGAGATCATTCTCAACAAAAAATGCCTCAACTGCCAACTTACTAAGCTCTACACCGACAACATGAAATCCTTGCTCTAATAAATAAAGCATATCAAAAGATTTGCCACAAAGTGGCACAAAAACACAAGGGTTTGAATCCTGTTCCAAGCAATCTATAAAATCGACGAGCTTGTTATTTACCGATGCTTGATGCCAGCCCGTTTCGCCTTTTTTCCAACGTTCAATCCAATCGCTCATCTGTGGTTTTTGAATAAGTTTAGCTACTATAATATTTGCCATGGAATTCTCTAGACCTTCTCGTAAAACCATCATGCAAATTATGATGGTAATTTTAGCCATCTTTGCCATGCGTATGTGGCAACAACAAGACATTACTCAAGGCATGGTGCCAAGTTTTACTTCAAAAACACTCACCGGTGAGATTATCAATTCAAAACCCGTTGATTCACAACCTGTGCTGATTCACTTTTGGGCCACTTGGTGTCCAGTCTGTGAGCTAGAAAATGATAATATTCAAACCATTGGTGAAGACTATCGAGTTCTTAATATTGCCATTCAATCTGGTGATGATGAAGCGATTGAAGCTTATGCACTTGAGTACAATCTCAAAACCGATAATATTATTAACGACTATTCTGGGTCTTTAACCAAACTTTTTGGTGTTAAAGGCACGCCCACGAGTTTCATTGTTAACCCCAAAGGAGAAATTCAATTCATTGAAGTCGGTTATACCACTGAGATGGGTCTTCGTTTTCGTCTCTGGTGGGCTGGGCTGTGAGCACAAATATTGGAGATTGGTCCGATTATCTCAATGGCATATCCAAACAAGATTATTTCAAAGAGTTGATTGGCTTTTTAAACCAAAGGGGTAAACAAAATATTCCAATCTACCCTCCCAAAACAAAATGGTTTCGCGCCTTTGAACTGACACATTTTTCCGATGTTAAAGTGATTATCCTAGGACAAGACCCTTACCATAACGAAGGGCAGGCACAGGGTCTTAGCTTTTCGGTGCCCGATGGAATGAAACTCCCGCCCTCTTTACAAAATATCTACAAAGAATTAGAACTGGATCTGGGTATCCCTATCAACGCTAGCGGAGACCTCTCTCGTTGGGCTAAGCAAGGGGTTTTATTACTCAATAGTGTGCTCACAGTTGAAAAAAATACCCCAGGTGCCCATGCTGGCAGAGGTTGGGAGAGGTTCACCGATACGGTGATTGACCTTCTTAATGAAAATAAAAAAAATTTGGTCTTCATGCTCTGGGGTGCCTATGCGCAAAAAAAGGCCGAGTTTATCGACCAACAAAAACATCTGGTTTTGCGTGCCACGCACCCTTCGCCTTTTTCTGCACACAAAGGCTTTTTTGGCTGTAAGCATTTTTCCAAAGCCAACCAGTTTTTAACTCAAACCCATCAAAAGGAGATTCAGTGGTGATGAAATTAGTAATTGATGATGCTTGTTATGCCTATGATGAGATTTTTTCCTCTTTTGGTGAGGTTAAAACACTGCCCGGTAAAGAAATTGATCAGGACTCGGTTAAAGATGCCGATATCTTGATTGTACGCTCGCGCACCAAAGTGAATAAAGCGTTGCTTGAAGGCTCCAAAGTTCGCTTTGTTGGTTCCACAGTCGCGGGCCTTGATCATGTTGATCAGGACTATCTTAAGGATAACAATATTCATTTTTTCTCCGCTCAAGGTTGTAATGCCATGGCTGTGGCTGAATTTGTTATTAATGCTATTGTCAATCTGGCAGATAAACATCAATTCAACATCACCGATAAAACCTTGGGTATTATCGGTGTGGGTAATGTTGGCTCTAGACTGGCAGCTAAAGCGCAACTCATGGGTATTAAAACCCTGCTCAATGACCCACCAAGACAAGAAACAGAACAATTAGATCATTTTGTTGATTTAGACACAGCACTCAGTGCTGATATCGTTACCTTTCATACACCGTTAACCTTTGAAGGAAAGCATCCATCTTATCGATTATTAAATAAAGATAATTTTCACAATATTGGCAAGCACACTATCTTGTTCAATGCCGCCAGAGGTGGTGTGATTAATGAAAAAATTTGGGAAAAAACTCAAACGTTAGAAAATATCATTGATTGTTGGGAAAACGAGCCCAATATTAACCAAAACCTACAAAAAAACGCTTATTGGGCAACACCACACATCGCAGGGCATTCAATCGATGCCAAATTTATGGGTAGCTTTATGGTTTACGAGGCTTTGTCTGATTTTTTAGAGGTGAAACTTGATGAAAAAGTGGCTAACTTAATCAACCCAGGGGTGTTAAGCACAAAAAGTGATAATCTAAAAGATACTTTAAACGAAATTTACGATTTTAAGCAAGACACATTGGCAATTAAAAATTTAGAAAATTTTGAATATTACCGCCGAAATTACCCTGATCGCTTTGAATGGCATCATTATCAAACCAAAGTTAATTTGCCTATCGTCAAATAGTGCATTTTCACACTTTAGGTTTAAGTCAGTGCGTGAGCTGCGATTTTTTTAATCAATAGCCTGATACTGTCAGCTGTTAATAGGCTAATTAGTGCAATTGCACTCATTTCAATTGGATCTGTCACTTGATTACTATAAGCTATCATCACACCAAAAAATAACCAAAAAAACGCCCAAATAAACCGAATTACCAATTGTTTCATTTTCTATATCCCTTACTTTACCTCCCCCTTAAAAACAAAAAAAAGACTACCTAAATCCCCACAATAAAGGATTAAAATAAGCATCTTTATCTAATCCCGACTGTTGTGCCAACACTCAGAATTTATATTATACAGATATGTATTTAATAATTATTCTGGCTCTGGGCCAAAAAAAATAAGATAATCCTATAATCAAAGCTTTTTTCTACCTGATACAAGCTAAAAAAAATTAACAAATTTCATCAACTATGGATAAGATGCAATGTCCTTTAACTTCTCTGTATCTATGACTTCAACTCTTCGATGCGAGTAATCAATAATTCTGTCTTTTTTAAATTGTGACATCACTCGTGATACATGAACCTTGGTCAACCCAATAATATCAGCCATATCCTCTTGATTTAATGGGAAAAAATTTTTATCTCTGTTTTTTTCTGAAGGCAGTTTTGAAACATTAGAAATTTTACTTTTTATATGCAAAATCAAATATGCCAACCCTTGGGTAGCGTCTTTTCTTGACGAGCTTAACAGTAATTGCTGGTATGCATGGGTATTTTTATTAAAAATTTCAACCACTCTCTTGGCGATTTTGGGAACATTTGTAATCAGCGTATTGATGGTCTTATTGCTAATAATACAAGCATTCACATCAGTAATTGCACGGACAAAATAATTGCTATTTTGACTCTTATGAGAAAATGCAATCGTCTCTCCTGGTGTGATAAGTTGATATATTTGACGAGTGCCGTTTGATAGATAAGATCCTATAATTAAATAACCCGAATTCACACAGATTGAAAAATTAACTGAATCTTTTTCTTGTATTAAAATCTCTCCTGCACTATAAAAACTCTTTTTATCTATAAAAGCCTCCAAATTGGATATCTCATCAGCAGTTAACTCGGTAAATATCCCTAATTTTCCTGACGCGCAATCGATGCAATTATCAGCTATTTTATTGTTTGGCTCGCAGGCACAAATCATAACTTCTCCAACAGTGAAGTTATGAATATATATCTATTTAGACTGTTTTTTGATATTTTCTAGTTTTATGTGATTTTAATCAAATAAAAAAAGCCCAGATCAAATCTGGGCTTAAAACTTTTTTTAAGTTTTATAGGACTAATTATCCAAAAGTATCATGAACAATATTGTCATACCAAGAATAGCCGTTTTCTTGTTCTCTTGGTCTAAGCTTTGAATCAAATTTGCTAGGTGTTAATCCGCCAGAGCCTTTAACTTTATTGATTTTTCCATTTTTAAAGTTATAAACCATAGCAACTGAAATACCATCGCCCGGAGCGATAACACTGTAACAAGTATTGACATAGGAAGGCTCTGGTGCCTTTTCACCATTAAGTAGTGCCACCACTGCAGCCGCACATACCTTACCTTCTGAATTTGCCGCATAGCCAGATTTAGGTAAAGGTGCTTGGATTGCAGAGTCACCCACAACATGAATATTTTTATGGATAGTGGACTCAAAAGTATCGCCCTTAATTGGACACCAACCAGTTTTATCAGTAAGACCTGCAATATGCGCAATCTCGCCAGCCTTTTGTGCTGGAATGATATTGATTACATCGCCTTTATAATCATCTACTTCACCAGAAAGGGTCATGCCATCAACATCAACTGATTCAATCTTACCACCAGCTGAACCTTTAACCCACTCGATCAGTGAGTTGTCTGTACCATAACCATAGTGTCTAGCCCAACCAGATGTGAATAATCCAAATTTAGAAAATTTTTCTTTATCATCTAAAACCAACACCTTGCCTGTAGGGTTGTGATTTTTCAAATAGTGTGCAATCTGCGCTGCGCGTTCATATGGCCCTGGAGGACAACGAAACGGATTAGGTGGAGCAGAAATAATAACCGTACCACCTTTACGCATGGACTTAATTTGATCGCGTAATAGCGCCGTTTGAGGGCCGGCTTTCCAAGCGTGTGTAATCTTTGTGTTGGCTACCTTATCGTTGTAACCATCAATCTTGTCATATCTAAATGAAACGCCGGGAGAGATAACTAAACGATCATAATTAAATGTTTTTCCACCTGCGGTTTTAACTTTTTTTGCATTTGCATCAATGTCTACCGCTTTGTCAATTACCACATTAACGCCATGGTTCTTAAGTCCATGATAACCAAACTTAAGATCGTCTAATTTGCGCCCGCCACTTAATACTTCATTAGAGCCGAAACATGTGAAATAATTTTCATTCGCTTCAATCAATGTAACATCGATCGATTTGTCCATCATACGAATATATTTGGCAGTTACTGCACCACCCATACCCCCGCCAACAACGACAACTTTTTTACTAGCGCCGCCAATTGCAAATGGTGTATAAGATGCAGCCGTAGCTACAGTAGCACCAAGACCTACTGTTTTTAAGAAACTTCTTCTATCTTGTTTTTTCATCAGTCTTCCCCTTTATTCACCGCTTACGTAATAATCGGTGATTTTTTCAAATGCATCAGCATCACGCTTGAGCATTCTTTTCATCTTCTTAGCCATTTTCTTTTCCATATCACGCGAACCATCGTGTAAGTCAGCTAATGTCCACTCTAAGTACATCCTAGCGCTACCAGATAGTTGACCTGCATCGTCATCTGCTAGAGCACCACCTTCAGTATGGCATTTATCACAATATTTATCGTGCAATGCTTTTCCTCTTTCTACATTCGCTGCATTAAACTTTTGATTTGTGTTTTTAAACGCTGGTTGATCTGCAAAAAAACCTGCCATTTCTTCGATTTCTTCTTCAGAATATCCTTTTGCTATTCTTCCCATAATCGTAGATCCTCTATCACCAGACTTATATGCGTTCATTGTTTCAATCATATAAGTTTCGGATAAACCAGCGATAGAAGGTATAGCATCAGCGACACTAGCGCCATTAGTACCGTGGCAACCGGCACATGTATTACCAAGCATAGCACCTGATGGCACAGCTTGAGACGCTAACCCCATTAGCAGTCCAACAGATAGTAATGCAGATTTAACAATCGTATATCTCATCATAAACTCCATGTTGTTTGTTTAAAATTAACTTCCACCTTGTAATAAAGGTAGAGTCTCCTCGCGTAATAATAAAAAACAAGCACAATCTTTCTTGTAAGTTATTAATATTCAAGAATTCTATACAATGATTTTTAAATAAAAAACAACATAGGTTATTTCCACAAAAAAAAATTTAAATATAATTGAAACTACTCTACCCAGCTGTTTATATAACTCTGATTAGGTTGTCAAAAAGGTGGATAGAGCCACTATCAAACAGGTGTCATCTATGGTTTTTTATTCATGCTCAAATTAACAACTTTTTTTCTATTTTTTGGTTTTCTTACCAATATTCATGCGAATACGCTGATCAATACAATTGTTAATGATAAGTATGAAAATGTTCGTGACAACTTGGTTGATGCAATCGAACAAAAATCAATAAAAATCTCTAAAATTTTCCAGGCAAGTGCCATGTTGGATCGCACCCAAAGTGAGGTGTTTAGTATGTCAGGTATGTATTCCAGGATGCAAAGCGGACTTAACAAAATGCTCACTATGCCAAACTTGGGGCAAACAAATAAACGCCCCAAACCTAAAAGAGTTTATGAAAAAGCAGAAATTATTGAATTTTGCTCGGCCGATATTTCGCATGAATTAATACTTGCCAACCCGCTTAATATTGCAATTTGTCCGTTTAAAATCGCTATTTTTTCTTTGGCTGATTCACCTCATCAGACTCACTTGGTCTATTATAAATTTGTACCCATGGATAAGGACTCTAAAGCTGTTATCGACAAAGCCAATCATTTAATCGAAACACTGGTAGAAAACGCATCTTGGTAACGACCCAAATCAGGTGACTAAAAATGCGTCAGCGTTTTTTGGTCACCTGGATTTTTTTGTTAGGCTAATAACTTGAATTAATCATGATATTAACCCTTGCGACAAGCCAACCAAAAGTTAAAGCGTTGCAAAGCAACAATTTATTAATCCATTACCAAATTAAGCAATGCAACAATGCTAGACCTGTCCCATAGTCGTTGGCCAGTTTAAGTGCATACGTCTTACAACTTCTTTTTAAGGGTAAAAGCACCGCGTACCTGGCCAACTTTGTATCCACGCGCCTTATCTGTAGGATAAAGCTCATCAATTTTAGCGGTGATTTTAGGGTCGATATTCTCGCCGTGACACTTTAGGCAAGGCATTTTTTCTAATGGTGGCATCACGATCCCTTTCATAAAACGAAAATATTTACTCCCATGTTCCTCAACTATTTCAGCGTAGGCTAAAGTGGTTGGCGACTCGCCACTAGCTCGACGTTCTTCAAATTTCTTTAGTACAGTGCTCTCCCATGCGTCTGGAGCATTGTTAGGATTGCGCAACTTTAGGCTTGTACGAGCAACATGCCACTTGGATTCTTCAGAGTGTTTCGCTGTAATAACTGGAGCTGCTATGTTGCATGCACTCATTGCTGTGACCGGTCCTCCAGACTTCATCGCTTTACCCAATGTACCTTTTAGCTCTTTAAAAAAAGCACCAGTAATCATCTTGGCATCTTCTTTATATTGCGTCATTTCAGCATTGGCAGTAAGTGCCAAGCTATAAAAAATTATGGTAAGGACTATTTTTCTCATATTGTCTCCTATTGGTGGTTATTAATTATTGTATCACTTTGTACTTTAAGGCCTAACGCCACGCATCACCGGTAGCAAAAAGCAGAGCGACGAGGAACAAGAAGTGGCACTTTTTGCTGTCCGGTGAATGCGATTGTTAGGCTAATAATTACTTATCTACTGCAACTGAAACACTAATTAACCCTATAACATCACCAGCATCAAGACCATCTTTTTGAAAACCCAACATATCAAGCTCCCCTTTGGGTTTACCGTGACAACCTAAACATGGTGGTATTAAATTGATTGGATCAAAATAGCGATAAACTTTCTGTTTTCCCATCATTGCAAATTCTCCTTCTGGTTTTGCACTAGTCCCTGCTTTTACAAATTTGGTTAATACCTCGATTTCTTTTACATCAGGAGCATTGCTAGGATGGCGATAATTTATAGCAGGTTGTTTTGTAACAATTCCAGTTCTTGAATTAAATATAAGACCGGCTTCTCTTGCCCATTTTGCTGGAAGAAAATGTTTCCATTTAACTCCTTTGACATTTAATCTATCTTGGTTGTTGTCCATAGCCTGTTTGCCAGCCCAGACTAATTTTTCAATAATGCGTTTTTGAGTAGGAGATGCTGACATAAATTCAGCTTCTAGTGAATGCTGCCACTGTTCAGCAAAAACATCACCAGTGAATCCTTTGTCTCCTAATTTTGGATCGGTTAATTTCTTCATTTGAGCAAAAATTACCAATCGCCCTTTTCCGATTGCTTTTGAAATCATATCAGCAGTTGATTGAGCTTCATTTTCTGATACTTTTTCTAGAAATAAGTATTCAGGATGCCCTCCTTTTGCTGGTATGCCTATTTTGTCACCAGCATTTACATAAGATACTGAAAACAAGAAAGCCAACATTAAAAACATTAGTTTTTTCATAATTTTCCTCCATTGGATAGGTTGATTACCGCAATTATAAGATTAGCAATTATCAGTGCGGCACCTGATATTGCTTTTGTAGAACCTAACAGCTATAACTCTATAGAAACCATTCATATGCCTATCTAAGCCAGGGCATGAATATTTTCTCAGGCTCAGTAAATTTATTGATATCACGACGCATATTAAACATAAAATTGTTCATTACTGACATGTCATTACTCATCTGTGAGATAGAACTACTCATGCCTTGAATATTACTATTCATTTGAGAGATTTCACCAGACATATTGTTCATACTACCCCCCATCGTGGTGATTGATTTTGTCATCACATTCATGTCATCCGCCACATCTGAAAGGTCGTCGCCCATTCTTTTTTGACCATTGACCATTGAGCTTGCCATTTGCACCATGTTTTCTGCCATACCGTTCATGTTAAGTGCCATAGAGTGGACATCATTGGTCATCTGCTCAACAGATTTTGTCATATCATTCATATCCTTGCCCATGTTGAACATAAAAGAACCCATGCCATAAGTTACAACTATCCCTGCAAATAACATGAATATTCTGATGGCTTTATTTTCCATTGGTTGGCAGCGGATTATCTGTCTTAAATCCGCTAACATCGGCTAAAGAATTATTTAACTTTGGTGGATGCAGTATTTGACTCGCCGGTATTGCTTTTCCATGATAGTGTAATGGTATCGCCCTTAGCGCCCTTCATTTTAAATGCCAAATACGGATCTGAAGAAACAGTTGAATTTGGCGTTAATGTGAGTATATGTACACCATTTTTATCTATTTTGATGTGATTAATATAATCTTCAGGAACTAAATTGCCATTTTTATCTTTTCTTCGACCAGTTTCCATTGGGTGTTTGACTTTATATTTAACCTCAATTAGGCCATTTTTCATTTTTGCTCTTGCTTTAATTTTCTTTGCCATAATAATTCTCCTATTGATTTTTTAGCAGCCACCTTTAGTGACTTTTGTATGACCTGTTGCACTGACAAAGCCACTTTCAGTCTTGGCAATTGCTGTTACTTTTGTTGGTGCGCCCATCTTCACTCTAAAGCCTGCGTATGCAAGCGCATCAGCGGATTCAAAATCAACCTGCATGGCAACAGGTTTCTGGTTTTCGTGAACAATCAGATATATGGACTTAACTCCATTTAATCTTGTAGCATCAACTGATACTGGAACCTGTGCGCCATTTTCAGCCAACTTTGGAAGATTGACTATCAGCTTGTTTGACGCACTGTGAGTGCCGCCGGTGATGTCGTTAATAGCATCTACGGCTTTTAATTTGCCCATGATATTCGCCAAAACATTCATAGACGATATACTTGTGAGGGTAAAGACGCTTCCCAGTATTGTTTTTATTGCAAACCTTCTATTCATTATGTTTTCCTCTTATGATATAAATTTAAAAATTACTCAACTTTAATTGCATCTTTTGGACAAATGGAAACACACTCTCCACAGCCATTACAATTTTTCAAATTTAATCCAATTGATGGAACTCCTCCCATCTCAAGCTTAAATTCAATCACATCGTGTTCACACACTTCAGAACACGATTGACATATAACGCCAATTTTTGACAAACAATTGTCTCTTATATTGACTTTATTCCCCCAGGGTTTTTCTAACGTATGAATAAATGCATCATATTTACAAGCATCTATACATTTTTGACAAAAATCACAACCCACATCAGTGAAATCAACTACCGGAAACTTTCCAGATCCTGGTTTTAAAATCTGCTGTGGGCATGCATCAATACAAGCACCACATCGGTTACACATTTCAACAAATAGTTCTTCAGCCTTAGTCCATGGAGGTCTAATAACTTTTTGTCTGTTAGAGCCCCAACCACCTCTTAGTAGCTGGGCTCTGGTCATAACGCCCACCTTGTTTAATCTACTCGTCTAGATTAACAAAAGTTGATCCGATTAAACTTTCTTTATCAGCCTGTGGCACATGACACTGCAAACAAAAATAGCGTCTGGGTGACATTTCACTAAGGCGCTTATCTTCTCGCGTAAAGAAGTGCGAGCTACTCATTTTTGGTGACTCTTCTTCTTTGTAGTTTGCATCAGAATGACAACTTAAACATTTATTCTGTTTCAGGTTTACTGGCATTGATTCCGTCTTATGCGGAACAACTGGTGGTTGATCATCAAAACTACGTTCGAACTCCACGCCTTTTTTGATCCACTTAAGCTTAGCCGGCGCAATTGACAAGCTCTCTAGTGCATGTGTACCACGCAGGGAAGCAACCTTTATCGGCGCTGCGCTTTCTACATTTGACGCTGCATCTTTTGTATTAGCAGTTGTATTATTCCAATTGTGATCAGCACCATAAAAAGTTGCATGAGTTCCTAGAGTAAAAACTGAAGCGATTGTTATAGCTAGTATTTTATTTTTCATCTTTTTCTCCTCTTATACTTTGGCAACTTTAACCGGCGTCTTTTTATAATCAGTTTCTTTAGATAGTGGATCTGTTGCATCTAGAACCAACTTATTAACCAATCGGGAAGCATCAAAGAAAGGCACAAAGACTAAACCTTTTGGCATTTTATTTCTGCCCTTGGTTTCAACCATTGCAACAATCTCACCACGTGATGATGAAATTTTGGCGTTCTTGCCACGTCTCAAACCACGTTTTTTTGCATCTTCAGGATTCATATAAATCACTGCATCAGGAACAGATCTGTATAACTCAGGTACTCTCCTAGTCATAGAACCTGCATGCCAATGTTCAAGCACACGGCCTGTTGACATCCAAAGATCAAACTCTTCATTCGGGCTCTCTGCAGGTGGCTCATATGGTGCGGTAATAATATTTGCCTTGCCATCAGGGTTTCCATAGAAACTAACACCTTGACCTCTTTTAACATATGGGTCATAACCTTCACGGTATCTCCACAATGTTTCTTTACCATTAATGACTGGCCAACGCAGACCTCTGGCTTTGTGATAATCATCAAAGTTTGCAAGCTCATGGCCTTTTTTCGGGCCTTCTAAACCAAAGCGACGATATTCTTCATAAAGGCCCTTTTGAATATAGAAACCAAACTCATCCATCTCGCTATTGTTGTATTTATCACCTCTACTGTCTGTAACCTGTTGTTTATCAAATTTGTCAACCTGACCATTTTTATATAACACTTCATATAGAGTCTTACCCTTATACTTAGGATTGGCTGCTAAAAGCTCATCTGACCACGCATCATCAGTGGTGAATCTTTTTGAGAATTCAACCAATTGCCACAGGTCTGATTTTGCTTCGCCTGGTGCATCAACTTGCTGTCTCCAGAATTGAGTACGCCTTTCAGCATTACCATATGCACCTTCTTTTTCTGCCCACATTGCTGTTGGCAAGATAAGATCAGCCGCTTGAGCTGAAACTGTTGGATAAGGGTCTGAAACCACCACAAAGTTTTTAGGATTTCTCCACCCTGGAAGCATCTCATCATTAATATTTGGACCAGCTTGCATATTGTTATTACACATTACCCAATATGCATTGATTTGACCATCTTTCAAGGCTCTAGACTGTGCAACTGCGTGATAGCCTTTTTTACCTGGAATTGTTCCTTCTGGAATCTTCCAAACATCTTCAGAGAACTTACGATGTGGTTTTTTCATGATTACCAAATCAGCTGGTAGGCGATGTGCGAATGTACCAACTTCACGTGCTGTACCGCACGCTGAAGGTTGGCCGGTCAATGAGAATGGTCCGTTACCTGGCTGGGAAATCTTACCCGTTAATAAGTGAATGTTGTAAATCAAGCCATTGGTCCAAACACCACGTGTGTGTTGGTTAACACCCATAGTCCACAACGAAACGACTTTTTTGTTTGGATCTGCGTAGACTTTAGCTAGACGCTCTAAGTTTTCTTTAGGAACGCCTGATAGCTCAGACACGTATTCTAAGGTATAAGGTTCTAGTGATTTCTTATACTCATCCCAAGTGATGCTACTGAGTTTACCTTTGTTGGCATTTTTGGCTTTTTTCTGTAATGGATGTGAATCACGCAAACCATAACCAATGTCGGTTGGGGTCTTCTTAAGATTTACATGCTTGGTGATAAATTCTTTATCATAGGCCTTGTTGTCTACAATGTATTTTGCAATATAGTTAAGAATTGCTGTATCTGTTTGTGGCTCAAAAATCATGCCATTGTCAGCTAACTCAAATGAACGATGCTCAAAGGTTGACAATACATGCACTTCCGTTCCAGGCTTGGTTAAGCGTGTATCTGAGATACGAGACCAAAGAATTGGGTGCATCTCCGCCATGTTTGAGCCCCACAAAACAAAGTTTTCACCATGTTCGAAGTCATCATAACAACCCATAGGCTCATCCGCACCAAATGCACGAATAAACGCCCCAACAGCAGATGCCATACAGTGGCGTGCGTTAGGGTCAATATTGTTTGATCTAAAGCCTGCTTTGTATAATTTAGAAGCGGCATAACCTTCCCAAACTGTCCACTGACCAGAGCCAAACATGCCCACGCGGGAGGTTAATTTTTCTGCTGGCTTACCCTTGTTTTCTTCTTTTGAAAGTTTAAGCGCTTGTTTCCACTTATCTTCCATAACATCAAATGCTTCATCCCAAGAAACTGGTGTGAATTCACCATTCTTATCATATTTACCGTTTTTCTTTCTAAGCAGTGGTTGAGTGAGACGATCCTTACCATACATAATTTTGGATAGAAAGTATCCCTTTACACAGTTAAGACCTTTGTTTACAGGAGCGTCCGGATCGCCTTGTGTGGCAACTAACTTGCCGTCTTTTGTGCCAGCTAAAACTGAACAACCTGTTCCACAAAATCGACAAGGTATCTTGTCCCATTTGATTCCATCAATACTTTGTTCATAATTTGCGACACTGATGCCTGGCAAAGTTAAGCCAGCAGTAGCTGCGGTTGCGCCAATAGCACTATTTTTTATGAAGTCTCTTCTAGTTAAAGCCATATGCCTCCTCATGGTTAATTATTTAAATAACAGATTTACAACTTTAATCAGTTGTTCATTTCATTTCATTAACATAGATTATTTTTAGCTATTATTTTTTAAAACGAGTTGAATAACTAAATACATTGGGCTCGCATATATCAATACAACGTCCGCAATTTGTGCAATTGCCATCAAGTACAATCGATCCGTCTTTACCCTTAAGTGCAGGATTAATAACTTGCGATTCAGGGCAAATTACAAAACACTCTAGACAATCAGTACATTTGTCCCTATCTTTAGCTCTAATTCTTAATAGAGAAGACTTGCCTAATAATGAATAAAAAGCACCCATTGGGCATATGCGTGAGCACCAGCCATTTTTCACCACAAACAAATCAAATAAAAATATAAAGGCAATTAAAAACCAACCAAAGCTCATGCCAAAGATAATGCCACGATGCAAAATTGACACTGGATTAACCAACTCCCAAATAAGTGTGCCCGTTATGAATGCACTCAACATAACAGTGGCTAATAACCAATAACGCAGTTTATTTGATACTCCGCCACTGGTGGTTTTAACGCCTAATTTACACCTAAACCATGACGCCGCATCAGTAACAATGTTTACCGGGCATACCCACGAACAAAATACTCGACCACCGACTAATATATAAAACACTACAACGATTAATGCACCAATCAGCGCATCATCGGCTACTGAATGTCCTGCAAATACCGTTTGCAGTAATACAAACGGGTCTGTAAGTGGCAATGTATCTAAAGTAAGGCTTGAACTTAGATTGCCCTTTACAATCCAAATACCAAACCAAGGTCCTAATAAAAACAAAGCTAAAATACCAAACTGAGAGATACGGCGTAGAATCAAGTATTTTTTACTACTTATCCAGCCTCTTGATTTGGCAGCATCTAATCCGACTACCTGACATATATTTTGTTTCTTCATTTTTTCTTAATATCAAATAGCGGGTTAAAACTATTTAGCGTATCAAGAGCATTGTCAATTGGGTTGTCGACTTTGACATCTGTTAGACCGTCACCTTGGAGGTCGTATTTTTTTCCCTCAGGTAAATTGTATTTATGTTCAACATCAGGTGTAACTAAAGACTTACCAGCTTTTTGTTTTTCTTCCCAACCAAGTTTGTATGAATCATGGCGCTTGCCCATTGCCAACTTATGCGGCAGAACTTTAATAACTGCCTCTTCCATAATACAAGCCTCTTCACACTTGCCACATCCAGTGCAATAATCGTAATTAACGACCGGAATGAATAAGGTATGCTTACCGCTGCGCTTATTGTGTTTCATTTCAATGGTTATCGCCTTACCTCTGATAGGACAAACATTGAAACAAACTTCACACCTTAATCCTTGGTAAGCGATACAACCCTTGGTGTCGACAATTCTAGCCAGACCCATTTTGGCATCATTGATATCGGTTAAGTTTTTATCCAGCGCTCCAGTTGGACAAGCCTCAACACATGGAATGTCTTCGCACATTTCACAGCCTGCCTTTCTGGCGGTAAAAAAGGGAGTTCCAATGGCTACTTGATCTTTTTCTGTTGCGAGCGATAAAGTTGGAAAGGGGCAATCATTAACACACAATCCACAGCGAATACAGGCCGAGACAAAATCTTTCTCGTCCAATGCACCTGGTGGGCGAATTGCACTGGCCGGAATTGAGTATGTATGTCTAGAATAGCTGACAAGCCCAATTGTAATCAACGTAGATGTGGTTGCTAGTCGCGCTGAATTTAGCAAAAATTCTCTGCGAGTTACGCCCATTCTTAGATTTGTTCAGAATGTTGATAAGTAAGAACCGTAGAAACCACGCCGGGAATATCATTAAAACTTTGCATGGTATCAATAATCTTGTCTTGAGATTCTTGTTCAATGGTGACAATAAAGCGTGAATCTTCAGTGATGTGATGCACTTCAACGCCTTTGATATTAATGAGTTTGTTTTGAATATCCTGTTCTTTACCCTTCATGGCATGAACCAAAACACCGCAGATATCAATTGTCTTTTTGTTTGTAGTCATACTCAATTACTCTCTAGATAAAGATTTTTAATTATAGGAAAAGAAATGATTATTAAAAATAACATAGGTTAATTTTTATGTTTATATCCTTAATTGGGTGCACCCTTTCAAGCATTGATAGAGAGTAATGAGACAAAAGGGTGCTTTAGTAACAATAACTTATAAGCTCAAAAAATCAAATAACTTACGTTATTTAATTCTTTTTTGTTTTGGGTCTAAATTATTTTTTTAAGAAATACAATCTATGTTGTTTCATTCTTTTGCAAAACCGTCTAAAAAGATCTATCAATAGAGTTCTAAAGAGTCTATTAACTGAGTAATGAGTGTGGTAACTATTTGTATAACTATAACGGAGCGATAATTATGAATAAGCTATTAAAGGCAATGTTACTTATGTTTTCATTGTCTGTTTTAAGTGGTTCGGCATTTTCGGCTGTTTCTGAGCCTCCTATGAGAATGTCCGATGAATCGAAAGAATGTGCAGATTGTCATAGAACAAAAGCAGAAAACGCTGGATTGGTTCAACAATGGGGTGATTCAGCTCACTATCGCGCCAAGGTTGGTTGCTATGAATGTCACGCTGCAGATGTTGGAGACAGTGATGCATTTTTACACGGTAAAAAAGGCAAAGAGAAGTTGATATCTATCATTGTATCTCCGCGTGATTGTCAAAACTGTCACGAGCAAGAGGTAAAAGAAACCGAAGAATCACATCACGCTAAAGGTGGAAGAATTCTAGGTTCTTTGGATAACTTGTTAGCTGAAGTCGTAGAGGGTAATTCAGCCTTAGTAACTGAAGGCTTCCCAGATGGTAACTCGGCTGCTGCGGTTAATGGTTGTTGGCAATGTCATGGTTCACAAGTTAAGGTTTTAGAAGATGGTTCACTTGATCCGGTAACTTGGCCAAACACTGGTATTGGTAGAATTAACCCTGATGGTTCTGAAGGTGCTTGTTCAGCTTGTCATGGACGACACAGCTTTAAAGTAGAACAGGCTCGTGCGCCGGAAACATGTGGTAAATGCCATATGGGTCCTGATCATCCTCAGATAGAAATTTACCAAGAGTCTAAGCATGGTATTCAATACGCTTCTCAGAAAGAACAGCTAGGTATGGATAGAGCGAAGTGGATTCCTGGTGAAGACTATGATACCGGTCCAACATGTTCAACATGTCATATGGGTGCTACAAAAAATCAAGGCGTTACTCATGATGTTGGTATGCGTATTTCTTGGAATAACCGCCCACCAGTATCCATACGTCCTGAGGAGTCTGACAAGAAGATGGGACTACCTGGTCAGCATATCGATTGGCAAACTCGTCGTGACAATATGCAAGACGTATGTATGGCTTGCCATTCAGAAGAGCATACTGAGGCGTTCTATATTCAATATGATGGTCTAATTCATCTTTATAACGAAAAATTTGCTAAGCCTGGTATCAAGCTTATGAAGGCTGCTAAGCCATTAATGAAACCAACAAAATTCTCTAACAAGTTGGATTGGACTTGGTTCGAACTATGGCACCATGAAGGTCGTCGTGCTCGTCACGGTGCATCTATGATGGGACCAGACTACACCCATTGGCATGGTACTTATGAGATAGCTAAACACTTCTACGTTAAGATGATTCCTGAATTAGAGGATCTAGTAGAAAAAGGTCTGGCATCTAATAATAGCAAGAAGCAAGAAGCTGCTCGCAAACTTCAGGCTACCATTGATGAAGTACTTAACACCGATGACCATAAGTGGTTCTTAGGTAAGATGAGCGAAAAGCAAAAAGTAATTCGTGCTAAAGCAACCGCTGACTTTAAATCTCAATTTGAAAAATAATTTAGATTGATAAGTCACAATTAAATACCCCTTAATAGGTAACTTTTAAGGGGTATTTTTTTTATTCAAATTATATATAGAGAAATAAATGAAATTAATATTACAGTCAATTGTAGTTGTTATGACAATTACCAGTACTAATTTTGTGATAGCAAACAATCAAAGCATATCTGGTAATCTCATACAACAAGGTCAAGGGGTAATAGATGAAATCAAGTTTCAACAAAGAGAAAAAAAGTTACTTGAACTTGTCGACTCTTCTCCGTCCAAAAATACTTATATACAACTCGCCAATCTATATTTATCACAAAATAAAAATACGGAGGCAATAAGTAACTACAAAAAAGCGATATTACACGATCCAAAAGATCCTAAACTTTTCACCTCAATGTCTATTGCATATCTGCATCTTGGACTCTATGAGATGTCCAAAGCCATGGCTGAACACGCAATATCCTTAGACCCTACAATTTCACAAGCAGACAATATTGTGAAATATATAAACAAAAAGCTAGAGGTGTTAGCAAAAGCAAGTGAGGCTGATAAAAGAGCTCTAGCAGCGCACGAATAAATTTATCCGTGTCTTAATCAATTAAGATTTATCATATCTAAAAACAGGCTGTGCTTATAATGTTGTGATGAATAAAATTTTGGTTCAAGAAGCTGATTTTGATCTTACAACAGAAGTTAAGATTGCTAGGGATCACTCAAACAACATTGGTGCTGTGGTTTCTTTTGTTGGTACCGTTCGCGATCTTGAAGATGCACCCATTCGCTATATGGAGCTTGAGCATTATCCGAATATGACAAAAAAAGCACTTGAGTCAATTGCTCTAGAGGCGCAAAAGAAATGGTCTATAGACAAGGTGGTGATTATTCATCGTGTTGGTAAATTGAAAATTAACGAACAAATTGTACTGGTGATTACCACTGCTCAACACCGAAAAGAAGCTTTTCAAGCTTGTGAATTTATTATGGATTATTTAAAGACTCGTGCACCTTTTTGGAAAAAGGAGTACACAAACGATGGCAAATCCAGCTGGGTTGAATCAAAAATAAGTGACCAAAAACAAGCGAAACGTTGGCAAAAAACTCAAAACACTTGAATAACCTGATTCAGATTTTTTGTTTTTTATTTTCTTATTGATTAATTAAATTGCTCAAACGTTGTCGATAGATTGTACTTTTTTCTGGGTTAGAGTTTGTCAGCATATTACAAGCCGTGCTGATTAATTCTCTGGCTGCGCCATCTTTGAAATTTGGCTTGTGTTCTTGAATAAAAAATAACAACTCCATTGCTTGCTCAACATTGTGTTCTGCAAAGAGGCACAACGCTAAATCAAAATGTGACTGGTAATCCTGTGGATCAGCCAATATTTTTTCTTGTAATTTTTCTTTACCAATGGTTTTACTGGCCAATTGTGTAAATTTAAGCTGGGTGGCTATTGCACTGCCCATGTCTAATTTTTGTGCAGACTCTGGCAAACGATCAAATAGACTTTGTGCTTGATCAACCTCACTAATATCTAAGAAAATTTGCACCATGTCTAATGCCACACGCACGTTGGATGGGTCAGATTGGATGGCTTTAGTCAAAAGCATAATCGCTGATTGCGTATCACCTGAGAGATGTTTTTCACGAGCTTTGTCTCTCATCTCATCCGACTCTTTAAATACACCATAATGTTTTAGCAATACACGCAATTCTTCTTCTCTGAGTTCACCCTCTTCTCGCTGGATCTCTTTTCCGTCTTTAAAAACCACAATGGTAGGCACGTTGACAATCGAATATTCCTCTCGAAGTTCGGGTTGTTCATCAATGTCTATCTTGGCGAAGATAAATTCTCCAGGAAATTCGACTGCCAATCCGGACAAGGCATCGGCAGTTTTGATACATGGCTCAGACCATACGCCCATAAATTCAACAACCACAAGCAGATGTGATGAGTTGTGTATTACCAAATCTGAGAAATTATTTTGACTGATCTCAAAAATCAGTGGATCGTTTGCTTTGCTCACAATAAAAAATATCCAGTTAAAAAACCAACAATAAATATGCCATTATTTGAATGCGGACAAATTATACCCGAATCATGGGTTTTTCTTATCAGGCAAACAACATCTGATCTAGGAGGTATTAATTGACATTCGCTTTTATCATAATATAATATAATTATTTTTTTAAAAATATTAAATTTTTATTATGGTAAATTACACCACTAAGCAATTGTACAGTTTTGAAGCTGTGGTTCGGTTACGTAGTTTTACAAAAGCAAGTAAAGAGCTAAATATCACCCAGCCTGCAGTTTATATGCAAATTCAGCAGTTAAGTCAATATATAGGATCTGAGTTGGTTAATACCAAAGGCAAAACCATAACCCCTACTTTTATTGGAAAAAAACTCTATCAAACATGCCTTGAAGTAATTGCCAAATTGGAGCAATCTAAGTCTGATATTGAACAAACACTTAACCCTGAAGAGGGTCACTTACAGATTGCTGTTGCCACTACTACCAACTCATACGTTACTCGAATCTTGGCTAAGTTTAAACAACTTTATCCCAAAATGACGTTTCACTTAGAAGTGACTAACAGGAAACTGCTTCTTGAAAAATTAGTTAATCATGAAATTGATCTCGTGGTTATGGGTGAACCACCATCAGACATGGACCTAGTCACCCAACACATTATGGAAAATCCGCTGATTGTTATTGCTCATCCGAAACATCCATTACTAAAGAATAAAACCAATTCAATCAATGCACTGAGTAAAGAAATGCTGATTACCAGAGAATCAGGGTCGGGGACACGAACTACGATTGAAAAGTACTCAGGCCTGACATTCAACTCCGATCTTGAAATTAACTCAAATGAGGCGATTGTTGAAGCTGTTCAAGCAGGTTTAGGTATAGGATTTGTATCCAAACACACAGTAGGACTGGAGTTGAAAAATGGCATTATTAAGCAAATGAATGTTGATAAATTTCCCATTACTCGTCAATGGTATGTTGTGCATCATGACAAAAACAAACTCTCTCCTATGGCCGATCGTTTTAAAAAATTTCTTGTTGAACACAATAATCTTAACAAACTATGAAAAAACAATGGTTTTGTTATTACAAGTTAAAACACGATCTTCAAGGTGGTATTGAAGCCCTTTTGCTAGAGTAATTTTCTCAACATCCTGTCCTATTTTTTTCATATCTTGTGCGCTGTCGGCATGATCAACACGAATAACGTCTTGTTCAATAATCGGCCCTTCGTCTAGCTCGTGAGTAACATAGTGACAAGTAGCACCGATAAGTTTTACTCCCTTTTCAGCAGCGCGTTTATATGGATTCGCGCCAACAAAAGATGGCAAAAAAGAGTGGTGAATATTGATAATGCGCCCAACAAAAGCTTCACACATGTCCTTAGGGATAATTTGCATATAACGGGCTAAAACAACCACATCAGGCTTGAAACCTAGCGCCACTTGTGTCATGGTATCAATATCTTGGGCTTTGGTTTCTTTGCCAATCGCTACATGTTTAAACACCACATCGTACCAACTGGCTATTTTTGCCAGTTTTTGATGATTAGACAAAACACCTATGATTTCACCCTCAAGCTCATTCTCATGCCCACGGTGCAAAAGATCGGCCACACAATGGGTACTCATTGAACCCATAATCAAAATGCGTTTGAGTTTTTTGGCATCACTCAGGCGCCATGACATTTGATACTGATCGGCTAAAACTTCAAAATCTTGACAAAACTCATCGACCCCACAAGACAAAGAATCGGAGGCAATTTCAATTCGCATAAAAAATCGCTGATTTTGATCATCCAAATGATGGTGTGCTTCTTTAATATTGCCACCATGTTCAAAAATAAATTGACTTACTTTCGCAACCAATCCGTGTGCATCAGGACAAGAAATCAATAATCTGTACACACTCATGGTTTAAGTACGATATTCCGCATTAATTTTGACATAATCATAAGAAAAATCACTGGTCCACACTCGTTCCATATGGTTTGTATTGCCAACTTTGATGGTAATGACAATCTCAGACTTCGCCATCTGCACACTGCCTTTGTCTTCAGTGTAGTTACTATCCGGCTCACCCGATTTGACAATACAAACATCATTGAGATAGATATCTATATCTTCAATGTTTAGTTCTTTTATATTTGCACGTCCAACAGCAGCCAAGATTCGTCCCCAATTGGCATCTGATGCAAACAGCGCGGTCTTAACCAATGGTGAATGTGCAACCGTATAAGCCACCTCTAGGCAATCGTCGTTACTTTGCCCACCTTTCACGCAAACCTCAACAAATTTAGTTGCACCCTCGCCGTCTTCGATAACTTGCTGAGCCAGTGAGAGCGTTACCTGATCTAAGGCTTGTTGAAATGCATCGGCACAATCACTGATGTCAACACCACTGAGCCCTGTCGCACTAAGTGTGCAAGCATCATTGGTAGAGGTATCACCATCTACAGTAATGCGATTAAACGAGCGATTGACTGATAACTCTAAACACTCTTGTAGCTTGTCTTGAGTAGACTCAATATCGGTAAAAATAAAACCAAGCATTGTTGCCATGTTAGGACGAATCATCCCTGAGCCTTTGGCAATACCACTAATGCTAACGGTTTTAGTATCTACTTTAAACTTTGCTGTGGCGGTTTTATTAACCAAATCTGTGGTTAAAATGGCTTGTGAGACATCTTCCATGCCTTTGTCAGACAGGTTAGTGACGGCTTTAGGAATGGCTTGATTGAATTTTTCAATGTTAAGTTGTTGGCCAATAACACCCGTTGAAAATGGTAATACTTCTTCAGTTTGAATATTCAGTTCGCTCGCCAAACACGCACAAGTATGCAAGCAATTCTTGATACCCGTCTGGCCTGTGCCTGCATTGGCATTACCACTGTTAATGAGCAAAGCTTTGGGTTGGTGAGTTAGATGATTTTTCGCAATCAGAACAGGCGCTGCACAAAAAACATTCTGGGTAAAAACCGCAGCTGTTTTGGCGCCTTCGTTCAAACGAATGAGCGATAAATCGGGCTTGCCGTTGTCCTTTATTTTTGCATCAACAGCTGCACATTTGACACCATCTATGTTTAATTTTTGATTACTCATTGCCATAAAACCCATAAAGTTATCTGGCTATTTTACTAGGCTAATTAGATATTTAAGATTTTTTGTCTAAGTATTGAAAAACGCTCATGAGTATTGCACCAAAAATCACCATAATCAACGCAGGTACGGCAGCTCTTTCAAACAAACCTTCAGCACTGAGCTCATAAACCTGAATGGCCAATGTGTCCCAACCAAATGGACGCAAAAGGTAAGTGGCGGGCAACTCTTTCATCACATCTATTGCCACCAACAAACCTCCTGCCAAAATACCTGGCCTCATCATTGGTAGATAAACTCTCCAGATTAGTCGCATGCGCGAAGCGCCTAAAAGACGCGCACTTTGGATATAAACGGGTTTAATCTGCTGAGCTGAAGCATCAATGGAGTTGTATCCGATAGCCATAAAACGAGAGGTATAAGCAAAAATTAACAACACAATGGAGCCGAAAACTAAGTGGTTAATACTCTCTCCACCCAAGTAAATATTAATAGCCGATATTTGATTCACTCCATACAAAAGACCGACTGCCATCACAGAAC
Organism: uncultured Piscirickettsiaceae bacterium; assembly: GCA_964647705.1. Classification (GTDB taxonomy): domain Bacteria; phylum Pseudomonadota; class Gammaproteobacteria; order PS1; family Pseudothioglobaceae; genus CAZYIW01. The sequence goes on from CAZYIW010000001.1 coordinate 108,506, forward strand.
CTGGCAATGCATAACCTAAAGTAGCCAGGCGTATCACACTCTTCAACCATAGGCTGTTTCGTTTGCAACGGCTCGGCAAAGCCAAAAATGTGGCAATGATTACAGTAATGATTGAAGCGATAATTGTGAGTGTGGCGGTTGAGCTCATCAAACTTAGATATTTATCACCCCATTCTTCGCCAAAAGATTCAAAACCCCAAATAAGTAGTTGCAACATCGGCATAGCAAAAGAAAGCATAAACACGCCCAGTACAAAAAGCGTGATCAGCCAAGCTACCCAGCCTTTAGCGACATAAGGCCGTGTATTAGAAACATCAGAAGAGTAATATTTGGCCTGCCCTCTGGCTTTTTTCTCAAAATAAATTAAGAAAAAGGCCACCAAAACCAATAATGATGCCAATTGCGCTGCCACTTCAATTGATCGATAATCACCCCATGCTGAATAGATGGCAGTGGTAAAGGTATCGTAATTAAAAAGCCCTACCACGCCAAAATCTGCCAATGTTTCCATCAATGTTACCAACAAGCCTGCAGCAACTGCTGGCCTTGCCAGAGGCAGGGAAACTTTAAAAAAGACTCGAAGTGGGTGTGCACCTAAGAGCTTACCCGTCTCAATCATACTGATTTTTTGACGTTTGAATGAGGCACGCGTCATCATATAAACATAAGGATAGAAAACCAATATAAAAGTTAGAATAATCGCCCAAGAACCAGATCGAATATCAAATCCTGGCAAACTTAAGACTTCCCGCATCCATGTTTGCACATAACCCGAATAATCAAACACACCTAAATAGACAAAAGCCAATACATATGCTGGAATAGCAAAGGGCAAAAACAACGCCCATTCAAGCCATTTACGACCAGGGAACTCAACCATCACCACCAAATAAGCCAAGATTGTGCCCAACAGTGTGACACCCACACCGACACCCACAAGCAAAATAGCGGTTGATATAATTAAATCTGATAATAAATTTTGGGAAAAATGCGCCCATAGCTCATGCTCGGGAAATAGCCATGATAATGCAACCACAAGAATAGGCATGGCCACTAATAAAGCCAATACGCTGGTCCAGATAACAGATTTATTGCATTTTTCTTTCAAGAGTTTTGTCCAAATTTTTTCAATATTTTAAAACAACAAAACCCAAGCATGGACTTGGGTTTGTTTTAAACAAAAGGTGATGTTACTTATAACCTTTAACTTGCATCAACTTCACAGCATCTGCTTGTAATTTCCCTGCTTGAGAGAGGTTCATTTTGTCTTGTTTGAATGCGCCCCAACTGGACACAACCTCATCTGAAGCAACATTTCGATTGGCCGGGTATTCTTTATTTAAAGACCCATAAATTGCTTGAGCCTTTGCTGAAGATAACCACTCTAACAACTTGGTTGCGCCTTCAGCGTTCGATGCATTTTTGGTAATACCTGCACCTGAAACATTAACATGCACACCTGTAGAATCTTGATTCGCCCAAAATAATTTAAGTGGCGCATTTGGATTCTTATCTTTCAAACGACCATAATAATAAGTGTTCACCAAGCCTACGTCACATTGACCGGCTAGAATTGCATTCATCACATGGGAGTCTTTGGCATTTGGTGTGGCTGCTAAATTTTCAACCCAGCCACTAACAATATCCCCCGCTTTGTCTTTGCCGTGATGATAAATAATCGAAGCCACTAGAGATTTAGTGTAGATTTTTTTACTGGTTCTAAGGCATAGACGCCCTTTCCATTTTGAATCTGCCAAATTTGCATAAGTAGAAAGCTCTGATGGCTTAACACGATCGGTTGAATAAACCATTGTGCGTGCACGAATTGACAAACCTGTCCATAGTCCCTCAGGATCTCTTAGATGGGCTGGTATGTTGTTTTGTATGGTATCGGTTTTAACTGGCTGAAACAAACCTTGTGATCCAGCATACCAAAGGTTGCCCGCATCAACAGTCATAAACATATCTGCCTTGGTATTTTTACCTTCAAGTTTTAATCGCTCAATTAATGCTCCGCCTTTACCTGTCAAATACTCAACTTGAATTCCTGTGTCTTTGGTAAATGCTTCAAACAGTGGCTTGATTAGATGTTCCTTTCTTGAACTATAAACCGTTACAGAATCGCTGGTAGCTGCTTGTACTACAGAGTGAGTGCTAACAGTGAGTATTGAAACAGCCAACATCGACAAAATATTTTTTTTCATTTGATCTCCTTAACTTGTAATATTAATGATAATAATTATCGTTTGCAAATAATACTCATTATTATTTAAATGTCAAGGATTTTTTTTCAATTTTGCCGATAGTATCCGCAAGGCTTTTTGCCTCTGACTCGTCATGTGTGACTAAAATTGACGTGGTGCCAGATTTTTTTAAGATTGCACGTACTTGTTTGACTAATTGCTCTCTGTGGCTTTTATCTAAACTGGAGAAGGGCTCATCTAATAATAACAATTTTGGAGATGGCGCCAAGGCTCTTGCCAAAGCAACACGTTGTTGTTCACCACCAGAAAGTTGGTGAGGGTATTTTTTTTCAATCCCTTCTAGTCCAATCAGTGACAACAATTCTTTAACTCTTTGTTTTTTTATTTTTCTTGGATGGTCTTGAATACCAAATGAGATGTTTTTTTCAACTGTCATGTGAGGAAACAAAGCATAGTCTTGAAAAACCATCCCTATGCCTCTAGATTCGGGAGGAATGATGTGCTTTCCCTCGTTGCTAAGCTCCAAACCATCCAAACTGACACTCCCACCCTTGGCGTTGTCTAACCCCGCGATAAATCTAAGCGCTGAACTTTTTCCACTGCCACTATTGCCTAACAAGGCAAATATATCGCCTTGATTTAGCCCTAGATTAAAATTATTTAAGACATTATTATCATAAGAAATAGATAAATTTTGAATGGATAACATTGTTAATGTAAATACTAATAAGAATGATTATCAATATTATACAATAGATCAATAATACTGATTAAAAGATTAATATTATTAATCTAATTTCAATGCCTACACTCGGTGTTGGTGGTTACCGGAATTATCAAATGCTGTGATTTTTTACCACTATGTATTAGCATTGTAATAGATGCCAGCAATATCGTTGAAGATACCCCAATCCACAAAACTGAAGACATAGGATGTTGAATAAATGTGCCTACTTGATAAAATACCGTTGCTGAAAAATAGGCAAGCCCTGTCGCCCACAGCGCACCAATCAAGGCCCAACTTTTTCCAACCTCACGAATCATTGCACCAAATGCTGCAACACATGGAAAGTACAGCAAAATAAACAGTAGATATGCAAAAGCACCTATCTTGCCATCAAAGCGTGACACCATGGCGCCAAATGTATCAGTAGATACATCTTGAGACTCTGCGGCTAACGCTTGCGAATGAGTATCTTCTAACACCCCAAGACCCAGTGGATCAGAAAAATTTTTTATTGCATCAGTCAAGTTAACTGGAATGGTTGCAACAGCCTCACCCAAGCCTGCAGTTAAACTATACTCAACCTGCTCTTCACTCTCAGCTGTTTCTTGTGCATCAATACTAGAATACAAAGAATCAAGTGTGCCAACAACAACCTCTTTTGCCAAAATTCCTGTCACAATACCAACAGTAGCTGGCCAATTGTCATCTTCGATACCCATTGGTTTAAATATGGGCGTTACAGTTTGCGCAACCTTACTCAGCATGGAATCTTTAGAGTTTTGATTACCAAAACTTCCATCGGTTCCAATGCTGTTAACCACATTGATCACCATAACAACCAGCACAATAATCTTACCTGCGCCTAAAACAAAGCCTTTTAACTTATTCCAAGTATTGATCATTAAATTTCTAAAAGAAGGTAGTTGATAATTTGGCATCTCCATTAAGAAATCACTCGTATCAGCACCGCCTTTAAATGCGCGTTTTAGGATTAAACCAGTGAATATTGCAAACAACACACCAATTAAGTACAAGGCAAATACAATATTTTGACCACCTACTGGGAAAAACGCTGCAGCAAATAACGCATACACAGCGAGTCTTGCGCCACAAGACATAAATGGAGACATAAGCACTGTGGTAATACGCTCACGATGTGTATCTAGCGTACGCGCCGCCATAATACCTGGCACATTACAACCAAAGCCAACAATTAGCGGAATAAACGCCTTGCCCGAGAGACCAATCTTGCGCATAAACTGATCCATCACAAATGCAGCACGCGCCATATATCCAACCTCTTCTAACAAAGTTAAGAACAGATAAAGAGCTGCAATAATTGGGATAAAGGTTGCAACCACTTGAATACCGCCACCAATACCATCAGCAATAATAACAGTAATAAACTCTGGGGTATTAATACTATTGAGAGCATGCGCAACCCCATCAATAAATATAACCCCTGCAGTTATGTCAAAAAAGTCAATTAATGCACCACCAAAATTAATACTGACCAAAAATAGTAAATACATTACCACTAGAAAAAAAGCTATGCCACTTACTGGACCAAGAACCAATTTATCTACTGTATCAGAAATGGTTTTTTTCATGGTTGATGCGTGAGTTATTACTTGAGTTGCAATTTGATTGGCATGATTAAACCTTGCCTCTGCCTCTAATAACTCCACTTGTTTATCATCACCACTTTGTTTTGCAGAGCCGATATTTTCATCCGGGTAATTAATGTCAATTTTTTCTACGGAGTCAAAATTATCAATTGCAGATGACAATGCCGATAAATCAACTTCCTCTTTAAGAGAAATTGGCAACACTTCGCAACCTAAAGATTGCTTTAATTGATCAACATTAATCTGCATGCCACGCTTTTTGACAATATCCATCATGTTAAGAAGCACAACAACATTAACACCCAGCTCTCTTAATTGAGTTGTTAAGTAAAGACCACGCTCGAGCGTTGAAGCGTCAACAATATTGAAATACAAATAATCAGAATTATTTAGCGCAAAATCACGCGCAATTTGTTCATCAATAGACGAGTCTTTGTCATCAATTGAATAAACGCCAGGTAAATCAACAACATCATAAGAGTTATTGTTAATATTAAACTCACCCTCTTTACGATCAACCGTTACACCAGGCCAATTACCGGTACGTTGTTTTGCGCCAGTAAGTAAATTAAATAAGGTTGTTTTTCCACAATTTGGATTACCAATCAAGGCAATTTTATTAAAACTCATAATACTGTTACCTCAACAAAATTTGCTATGGTTCTACCAACACCAACTCGTGCATTACCTATAGATAACACTATATCACCGCCTCGATTCCTAAGTATTTTTGCCTTAGTGCCTTGATGAATGCCAAATCTAAGTAGTTTAATTTTTTTAGAGGTGGGTAGATTAATCCTATCAATCTTGCATTGCACTTGTGTTGTTTGTTCTGACAACAGCTTCATTTGATATTCTCCTTAAATAACGTTCTAATTGTTCTTTAGTAATTAACTGATATCCTTTTTGCATGTCAACCTGTGTTTTTTTTAAATGTAAATGATAACTATTATCGTTTATAATTTCAAGTATATTGATAGTTTTTTTTAAAAAAAACCTTTGTTGACATAAAATAACAACTAAATTTAGATCTTTTATATTAAAAATGAACACTAAAGAACGTAAAGAAGCTAGTCAGAAAGTTACCGTCATTGGAGCTGTTGTTGATTTTTTGTTGGCAATCTTTAAAGTCGTGATCGGTATCATTGGTCATTCTGGCGCTTTGATTG
>CAZYIW010000002.1:0-85933 GCA_964647705.1 uncultured Piscirickettsiaceae bacterium
ATATTAGAAGTCAATGATATTCTAATGTTTTTTTAAAAAGATGATAAAAAAGCCAATAAATGTTGAGTTTTACTGAAAACAGGCGCCCTTAATTTAGTGGTTTTCTATCTTATTGGTTGAAGATGCTGCTGGTGAAAGGCTGTAACCCTGTTTGCCATAAATACCATCTGTGTAACTTTTTTCACTGCCTTTATTGTTATTTCTGTAACTGCTTAGAGCACGCTCAAAACCCAACGACTCGGCTTTTGCACGAGCATATCCATCCGAAAGACCAAAGGCTTTAAGCTCATCAACAATAAAGCCCTTGCTATTATCGTTGTTGGTTTTGTCTAAAGTAGAGGCAAAATCAGTTTCTTGGAGCCAGTTACTTGGCTGAGTATGGTTTGGTATTAAATAATGAGGGTCGCTTTTTGAGTTGTAACGACCTAAATATCTTGGATCTATGCCAAAGCGCGACATGTTCTTAGCATCATACATTGGGTCAAAATTCGCACTGGAAGAGAAAGGGTTCCAATTAGAGCCAGCACCCCAAGGGGCATTACTATAGTAGCCCGTGTTATTACCAAAAGGAGACCAATTACTGCCCCCCCAAAAAGCACTCACATTGATTGCATAAAACAAAAATATGACAACGGCTGATTCTTTCATAAAACAACAAATCTATAACAATACTTGATAATATTATAATGTCAGATTGATTAATTTGCCAATTAACCAGGATTTGTGTTTTTGGTGCCGAAGGTCGGAGTCGAACCGACACGGCTTTCACCACAGCCCCCTCAAGGCTGCGTGTCTACCAATTCCACCACTTCGGCTATATATTAATCTGGAATGTTGCTACTGTTGCTTTCAGTACTAACACTTGGCACTTCAGGGATCACAGCTGCCGGCTGCTCTGTAGCTTGCATTACACTGGTGGTCGCGCCTCCTACACTCGGATCATTGGTTGCCAAATACGCCAATATTAGACTGGTGATGAAAAAAGCTGTGGCAATTCCTGCGGTTAACTTGTAGATGAATGAATTTGCACCACGGGCACCAAAAACACTGCCAGATGAGCCCGAGCCAAAAGCAGCCCCAGCATCAGCACCCTTGCCGTGTTGCATCAATATCAACGCAATTAAGCCCAGTGCCAAAAGCACATGGATAATTAAAACTATTTGAAACGTCATCGCTCTTTAGCCCGCCTTACAGATTTGCAAAAAATCTTGTGCTTTTAATGAAGCGCCGCCGATAAGGCCGCCATCAATATCTGCACACGATATCAACTCTTTGGCGTTTCCTGGGTTCATACTACCCCCGTATAAAATCTGCACACTCTCAGCAATATTTTGATCGTGGCTAGCTAACAAAGTGCGAATAGCTGCATGCGTTTCTTGTGCTTGTGCAGGTGTGGCAGTCACGCCCGTACCAATTGCCCAAACTGGCTCATAAGCAACAATAATGTTTTTAAACGCCTTTATTCCAACACGATCAATCACCGCATTGACTTGTCTCGATACCACCGCCTCAGTGTTGCCAGCTTCGCGCTCTTCAAGCAGCTCACCAATACAAAATAATGGTGTCAGTCCATTGTTTAAAGCAACCTCGACTTTTTCAGCCACGACCTCGTCACTCTCACCATAAAGTGTACGTCGCTCAGAATGACCAACAATCACATATTTAGCGCCAAAATCTTTAATCATCGCTGCGCTGACTTCACCAGTGTAGGCACCCGAATCGTTAACGTTTAAATCTTGTGCACCTAAATGCAATTGTGAATGAGCAATTAAGGCTTCAACTTCAGATAAGTATGGGAAGGGTGCGCACACGATTACTTTGGATTTAACATCCGGCATCTCGGCCAATATGCCGGTAACCAAGTTGCTTACTGACTCTTTTGAGCCGTTCATCTTCCAGTTGCCCGCAACAATTGTTTGACGCATAATATTCTCGTTTTAAAAATTGTGCGATGTTACGCTAATTATCAAAAAAAATCAATCAATCCTTTAATTTTAGCTTTGATTTTGAGCCAAAATAAAGTGCCAGCGCCACAAGCAAAATACCCAAAGCAAAATAAAGCAAATCCAAAGAGCTGGTAAACGACATAGAAAGAGACACTTCGAAGAAGGTCACGACCAAAATCATCAGAATTACATTGGCTAATTTGGCTTTTAAATCGTCTAAAGAATTAATAATTAACACCTTGGAAGACTGTTGTTTTGACTCTTTAGCCACTTCAATGTCGCGAATAAAAAGCTCATAAAGACCTAATGAAAAAATCAATAAAATGGTAGCCAGCAAAAATCCATCAATTGATCCAACCGTGTGTGCAACCATCTCAGCTTTCAAGGCTTTTTTGCTCTCGGCTGGAGCGGACAAGTAATCTGGCGCATGAGATATTAAGGTGCCAACATCAAAAGCCGTTAAAAAAAACAACAAAACTGAGAGCAACATTGATGAAACAACCGCCGCTAAAACCATGTGACGAGAAGACCACAACAACTTCTCAAAATAACTTTCTAAAATACTTATTTGCTTGTCTTTCTCAGCCATCTAACTCTCCGTGTACAATACAGTGCTTTAGTATATCATTATTACTTTGTATTTAACGCCAATGTGGCTACAGCAACGATATAAGTCTGCTGTATTAAAATCACTTTATTTTTTATGTCTAAAACCTGGGCAAATGCACTTAATACGCTGAAAGATGAAATAGATCTGGCACAGTTTAGTGTTTGGATTCAACCACTTAAAGCCATAGAAGACAAAAACAATCTAAGTATATTAACGCCCAATACATCGGCACTTAATTATATTAATAAAAACCTTAAATCTAAAATCGAATCTGCAGTTGCAAAACACAATCAATCTGTTAAGGTTCATATCGGCACAGCTCCACAAACTTCGAACTCTAAACAAGCTCTACAGCAACACCTCACACCCTTGTTTAGTGATTACACGTTTGATAATCTGGTTTTGGGTAATGCAAATCAAATTGCTTATGGTGCCACGCGACAAATAGCTGAAAACATTGAACAATCGCCCTATAACCCTTTTATTATTTATGGTGGTTCGGGGCTTGGGAAAACCCACTTAATGCAAGCTGCTGGGCATTTAGCCAAAGAAAAAAATCCAAGCGCTAAGATTATTTACGCACCACTGATGGATTTTGTTAAAAACATCACCGCCAGCTTGCGTCACAACACAATAGACAAAATTAAACAATATTACCAATCTGCTGATTTGTTGCTGGTCGATGATATTCATCTAATTGCAGGAAAGGAAAAATCTCAGGAAGAGTTTTTTCATATTTTCAATTTTTTATTTAACACCAACAAGCAAATTATTTTTACTTGTGATCAAATTCCCAATCATATTAACGCGCTGGAAGACAGGCTAAAAACCCGCTTCTCTCAAGGTTTAAGTCTACAACTAACCCCACCCGAATTAGAAATGCGCGCTGCAATTCTTTTAAAAAAATCTCAAAGCAAAAAATTCAATCTCAACTTATCTGAAGACATGGCCTTGTTTATTGCGGGGCACATTACCTCAAATGTACGTGACCTTGAAGGCGCATTATTAAAATTAAAAGCCTTTGTTGATTTTTCCAGAATTGACCAAGCCCTTATTTCAAAAGAGGTGATTGAAAGCGCATTGGGTGATTTAATCAAGCCAACACTAAAGAATGTGGACATTAACGATATTCAAAAACAGGTTGCAAAACATTATCTACTCACTGTTTCAGATCTAACCTCTAAAAATCGAAAACGGCCGATTGTTATGGCCAGACAAATGGCGATGTTTATTGCCCATGAATTAACAAACTTATCCTTGGCAAATATTGGAAAAAATTTTGGAAATCGTGATCATTCCACAGTGTTACACGCGATCAAAACAATCAATAACAATATAGAAAAAACCAGTGAAATCAAGAATAATTACGAATCGATCAAATTAAAATTAGCCAGCTTGTAAACAGTTTTAACAGTGCTTTTTCCAAACAAATGTGGATAACTTTAATAACTTAGCTAAATGGTTAAATTAGTAAACATTTACCAACGTTTTTTACATAAAATACTAACAAATTATTAACAACTTAAACAACTGTTTTTTAAATAAAAAATAACATTATCAACACAAAAACAAAGCACTAATAATAACAATAATTTTTTTAACAAAAAGATTCTAATGAAAACCCAATTAACCGTTAAAGAACTGCTAGAGCCTTTACAAACTGTAATTGGTGTTGTTGAAAAAAAACAAACATTACCCATACTTTCACACGTTCTAATCCAACTTGACGATGGTGTATTAACACTCACCACAACAGATATGGAAATTGAGCTAAAAGCCAAGACAAAGGTTCAAGCTACAGAAAAAATAAGTTTCACAGTTTATGCAAAAGATCTGATTGATATTATAAGAAAACTCAGTGAAAAAACTGTTATTGAGTTTGTAATTGAAGAGTCTAAAGTCTATATTAAAACCAACAATAATTCTTTTGAGTTAAATATTTTTAATCACCAAGACTTCCCTTCACTACCCAAAGTAGAAGAATCAGACATTGTTTCTGTTGAGCGAAAAACATTAAAAGACTTGATTGAAAAAACCAGTTTTTCAATGGGTAATCAAGATATTAGGGCTTATCTTAACGGTTTGTATTTTGAACTGGATGGAGATAAAGTTGTTGTGGTAGCTACTGATGGGCACCGTCTTTCTATTGGAGAAGCAAAGCACGATAACCACCTAGAACAAAAGAAAACAGTAATTCTGCCTAGAAAAGCTGTGTTAGAGCTAGGAAAAATTCTCAATAAAAATGAACACAGTCGTGTTGATATACATCTAGCAGACCATTATTTTTATCTTATTAGTGATAATACAACCATTGTTTCGCGTTTAATTGACGGTAATTTTCCTAATTACACACAAGTAATTCCAAAAGATTTTACTAATACAATAACCTTAAACCGTGAAGATTTTCATAATAGTTTACAACAAGCATCTATTTTTGTAGAAGAACGAACAAAAGGCGTTAAACTTTTATTTAAAGAAAATCAGCTACATATTTTTTCTCATTCTGAAAGAGGTCATGCAAAAACCCAAATTGAAACCCATAATTTTGATAAAGAAATAGAAATAGCATTTAATATTCATTACCTAATTTCCATCTTAGAAAAAATCAACACCAATGAAATAAACATGGTTATCCCGGGCGGAGAAAACCAATCTTGCATACTAACAGGTGTTGGTGATGAAGTTTATCAATATGTGGTTATGCCGATGCGAATTTAATTCGTTATGGCGGTTATACAAAAACTATCAATTAATCAGTTTCGAAATTTAGACTGCCCACTTGTTGAGCCCAGTCCAAACTTTAATTTATTGATAGGTGATAATGCTCAAGGTAAAACCAATTTCATAGAATCTATCTACTACCTAGGCCATAATCGTTCTTTTAAAACCAAAAATCTAAATCAAGTAATTGCATTTGATCGTCATGCATTTCAACTACAGGCACAGGTTGATCAAAATCGTCTTAACATCGAAAAATCCAGAAAAAAAAACAAAATTAATATCAACAACAAATCAGTAAAAAACACTTCTGAATTAACACAATTTCTACCCATACAAATTATTACACCAGATAAAGGCTTTGTTGTTGGGGGTAATCCAAAAAACAAAAGATCGTGTCTTGACTGGGGGGTGTTTCACGTGAAACCAGAATTATCCACTGTTTTTTCAGATTATAAAAAATCATTAAAAAACATTAATTTTATACTGTCGAAAAACACTAACCAAAATATAGAACAATGGTTATTTCAATTAGCTAAATCTGCACAATTAATAAACATTAATAGAAATAACTACATTGAAAAATTAAAACAGCATGTAAATTCAAACCAATTTAGCGATCTATCATCACTTTGCCAAACAATCCAAACACTTGATTATCAATTTCACCACGGTTGGACAAAAGAAGTAGATGGGTTTGATGAAAAAGATATTTATCGATTTTTACTCAAACAAACCAAATTCAAATATTTAAACCACGGTAGCCATAAAGCCAAACTAACATTTGTGTTTGAGAACAGATCTGAAGATTTTCTCTCTAGGGGTGAGCAAAAAACACTTTCTATTGCTTTTTGGCTAATGCAAGTGTCACTTTTATCATCTCAGGGTAAACCCCCTATTGTTTTAATTGATGATATTGCCTCAGAGCTTGATACAAAAAAATTAAAAACAGTGTTTGATTTTCTTCAAAAGCTTAAATTACAAATCTTTATCACAAACCTTAAAAAAATAAAAATACCGAAAAATTTTGAGGCAAAAATTTTTTCCATAATTGATGGAAAAATTAAAACCATTAATTAGACAAAAATGTATTTATATCAGGCAAATCTATACAATGTTTGTGTATAAAAATAAGGCCATAAAAATTCGATAAAAAAGCTTTGCGTGGTATAATGTTTTAAAGTTTTTAAAAGTCGAAAACCACAAGAATGGCAGAAAAAAAACCACAAGATTATCAAGCCTCTAATATTAAAGTTTTAAAGGGTCTAGATGCTGTTCGAAAACGCCCTGGGATGTATATTGGTGATACTGATGACGGCACCGGATTACACCACATGGTTTTCGAAGTGGTGGACAACGCTATTGACGAAGCGTTAGCCGGCCATTGTTCAAAAATCTCCATTACAATTCATGAAGATAATTCTGTTTCAGTAACCGACGATGGTCGTGGCATTCCTGTTGATATACATCCTGATGAGGGGATATCGGCAGCAGAAGTGATTATGACTGTTCTGCATGCTGGTGGTAAGTTTGACGATAATTCATACAAAGTATCGGGTGGTCTCCACGGTGTGGGAGTATCGGTGGTTAATGCCTTATCAGAGACTTTGCGCCTAAGTGTTCATCGAGATGGAAAAATCCACGAACAAAGCTATACTTTGGGTGTGCCTGATGCACCAATTAAAGTCACTGGTAAAACCAAAACCTCAGGCACAACAATCCATTTTAAGCCTAGCGCTGATATTTTTACCCAAACTGAATTCAAATACGATACATTGGCCAATCGTGTTCGTGAGCTTTCTTTTTTGAATTCAGGTGTTCATATTGAAATTGAAGAGCTTTCCTCCAACAAAAAAGACGTATTCAAATACAAGGGTGGCATCATCGCATTTGTTGAACACCTAAATAAAACCAAAAACCCAATTCACAACGATATTATTAATATTCATTCTGAAAAAAACGATATCACGGTTGATGTTGCAATGCAGTGGTCTGATGCTTATCAAGAAAGTATTTACTGTTTTACTAACAACATCCCTCAACGCGATGGGGGTTCGCATTTAGCTGGGTTTAGGGGCGCGCTTACACGCACATTAAATAACTATATTGACTCATCTGGTCTAGCTAAAAAAGAGAAAAACACCATTGCTGGAGAAGATACTAGAGAAGGTCTTACAGCAATTGTCTCTATCAAGGTTCCCGATCCTAAGTTCTCTTCTCAAACCAAAGACAAGTTGGTTTCAAGTGAGGTTAGGGCGCCAGTAGAGTCTGTTGTTAACGAAAAGCTTGGTGAATACTTATTAGAAAACCCAACCGAGGCCAAGGTAATTGTAGGTAAGATACTTGAGGCTTCTAGGGCACGCGATGCCGCCAGAAAGGCGCGTGAAATGACCCGAAGAAAGGGCGCTCTTGATATTGCTGGACTGCCTGGAAAATTAAGTGATTGTCAAACCAAAGACCCAGCAGAATCAGAATTATTTCTGGTAGAGGGCGATTCTGCGGGTGGCTCTGCTAAACAGGGGCGTGATAGACGTACTCAAGCCATCTTGCCACTGAAAGGAAAAATTCTTAATGTTGAAAAGGCGCGTTTTGAAAAAATGCTCTCTTCTCAAGAGGTGGGCACACTAATTACCGCGCTTGGATGCGGCATTGGAAGTGATGAATACGACATCGAAAAGTTACGTTATCATAAAATAGTGATTATGACCGACGCAGATGTTGATGGCGCACATATTCGCACACTGCTTTTAACCTTTTTTTACCGTCATTTGCCCGAATTGGTTGAAAAAGGATACCTCTACATTGCTCAACCACCACTTTATAAAATTAAAAAAGGCAAACAAGAACGCTATTTGAAAGACGATCAAGATTTAAAAGACTATTTATTGCAAGAAGCTATTGATGAAGCACATCTGTATGCCAATCCACAGGCACCCGCAATTTCAGGAATAGCACTAGAGTCTGCTTTTAAAAAATATGATCAGATTAATGCCATTATTGAACGTTTGAGCCAAAAATATAATCCGGTGTTTTTGCGAGCCATTGCAAGTGTTGAGCCAATAAGTGGATTAAGTAAAAAAGACCAGTTGAGTAAGTGGATCAAGGCCATTGTCAAAACTCTAAACCAAGACCAGTCCCCAGCTGAAACACACAAAGTTGTTTTAAATAAAAAAACCAATGAAATTGAACATTCTCTCTGTGTTTATGGTGTAGATACAGACCATACTGTGTTGAATGAAAAATTCTTTTCTTCAAAAGATTACAAAGCCATTAAAAGTTTTTATAAGCAAGTTGAGGGTGTCATCAGTAAAGGCTCATATGTAGAGAAAAAGTCTAAACAAAAATCGGTTAGGAGCTTTTCTGAAGTTGTCAATTTTTTATTTGAAAATGCTAAAAAAGGCCAAAACTTCCAACGTTATAAAGGTTTGGGTGAGATGAACCCAGAACAACTTTGGGAAACAACAATGGACCCTGAAAACAGAACTTTGCTCAAGGTTAAGATTGAAGATGCAATTGCCGCCGATGAAGTCTTCTCTACTTTAATGGGGGATGAGGTTGAGCCACGCAGAAATTTCATCGAAGACAATGCTTTGTCTGTCGATAATCTAGATTTTTAAAAAAACAAAATAGGAGTTAAACTATGTCAAAACAACACCCAGTAGTTGTTGTAACCGGTTCATCTGGAGCGGGAACATCTTTTGTTAAAAGTGCATTTGAGCACATTTTTTTTAAGGAGAAAATCAATCCACTTATAGTTGAGGGTGACAGTTTTCATATGTATGACAGGGCTTCGATGAAGGAAAACGTTATCAAACAAGAAGAACTGGGAAACAATTTTTTCTCACATTTTGGACCTGATGCAAACCTTTTTGACAAAATTGAAGAGACGTTTAAGAATTATGGTGAAACTGGAAAATGTGATCGTCGTTACTATCTTCATTCTGATGAAGAAGCCACCGCCCATAATAATCGCCTTAGCACGAGTTTAAAGCCTGGTGAATTTACCCCTTGGGAGCAAGTCAGTGAAGAGACAGACCTTTTGTTTTATGAGGGTTTACATGGCGCTGTTGTGACAGACCAGGTTAATATTGCCAAATATGCCGATTTAAAAATAGGCGTTGTACCCAGTGTAAATCTAGAGTGGATACAAAAAATACACCGAGACAATAAAGAACGTGGCTATTCAGCAGAAGAGACTGTTGATACAATACTGAGAAGAATGCCAGATTATATCAACTACATTACACCACAGTTTTCTCAAACCGACATCAACTTCCAACGTGTTGCTACTGTGGACACCTCAAACCCTTTTATTACGCGTGATATCCCAACTGCAGATGAAAGTTTCGTGGTGATTCGTTTCAAAAATCTAGAAAAGACCCCCATAGATTTTAATTATTTATTGGGCATGATCAATGGATCGTTTATGTCACGAAGAAACACAATTGTTGTGCCTGGTGGCAAGATGAGTATGGCAATGGAAGTGATCTTATATCCCATTATTCATGACATGCTTAAAAACAAATAAGTTTTTATAGCTGGTTTTTGCAATAAAAGTTTACCAAGACCAACAAACTCATTGATGTAAATGGATAAATACAGCGCTGTAGAAAAACCCTCTTTTATGGAGTTTTTGTTGTATTGGTTTAAATTGGGGTTTATAAGCTTCGGTGGCCCTGCAGGTCAAATCTCAATGATGCACCAAGAGTTGGTGGAAAAGCGCAGATGGATATCTGAACATCGTTTTTTGCATGCTCTTAATTACACCATGGTATTGCCAGGACCAGAGGCGCAACAGCTGGCGACCTACATCGGTTGGCTAATGTTTGGCGTTTTAGGTGGTATTGTTTCTGGTGTTTTATTTGTTTTGCCATCTTTATTTATCTTAGCAGCATTAACTTGGATTTACTTAACTTATGGCGACGTATCAGCGGTGGCGGGTATTTTGTACGGTATTAAACCAGCAGTAACCGCCATTGTTTTATTTGCTGCCTATAGAATTGGTTCCAAAGCATTGTCCAATAATCTACTAAAGTTATTGGCTTTAGCCGCGTTTATTGCTATTTTCTTTTTAAATATAGCGTTTCCCTATATTGTTTTAGGGGCAGCTTTGATAGGCTATCTTGGTGCTAAATTTTCTGCACAACGATTTACAATGCGCGATCACCATGCGGCCAGCCAAAAAAACTATGGTCCAGCACTGATTGACGACGACACGCCACTACCCGATCATGTAAAGTTTAACTGGACTCGTTTAATTGCTTTTGCAACCATTGGGGTGAGTATGGGGTTCGCCATTATGGGGTTGTTAGAAAACCAAGTTTTAAAAGACATGGCAGAATTCTTTACCAAAGCCGCGTTGGTCACTTTTGGCGGTGCTTATGCGGTATTGCCTTATGTATATCAAGGTGGAGTTGAACAATATCAATGGTTGAGCGCAACGCAAATGATTGACGGTTTGGCACTGGGCGAGACAACACCAGGACCACTGATTATGGTGGTGGCTTTTGTGGGCTTTGTTGGCGCTTGGGGAAAAGAGATTTTTGGCCCTGATACGCTTGTTTTGGCAGGGTTTGTTGGTGCATCCGTGGCAACATTTTTTACATTCTTACCTTCTTTTTTGTTTATTTTCCTAGGCGGGCCTGGCGTAGAAGCCACACGGGGCGACCTTAAATTCTCAGCACCCTTGTTGGCAGTAACTGCAGCGGTTGTGGGTGTGATTATTAATTTAGCTGTATTTTTTGCTTATCATGTATTGTGGCCAAATGGATTACACACCACGCAAGATTTAACGAACGTTGACATGCTTTCATTGTTGATTGGTACTATTGCCTTCATTGGGCTTTATCGCTTGAAAATGAGTGTGGCGGTTGTGATTTCAATCAGCGCCTTGGTAGGCTTGTTAAGCGCAGTTATTTAACAACAATATTAACCAGTTTATTTGGAATGACGATGGTTTTAACAATATTTTTGTCATCAACAAATTTCGCAACATTTTTATCTGCAAATGCCAAAGACTCCAAAGTTTGTTTATCGGCATCAATTTGACACAAAATCTTACCTCTAAGCTTGCCATTAACTTGAATTACAATCTGCACTTCGTCTTGTGTTAATGCAGAATCGTCAACCTTTGGCCAAGACTCATCTACCATAGAAGTGCCATTGCCCAGCTGCTCATGTAGATAGTGACAAATATGCGGAGTAATTGGGCTAAGAGTTTTTAAAATAATATCGATAGTCTCTTTGCGAACAGCCAAGGATTGTTTATCGGTTTTGTTAAATTTAATAGCGTCGTTGGTGAGCTCCATCAATGCTGCAATCGCGGTATTAAAGGCATGCCTTCTAGAAATGTCATCGCTTACTTTTTTAAGTGTTTGATGGGTTTTTCTTCTAAGTTGTTTTTGTGTTTTATCTAACTCTTTTAACTCAATGCTTTGTATGGTTTGATCTTTGGCATCTTCAAAAAAGGCTTGTGTTAAACGATAAACTTTATTAATAAAACGATGCGCACCTTCTAAGCCTGTATCACTCCATTCTAAATCTTGTGTAGGCGGTGCTGCAAACAAAATAAATAAGCGAACAGTATCGGCACCATATTGTTCAATAACAGCTTGCGGGTCAATGCCATTATTTTTTGATTTTGACATTTTTGCCATACCGGCATATTCAACGGCCAGACCATCTTTAGCATGCAAGTAGCTTACAACCTGACCTTTGTGGTCTTTTTCTACCTTGACATCATTAATGCCAATCCAGTGGGTATGGCCACTCTCATCTTTACGAAAATAACTATCAGCCAAGACCATACCTTGTGTTAACAAGTTTTTAAAAGGCTCATCGTTATTTATTAAGCCCTCGTCACGCAACAATTTATTAAAAAAACGTGCATACAAAAGGTGAAGAATTGCATGCTCTATGCCACCAATGTATTGGTCTACACCGCCATTATCTAGCCAATAGTTTGCACGCTCGTCTAGCATCTTGTTATCACTGTTCACACAGGCGTAGCGAGCAAAATACCAAGAAGATTCAAAAAACGTATCAAAGGTGTCAGTTTCGCGCTCGGCTTTTGTGCCACACTTTGGACAAACACATTCGTAAAATTCAGGCATTTTTTTAATCGGTGAGCCTACACCATCAAAAGACACATCTTCTGGCAAAATAACCGGCAAATCTTTTTCAGGAACCGCTACTGCGCCACAGTTAGGGCAATTAATAATTGGAATTGGACAGCCCCAGTAACGTTGACGAGACACTCCCCAGTCACGTAAGCGGTAGTTGGTTTGTCTTTGACCAAGGTTCTTAGACTCCAATGTATCAGCTATAGCATCAAAGGCCTGCTTGAAATTCAAACCATCAAAATCTCCAGAGTTAAACAAGATACCTTTTTCTGTAAACGCCATATCAGAAGTGTCAACCTCGCTATTTTCAGGCTTAATGACGTTGATGATCGAAATTGAATATTTTTTTGCAAATTCGTAGTCGCGTTGATCATGTGCAGGCACACTCATTACAGCGCCAGTACCATAGCCCATGAGCACAAAATTAGCAATCCAAATTGGAATCTGATCCCCAGTGATTGGGTGTGTGCAAAACAACCCAGAATCAATGCCTTTTTTATCCATGGTTTCCATGGATTCTTCATTGGTCTGTAGATTTTTACAATCTTGGATAAAGGCCCTGACTTCTTGATTTTTTTGTCCAGCTTCAAGCGCCAAAGGGTGTTCTGCTGCAATAGCAAGGTAGGTGACACCCATCAGTGTGTCAGGCCGGGTTGTATAAACCTTAACAGGCTGATCCTTTCCCTGTATAACAAAATCAATTTCTAAGCCAGTTGATTTGCCAATCCAATTTTTTTGCATAGTTTTAACAGCATCAGGCCAGCCTTTTAGATTGTCTAAATCAGTTAACAATTCATCGGCGTAGTTTGTAATACGCATAAAATACTGCGCAATTTCCTTCTTTTCAATCAGTGCACCAGAGCGCCAACCACGGCCATCAATTACCTGTTCATTGGCAAGTACAGTTTGATCTATTGGATCCCAGTTAACGACAGCATTTTTCTTATAAACCAAACCTTTTTCAAACAGTCGAGTAAACAGCCATTGTTCCCATTTGTAATATTTTGGATGGCAAGTGGCTAATTCTCTATTCCAGTCATATCCAAAGCCCAACTTAATAAGCTGGTTTTTCATATAATTGATGTTTTCATAAGTCCAGCTAGCCGGAGGCACATTGTTTTTCAATGCTGCATTTTCTGCTGGCAGCCCGAAGGCGTCCCAGCCAATTGGTTGCATGACGTTTTTGCCCTGCATTTTTTCAAAACGTGCAATAACGTCTCCAATTGAGTAGTTGCGTACATGGCCCATGTGCAGACGACCTGAGGGATAAGGAAACATACTAAGACAATAAAATTTTTCTTTAGTGGTGTCTTCCGTAACGCAAAAAGACTGATTTTGTAACCAGTATTGCTGAGCCTGGTTTTCAATAGATTTGGCGTTATATTCTGGGTTCATTTCTATTCGATATCGCAAGCTGAAATGCTATCATTGAGTTCTAAAGTGCCTACCAAGCTTTCAACGTTTTCTAGATTGTGTTGATTTAAGTATTGGCTAATACCTTGATTGATTTGTGTGCAAATCAATGGATCATAAAATAAAGCAGTACCCACACCAACGGTATTAGCACCTGCAATAATAAATTCAATGGCATCATTGGCCGAGCTGATACCTCCTTGACCAATAATAGGAATGTTGTATTTTTTACTAACTTGGTAAACTTGATGCACCTTTAATAAAGCGATAGGCTTGATGGCCGGACCGGAAAGCCCGCCCTGGTTGTTGCCAATAATTGGTTTCTTAGTCTTGGTGTCAATAGACATACCCATAAGCGTGTTAATCACGGCCAACGCATCACTGCCAGCATCTATACAACGCTGGGCTGAAATTCCAATATCGGTTTGATTAGGAGAAAGTTTGGTGATTAAAGGCTTAGATGTGTTTTGACGACAAGCTTCAACAACACGATAACTCATGTCTGGATCATTACCAAAAGCCACGCCCCCTTCTTTGACGTTTGGACAAGAAATGTTAATCTCAATGGCATCAATGTCACTGTTATCAAAGCGTTTAGCAATTTGGGCATATTCTTCAACCGAAGAGCCTGATATGTTGATGATAAACTTAGTTTCTGTTGTATCTAAAGCTGGCAAGATCTCATTAATAACTACATCTGTTCCCGGGTTTTGAAGGCCAATTGCATTAATCATCCCACCAGGTGTTTCGCTCAACCTGTGGGCAGGATTGCCAAGGCGAGGCTCTAGCGTTGTGCCTTTGAGGCAAACGGCGCCAACATCACTATTAGAAAACCCTTCAACGCGAGTGTATTCTTCACCAAAACCGACACAGCCGGAAAGCAACACAATAGGAGAGTTAAGGTTCAGCCCACAGAATTGGGTTTTCAAATTCTCGTTCATGGGGCGATATTATACGTTATCGACCCAGTTCATCCACTCTGTTGAGATAAAATACCCATCAATCAATATGAACAAAACCAATATGCAAGGACTCTTTATTACTGGCAATTCGACAGATGTTGGAAAGACACATATTGGTGAACAAATCATAAAACTGTTAAACCCTTATTTTAGGGTGAGCGCGCGAAAGCCTGTTGAAAGTGACTGTATTAAAACAGAATCAGGGCTGATTGCCAAGGATGCCACAAGGCTTAACGAGGCTTGCACCAATCCAGAACCAAACGAGCGTGTGTGTCGTTATCGATACGAAGCCTGTGTTAGTGGCGAGAAGGCCAGCTCAGACTTAGGCCAAATACTCAGCTTACAAGATCTTGTTGCTGCGTGCCAAGCAGATGATGCTAACTTTGTTGTGGTTGAAGGGGCTGGCGGATTTTATTCGCCAATTGCCAAAGGGCTGCTCAATAGCGACCTATCAGAAGCGCTGTCTTTACCGGTGGTATTGGTAATCAAGGACGAACTCGGAGCTGTGAATCAGGCACTCATGTCACTCCAGGCAATTCAACGGCATAAACTCAATGTTTTGGCAGTGGTTTTAAATCAAATTAGTCCAAATAATTTAGACAACGCCAGTGCTATTTGCGCCTATACACAGGCACCTGTGGTTATGTTTAAGCAAGGAGACAAAAACTTCGATAAGCAAATTTTGGCACTAATCCAGCAAAGTTAAGCTAGGGCCAGACTCTATTTTACTGATTGATTCCACAGCACTTTGTTCAAAAAACATACCCTCTCCATTTTCACCAGCATAAATTGCCAAGGCCGCAGAAACAGGTACTGAAATTTCATAAGGCTGAGAATCGAATCGCGCTTTAAACGAAATGGTTTGATTGTTAATTAACAAATCTTGCGTGGCGCCTTGGCTAATATTGAGAACAATACGATTATGTTGAATGTAGTTTTTGGGCACAACCACAACGTCTTTAGAGCAGTCAACTAGAATGTGAGGCGTTAATCCACAATCCTCCATCCATTGATGATAAGCGCGAATTAAATAAGGCGCTAAATCGGGCATTTACTAATCGTTATATTCCTTTTCGCAGTCGGTTAAGCTTTCCTTAAAGCCCTCTTTTGTAAACAGTCGATTTGCATAATCATAAACCGGCTTGCCTTTTGCTCCTAGGTCAATACCCAGTTTTTTTAATCGCCACATAAGCGGCGCCAAGCAGGCATCGACAAGACTCATTTCATCGCCTTTGAAATAAGGTTGATGTGCAAACAATGGAATCAACTCTATCAAATTACTCGAGAGCGTTTTTTTGGCTTCTTCTGCGTCTTTGCCAGAGCCTTGTTCAATAGTTCGGGCCAGCTCAAACCAACAACCTGGCGCACGAGTAAAACGATAAACCAGTAGGCGTTTTTCTGCTTTTTCAATTGGATCCACGGGCAAAAGAGGCGGAAAAGGAAAACGCTCATCTAGGTATTCTATGATGACTGAAAGATCATACAAAACAATGCCACGGTCAAATAAAGTAGGCAGTGTTTGACAGGGGTTCAGCTCAAGGATTTCCTCGGGCATTTGGTCAATCTTAAGATTGACAACCTCTCTTTCTATGTGTTTTTCTGCCATAATAAAACGCACCACATGCGATTCTAATTCTTGTGGCGATGAATATAGGGTTGTCGAGGCTGGATTGGGTTTGGTTAACATGGTTAAATAACTCTCTTAAAAAAACAAAAAACAGCACACTTGTACAAGTGTGCTGCCATAGTAAACCTTCAAATTGTATCAGAAATTAGTCTCTTGCGCGCCATTTGCCGTATTTAACGTCTTTCCAATATTCTTTTTTCAGTAGGTAGGATAGAACAAACAGCACAAATAAAAAGCCAAGAACTTTATAGCCTAGAGACACCCTAACCAATTTTGCCGGCTCCCCAACATAATCAAGGAAATTAGTTATGTCCCTGACGTCCTGATTATAGGCCTCTTCTGACTTACTTTGTTTTAACTCCCACAAAACATCAGGCATAGAGGCGTTGGCTAAAACTGTATTATTAACGCCAAAGATACGCCCCTTTTCTTCATAAAAACCTTTTAGGTAGGTGTAGATCCAATCTACGCCTTTTGAACGAGAAACCAGCGATAAATCTGGCGGAACATTACCAAACCACTTTTTTGCACCTTCTTCTGAGATTGAGGAAGTAATTGGATCGCCTGGCTTTTTGTCGTCAAAAATTAAATCATTGGCGACTTGCTCATCACTCAAACCAAGATCTTGACCAATTCGGTTATAACGCATAAACTCAATAGAATGACAACCAACACAATAATTCATAAATAGCTTAGCACCATTTACCAGTGAAGCGTTGTCGTTGATATCGGTATTGGCCGATTCTAATTTAATGTTGCCACCCGCAGCCAAAACGCCAAAAGAGAGGCTCGCTGTAGTTAGAGCAACCAATGTTGTTTTAATTAATTTTTTCATCTTATTACTCCGTTAATCTCTCTGGAACCGGCTTTGTTTCACCGATTGAGGTAAACCAAGGCATTAAAATAAAGAAACCAAAATATGCAGCGGTGAAAATACGGGCCAACAAAGCATTAAGCTCAGTTACCGGTTGCATACCAAGATAACCCAACCAAACAAAGCTCACCACAAAGATACCCAATGCAATTTTATACGGAGCAGAGCGATAGCGAATTGACTTGACTTTTGAGCGATCCAACCAAGGTAGGGCAAATAAAATAAACAAAGCTGCAAACATGGCTAACACACCAGGGAACTGCGAACCAAACAACGGAGGAATGGCACGAAGCACAGAATAAAAAGGCGTTAGATACCAAAGCGGTGCAATGTGCTCAGGCGTTTTTAGTGGATTTGCTTCAACAAAGTTGGCATGTTCCAGAAAATAGCCATTGAGCGCTGGAGAAAAGAAAACCACCGCTGAGAAAATAATTAAAAACACCACCACGCCAACAATGTCTTTTACGCTGTAGTATGGATGAAACGGGATGCCGTCTTTTGGAATGCCGTCTTTGTCTTTGTTCTTTTTAATTTCAACGCCATCTGGGTTATTTGAGCCCACGGTGTGAAGCGCAACAATGTGTAGAAAAACCAACACAACCAAAATAAGCGGTAAAGCAATTACATGAAGCGCAAAAAAGCGATTAAGTGCAGCGTCGCCAACTGCGAAATCACCCAAAATCCAGATCAATAAATCAGGTCCAACAACGGGCACAGAGCCAAACAGTGAAATAATCACCTGAGCACCCCAATATGACATTTGACCCCAAGGCAGAACATAACCCATAAATGCCTCGGCCATGAGCACAATATAGAGCACCATACCAAGAATCCAGATCAATTCGCGCGGGGCTTTGTATGAACCGTATAGAAGGCCTCGATACATATGAAGGTAAATCACCACGAAAAAGGCCGATGCACCTGTTGAATGCATATAACGTATTAGCCAGCCCCAATCTACATCACGCATGATATATTCAACCGAAGCAAAGGCTTGGACCTCATCAGGTTTATAATGCATGGTTAGAAAGATACCGGTTAATAGTTGCATTACCAGTACCAAAATAGCCAAAGAGCCAAAGAAGTACCAAAAATTGAAATTTCTGGGCGTGTAATATTCAGCTAAATGTTCGTTCCAAACTTTGGTGAGCGGAAATCTTTGGTCAATCCAGTTTTTATTATTATCCATGTCCAACTCCTAATTAAGCTTTCGGGTCTATACCCACTCTAACAAGTGAGTTATTAACAAAATGATACGGTGGAACCGGCAAATTGGTTGGTGCCGGAGCGCCTGCGTAGACGCGACCCGCTAAGTCAAACTTAGAACCGTGGCACGGGCAATAAAAACCACCCTTCCAAGACTCGCCACCTAAATCAGCAGCACCTACTTCAGGACGGTAGGTTGGTGAACAGCCTAGGTGCGTACAAACCCCAACAATTACAGCGATCTCTGGTTTAAGGGAACGATAGTTTTCAGTAATATAAGATGGTTGTTGAGAGGCTGAGTCTCCTGTACCATCCGGATCAGCCAAATCTGAGTCCAAAGTTTTTAAATCTGCAATTGCTTGCTTGTCGCGTTTGAACACCCAAACAGGTTTTTTACGCCAAAGGACGCGTACCAGTTGCCCAGGCTCCAGTTTGGAAATATCAACATCAACAGGCGCACCTGCTGCCTTTGCTTTAGCCGAAGGCATCCAAGTTGAAACAAAGGGCCATGCGACAAAACCTACGCCAACCGCACCTACAACACTGGTTGCTTGGGTTAAAAAACGTCTTTTCTTTAAATCTATTTCTTGTCCTGACATAGAATTACAGTCCTTTTTGAATGAAAGTAGTGTTTATAAAACCCCAATGATTATAATGTATATTAGCACTACATAATAGAAATTTATTCTAATATTACAGGGAATTGAGTTTTTGATCTAGCTGGATAACCACTTTGTTAATTTTCGACAACACCTGTAGTTGATGAAGTGCTTGAAGAATTAACTTTGCTTGTTTTTGTGCTCTAAAGGCCAAGGCTTGATTGTTGGTGATTAGAGTGGCTGTTTGTTTGTCAATGGCGCACAGTTTTAAAGAAGAAAATTCTGCTGGCAGTATTTGTGACAGCTGGTCATTAATGTGGTTATAAGTTCTGGCTTTGGTAAACATTGTACCCAGTTGTCCGCTGGGCGTATAATTTGCGAGGTTTGTTGGTGTTTTTACCGCCATCTATGAGAAAATAAACCTATTTTTTTTATTTTAATCAAATATTAATGAGCATTATAAATAAAGTTGTAGCCAAAATCGTTGGTTCACGAAATGACAGACTGATTAAAAAATTAGGCAAGGCTGTTAATCAAATTAATGCCTATGAGTCAGACCTTCAGGCACTAAGTGATGAAAATTTAGCACTTAAAACCAATGAATTTAAACAAAGACTTGATAACGGTGAAGCTGTAAATAAACTTTTACCAGAAGCTTTTGCGGTAATGCGTGAAGCCAGTTGGCGCACTCTGGGTTTAAGGCATCACGATGTACAACTTATTGGCGGTATGGTGCTTAACGATGGCAATATAGCAGAGATGGGCACTGGTGAAGGCAAAACACTGGTAGCGACTTTGCCCGCTTATCTAAATGCATTAAATGGTCACGGCGTACACGTGGTGACTGTTAACGATTATTTGGCTAAACGCGATGCTGAATGGATGGGCAAAGCGTTTAATTTTCTTGGTTTAAGTGTTGGTATTATCACCTCCAATATGCCACACGAGGACAAGCAATCTGCCTACAATTGTGATGTGGTTTATGCCACTAACAACGAACTTGGTTTTGACTATCTAAGAGACAATATGGCATTTTCTATTGATCAGAAGGTGCAAAAAAAGCTAAATTTTGCCATTGTTGATGAAGTAGACTCTATTCTTATTGATGAGGCCAGAACACCACTGATTATCTCCGGTCCGGCAGACGACTATTCAGGCGTTTATTTAGCCATCAATAAAATGATTCCGCACTTTAGCCAACAAATAGAAAGTGGTGAGGGTAAAGAGATTGTGATTGAAACACCAGGCGATTACACGGTTGATGAAAAACACAAACAAGTGTTTTTAACCGACGATGGCCATGCCAAAGCGGAACAGATGCTAATACAGGCAGGCGCTTTATCCGAAGGCTCTTCGCTTTATGACGCGGGTAATATTTTGTTGATGCAGCACCTTTCATCTGCACTACGGGCGCATATCTTGTTTCATAAAAACGATCACTACATTGTAGACGCTGATGAGGTGGTAATTGTTGATGAGTTTACTGGAAGAACCATGCCGGGTAGACGCTGGTCTGAAGGCTTGCATCAAGCAATTGAGGCTAAAGAAGGTGTCAGTATCAAAAAGGAAAACCAAACCCTGGCATCAATTACTTTTCAAAACTATTTCCGTTTATATAACAAGCTTTCAGGCATGACAGGAACGGCAGATACAGAAGCTGTAGAGTTTCAGGATATTTATGGTTTAGAGGTCGTTGTAATTCCGCCTAACAAGCCTTCTGAGCGTGATGACATGTCGGATCAAATATATTTGACTTCAGCAGAAAAATTCGATGCCATCGCGGCCGATGTTGAGCGTTGCAAAAAAAGCGGTCAACCGGTTCTTGTGGGCACAAGTAGTATTGAGAATTCTGAGCTTGTCTCCAAATTACTGAAAAAGAAAAAAATTAAACACGAGGTTTTAAACGCCAAACAGCACGAGCGCG
Source organism: uncultured Piscirickettsiaceae bacterium (assembly GCA_964647705.1). Taxonomy (GTDB): domain Bacteria; phylum Pseudomonadota; class Gammaproteobacteria; order PS1; family Pseudothioglobaceae; genus CAZYIW01. The sequence goes on from CAZYIW010000002.1 coordinate 21,001, forward strand.
AGGCACAAATTGTTGCTAATGCGGGCGCTATAGGTTCGGTGACCATTGCAACCAATATGGCTGGACGAGGCACGGATATCGTGCTGGGAGGTAAGCTGAGCGAAAATGCGGATGAAAAACAACAAAAAACCTGGCAAGTCGAACATAACAAAGTAATTGACGCAGGTGGCTTGCATATTGTTGGAACCGAGCGCAACGAATCTCGTCGTGTTGATAACCAACTGCGCGGACGAGCAGGCCGTCAAGGAGATGTAGGGTCAACGCGTTTTTATTTATCACTTGAAGACAACTTAATGCGCATTTTTGCATCAGACAAAATGGCAGCCATGATGCAAAGACTGGGCATGGAAAAAGGCGAAGCAATTGAACATAAGATGGTCAATCGTGCTATTGAGAACGCACAAAGAAAAGTCGAAGGCATGAATTATGATGCTCGAAAACACCTGTTAGAATATGATGATGTGGCCAACGACCAAAGAAAGGTGATTTATGGTTTACGTGATGAGTTGATGAGTGTTGATGATGTCCAGGATCGTTTTATCAACATTAGAGAAAAGGTCATTGGTGATTTGATAGCCGGCTACATTTCGCCAGCTGTTGCTGAAGACGATTGGGATATAGAAGGTTTGCATCATGCACTCAAAGCCGATTATGCAGCTGACTTCCCTTTGCAAGAATGGCTAGACAGCGGCGTGGATTTTGATGAACTCGAGCAGCGTATTGTTAAAGGTCTTGCGGCTATCTCCGACTACAAAGAACAGCTTACAGGATCAGAAGCCATGCGCGGTTTTGAAAAAGCGGTGATGTTGCAAACACTGGATCATTATTGGAAAGAACACTTAGCAGCAATGGATTATCTTCGTCAAAGTGTAAATCTGCGAGGCTATGCGCAAAAAAACCCAACTCAAGAGTTCAAACGGGAATCTTATAGTATGTTTACCAGCCTGCTTGACACCATTGACACAGAAATTGTTAAGTCCTTATCCAGTGTTTCAATCAATGAAAACACCAGCGCCTCTGAAGTCGAACAACAAAACAATGAAAATGTAGTTGAGAGTCACGATGAGGCAGACGCCCCCTTGAGCGATGGCAAACAAGAGCCAGATCCAGATAGCCCACAAACCTTTGTCCGAGAACAGGACAAGGTTGGCCGAAACGATCCGTGCCCCTGTGGTTCTGGCAAAAAGTATAAACAATGCCATGGAAAAACCTAGCTATTATATGGGTCTAATGGCCGGCACCAGCTTGGATGGTGTTGACACAGTATTGGTTGACAAACACTGCAAACACTTAATTGCTCAAGACTATCTTCCCTATTCGCCGGAGTTAAAAAAACAACTGCTTGGTGTTATTCAAAACCCAAGTATCGGCAAAGAAGAGCTTGCAAAAATTGACACAGCGGTGGCCAAGTGTTTTGCCAGTGCGGCCAACCAGCTATTAGAAAAAACAGCAACTGAAAAATCAAAAGTTGAGGCCATTGGCTCACATGGCCAGAGTATTTTCCATCAGGGAGGCAGCTATTCTTGGCAAATTGGCCATGGCGCTATAATCGCTGACAGGACAGGCGTTAAGGTAATCAATGATTTTCGTATGGCGGATATCGCTGCTGGCGGGCAAGGCGCCCCTCTAACGCCTTTATACCATCAACATTTATTATCCGGAGGCAGTGCGGTGGTGATTAATTTAGGCGGCATTGCCAATTTAACCCGGGTTAGCAACGCGGACGTTGTTGGTTTTGACACAGGCCCTGCCAATACTTTGTTAGACCAGTGGATGAGAAAAACCAAAGGATTGAACTATGATAGAGACGGTGTTTGGTCACGTTCGGGGCAACTGATACAACCGCTTTTGAATGCGCTATTAGAGGATCCCTATTTTAATAAAACAGCGCCAAAATCAACCGGGCCTGAATATTTTAATTTGCATTGGATACAGCCACACCTTAATAATTATAAAGACGAAGATGTGATGCGAACTTTGGTAGAATTAACCGCCGTGAGCATCACACAAAGCCTAAAAGACAACGAAAAGGTTTATCTGTGCGGCGGGGGCACACACAATCTATTTTTGGTTGAGCGATTATCGTATTTAAATCCAATTTGTGAATTTTCAACTACAGAAGAGCTGGGTGTACCTGTTGACTTTGTAGAAGCAGCGGCATTTGCCTTTTTTGCCAAACAAACTCTTGCCGGCATGCCATCGAACCTGCCCAGCGTGACTGGTGCTGCTAAAAACAAAGTATTGGGAGCAATTCACCATGCCTAAAGCTGAAAAAATCCTAAAAATGATTCGTCCAGATGACTGGCATCTGCACCTAAGATCTGGTGCGGAAATGCAATCGGTCGTTTCAATGACTGCCAAGCAGATGGGACGGGCCATCATCATGCCCAATACCACACCCCCTGTGATCAACAGCACCCAAGCGCTCACTTATCGACAAGAGATACTTTCAGCGCTGCCCAAAGACAGCACGTTCAACCCTTTAATGGTTTTGTATCTGACTGATAACACCACGGCCCAGGATATTCAAGACGCCAAAGACAGCGGTGTTGTGCACGCGGTTAAGTTGTATCCAGCGGGCGCCACAACAAACTCAGACAGTGGTGTTACCGACATTAACAATGTCTACACTGTTTTAGAAAAAATGCAGGCGCTAGAGGTTCCACTACTTATTCATGGAGAAGTGACCCGCGGGGATATTGATATTTATGACAGGGAAAAAGCATTTATTGACCAAATATTAGCCCAATTACTGCTCGATATGCCTGACTTGAGAATTGTCTTTGAACACGTAACAACTAAAGACGCCGTGGATTTTGTCACCCAGTGCGGTGTCAATATTGCTGCCACCATTACCCCACACCACTTGTTGCTAAACCGAACCGACATGCTTGCTGGCGGTATTAAGCCACATTATTATTGCTTGCCGATATTAAAGCGCGCTAACCCACATCAACTGGCGCTGATTGATGCGGCAGTTAGCGGCAACCCTAAATTTTTCTTAGGCACGGATTCAGCACCACACGCCAAAGAACACAAAGAATCGGCTTGTGGATGCGCAGGTTTGCTGAATGCACATGCGGCTATTGAGCTTTATGCGACAGTGTTTGAATCGAAAAATGCATTGGACAAACTAGAAGGGTTTGCTTCCAAGTTTGGTGCTGATTTTTATCGATTGCCTTATAACAAGGACACCATTGCTTTGGTAAAGAAAGACTGGGTTGTTCCTGATGAGTATGCATTTTCTACCTCAACAATCGTGCCGTTTATGGCCGGGCAAACACTCACTTGGCAATATCTAGATTAAAGTAGTTTTTGGCTTTTAAAACATCTTCATTGATTTGGCCTTTAAGCATATCAAATGAGTCAAATTTTTTCTCGTCTCTGATTTTGTGTTTAAACACTATCTTGGCTATTTCGCCATACACGTCTTGGTTAAAATCAAATAAAAACACCTCTAAGCGTGATTTTTCTCCCCCCACCGTGGGTCTTTTGCCGACATTGCAAACACCAAAATACTCAGACTTGTTCACCTCAACTGTGACTGCAAAAACCCCTTGAACAGGGCTGATTTTTCGTTTAATGGGAATGTTGATGGTAGGAAAACCAATGGTTCTGCCTTTTTTATCACCATGGACAATTCTTCCGGTGATAAAGTATTCTCTGCCTAATAAAGCGCCCGCTTTTTGAAAGTCTCCATTGGCAAGTGTTGAGCGAATACTTGAGCTGCTGATTCGCATATCTCCTGATTTAATGCTATTGACATTCTCAACAATAAAACCGTAGCTGTTCGCAAGTTTTTTCAACAAAGCATAATCACCTTGACGGTCTTTTCCAAACCGAAAATCATCACCAATTAAACAGTAGCGTACATTTAATGATTGCACCATAACTTTTTCAACAAATGCCTTGGCACTTAATCTTGAAAAACGCTGATTGAAACGAATGAGTAAGTTTTCGTCTAAATTTGTCTGGCTAAGCAGTTGATGCTTTTCACGAAAATTGCTCAATAGCGCATGATTGCGACCAAAAAATTGTTCTGGGGTTGGCGAAAAAGAAACAAGTATAGAGTGTAGAGAAAGCTGAGTTGCTTTGTCAGTTAGGTGTTTAATAATTTGCTGGTGTCCTTTGTGTACACCGTCAAAATTCCCAATAGTAATGGCGCTAGGTTTTGGGGGGGTTGAAATATTATGCAGACCACGAGTCAGTTTCATATTGCTATTTTAGCGCTCGGCTTGAAGGCGGGCAATGATTTTAGCAACGGGACTGGGGATGCCTAAGTCATTACAATCTATTGCAAAAAAATCCATATTGTTTTTTATGGCAGGGTAGAGCATTGAAACTATGATAGGCTGAATGTTCAAATGGTAGTGAGTAAAGCTGTGTTTAATTAAATCCATGCGCTTGATATTGTACTTTTGTGAGGTGTATTGTTTAATTGTTTTTTCAATGCTTTGAGAGTCAGGACCACATTCAACAAAACTCCAAAGTCCTGACCACACCCCCTTGCTGGGCCGCTTTTTTAAATGCACTTCCCCCGCTTTGTTTTGAAAAATTAGCATCACCATGTTCTTGGTAGGTTTGTGTTTTTTAGGCTTGGATTGGGGATAGCTTTTCTGGGTGTTGTTTTGATTTGCTAAACAATCTCTTTGGATTGGGCATTGGCTGCACTTAGGCTGGGTTCTAACACAAACAGTAGCGCCTAAATCCATGATTGCTTGGGTATAGTCGTTATTGCGAGTTTCAGGAGTGTGGTGCTTGGAAAGCTGCCAAAGTTTTTTGATGGTTTGGCTTTGTCCATAATGCCCTTGTACTTGATGATAGCGAGATAAAACGCGCTTAACATTGCCATCAAGTATCGCATGATTTTGGTCAAAGGCCAGAGAAAGAATAGCTCCTGCTGTAGACAGCCCAATACCGGGAAGCGCTAGGAGCTGATCTCGTTCATTTGGCACTTGAGCCTTGTGCTGTTCACACATGAGTTTTGCGCTTTGGTGTAAATTTCTTGCTCTTGCATAGTAACCCAGCCCTGCCCACATAGAAAGCACTCGATCCTCGCTTGCATCGGCCAAAGAACCGATTGTTGGAAAAGCTGAGATAAATGCATTGAAATAGGTGATTACTGTGGCAACCTGGGTTTGTTGTAACATAACCTCACTAAGCCAAACATGGTAGGGATTGATGGGCTTAGATTGCCAAGGCAAGTTATGGCGTCCGTGGTGGTCAAACCAAATTAACAAACGATCCGAGATTGGTTTTTTAGCCTGCAAATGCCTTTAGCCCAACATCGCCCAGCTCAGCGCAAAATAGCCAGCAACAATAAGTACCAAACCAAAAATATAGGCAGCAATGCCTTTTTTAAGCGCATTGTCATCGCATTTTTTGGCACATTCGTTTTTGGTGATAATAAGCATCGCCAAACTCCAAAAAACAACAAGAGCCCAGAACGCATAGTTGATGATTATTGTGTTTTCCATAGGGTGCTAGATTAATTGACAAATACCATCAGACATTATCCCCCAGAGCTGATGTTTAGACAAGCAGCATTGTATTATTTAATGCCTAAAGGGTCTTTTGGATCAACACCATCCATAAAAGGTTTTTTTACATCTTCGTGAGTGGTTTGATACACACAACCAATCCAGTTGCTGATAATTCCACTGGTGGCATCGCGCCAAGTATTGCCTAATGTTTTAGCGATTAGTTTTTCTGGCAAATCTTGCACACCAAAATCTTTGTTCAATAACCCCTCCTTGAACTCGTTTAGGATGGCTTTGTGTTGTTCATTTAGATAATGCTCAGGAAACGGCGGATAGTCCGATCTCTCTTTATTTAAATAGGCAATAACTTCACGTTTGTATTCTTTGAGCAAGCTAATAGTGTCATATTCTGGGTGCCCTTGAAAGAAAACCAAACGCAACAAATCCTCACTAACGCCTAAGTGAACACCCACATCAGACTCCACCAATATTTTAATACCAGCCTCTCTAAATTGTTTTTTGCTGATTTCGTTGTATCGGGAGTGCGGCACATCAAAACCGGTATTAACGCCACTTAGTAATGGGTGTTGTCGATCAGTGACCTGATGGGCAAAAACACCCCAACACTTTTTTTTGCCAATTCTGTGACGCTTTTGTCCATATCGAAATTCCAATACCGCATGCGTAGCCAAACAAGAACACAAGGTAGAGGTGACATTGTTATATGACCAGTCAACCACCTCTTTAAGCTCATCATAAAAAGCTGCCTTTTGCAACTCTGATTCTTCTACATGGGCACCAGTAATAATCAGAGCATCTAAGCCTTGTTTTTTTATATCATCAAAAGAAAGATAATAATCTTTAATATGCGACAAGGCCTCTTCGCCACGTTGAATAGACGGCAAGGTAAAAGGATGCAAATAAAACTGTGCAATCTGATTGGAGCGCCCAACCAAACGAAAAAACTGCCTCTCGGTGGCTTCAAGCGCTGGATCAGGCATCATGTTTAACAAACCAATATGAAGCTCGCGAATGCTTTGGTGCGTTGCGCGTTCTTTAGACAAGACAGTTTCGCCTTCTTTTTTTAAGCGCTCGAAAGAAGGCAGTCCATAGTGTGCAATCAGTGGCATCAGTCTAGCGCCTCCACAATCAACGATTCGACCTCATTAGCATTTTGGCATTGGTAGAGTGCTTCGCTATCAATGCTATAGCCGTAGCGATTAGCAATAGACTCGTATTTTGGTGTACGATAGTCCAAGAGCTTTGGAAAAACCCAACGAACAAAATCATCAGGATTGATCTCAGCCACATATGTCAATTGGTTTTTTTGTAAAAAAAGGCCCAACTGCTTCTTTAAAAAATCCGGTTGATAATACAAGGGTTTTGGGTGAGTTTGCGCACGTTCAATCAAGGCTGCTTTGTTTTCATCGCTGGCACGAATATACAAAATTATAGTGTGCTTTGCCAAAGACTCATAGACTCTATCATCATCAAGCTCGCACAGGCTACCACCGGCATCATTGATAAAATGATCCGAACCTATGCTCAAGGCCTTATTAATAAAGCGTTCAACATCAAGCATGGCGTTAATCTCAGCTTTTAGGTGTAGTTCTTGCCGGAGGGAAAACTCATCAATCGGCAAGCCACCTTTTTCTGGATTGCCAACTTTGCCCAAAAAGTTGGCAACCGAAGACAGGTTGTCAAAGGTAATGTGATTTGCAACACTAATAGATTCATCTTCCAACAAGTTTTTGAGGTAACTGTCCTGGCAGATACGTTTTTTGATGTTGTTCAAAATAGCCTCATTAAGATAAGCGCTTCCAATGCGATAATCGCCAGAATAATGAAAATAACCCTTTTCTTTGCCAAGCAGTTTTGCCAAATGTGTTTTGCCAACACCCGACATACCCAAAAGGGTTAAACGTTTGTTTTTTGCTTGTAAAAAGGCTTGTGCAGATAGTTTCATGGCTTAGATTTTACCCCAGCATTACCGTGCTGAGCGTCTGTTGGGTAGGTTCTTCAGAGCAGGCCGTCTTGTTTAAACATTTCTCGGATACCACGTATGGCTTGTCGCGTTCGATGTTCATTTTCAAGCAAGCCAAAGCGTACATGTTGATCGCCATATTCACCAAAACCAATGCCTGGCGACACACCAACTTTGGCCACTTCCAATAACTTTTTGGTAAATTCAATCGAACCCATGTCGCGATAATGTTTAGGAATTTTAGCCCAAACAAACATGGTGGCCTTGGGTGGAGTGATATCCCAGCCAATTGAGTTAAGTCCTTTGCACAAAATGTCGCGTCTTTGTTGATACATATTGGAGATTTCTTTAACGCAACTTTGATCGCCCTCAAGCGCTTCAATTGCAGCCACTTGGATTGGGGTAAACATGCCATAATCTAAATAAGATTTAATTTTAGCCAAAGCATCTACCAAGATTGGATTCCCGACCATAAAGCCGACACGCCAACCAGGCATGTTGTAGCTTTTAGACAACGAAAAAAACTCTACCGCAATGTCCTTTGCGCCTTCAATTTGAAGAATGCTGGGCGCCTTGTATCCATCAAAGACAATATCAGCATAGGCTAAATCCTGTACAACCCAAATTTTGTGTTCTTTGGCGATATCAATAACTTTTTGAAAAAAATCCAACTCAACACATTCAGTGGTTGGGTTAGACGGGTAGTTAACAACCAAAATTTTAGGTTTTGGCCAAGTGTTTTTGATTGAACGCTCAAGCTCAGAGAAAAAATCATCATCCGGCCCGCAAGGAACATGTTGAATGTCGGCCCCAGCGATAACAAAACCATAAGGGTGGATAGGGTAAGCAGGGTTTGGCACCAAAACGGTATCACCTGGACCAATGACAGCGTTGGCCAGATTGGCCAGACCCTCTTTTGAGCCAATAGTAACAATGGCTTCAGTTTCTGGATCCAGCGTAACATCATAGCGTTTTTTATACCAGTTGCAAATTGCCCGCCTTAAACGGGGTATGCCACGAGAGGTAGAATAACGATGCGTGTCTTTACGCCTTGCGGCCTCAACCAACTTTTCAACTATATGATCGGGGGTTGGTTGATCTGGATTGCCCATACCAAAGTCAATGATATCTTCGCCTCTAGCACGCGCCTTGGCTTTTAACTCATTGGTAATAGCAAAAACATAGGCCGGTAGCCTTTTGACTCTTGGAAAATCTTCGTTCATTGTAGGCGGTAATTATAAAATCTCGAGTAATTCTACCTCAAAAACCAAAGTTGCGTTAGGGGGAATCAGGCCACCCGCGCCAATGGGGCCGTAAGCCAAATCAGAAGGGATAGTGAGTTTGCGTTTTTCGCCAATTTTCATGCCTTCGACTCCTTGATCCCAACCAGGAATAACTTGACCACAACCAAGCTGAAAATCAAAAGGTGTGTTTCTGTCTACACTGGAGTCAAACTTTTTGCCATTGGTTAGCCAACCGGTGTAATGCATGCGCACCTGGTTGCCAGACTTGCAAGCCTCTCCATTGCCAACGGTTAAGGTTTCAATTAATAAATCTGCCATCACTAACTCTCAATTTCTACCTCGTAAGAGGAGAATTTTCTAATATTTAAAACCCCAGTATCTAGTAGCAAATATTGGCCCTTAATGCCTTTAAGAATGCCCGATATCACGGGTGTTTTGTCAAAGTTTAAAGAGGTGATTTTACTTGGGTAACTTTCAACAGGGTAGTCAATTTCTAAAACCGCCTGCTCTAGCACCTTGGCACCAACCTGATCAATTAAATTATCAACCTCAGGCAACAGACGATTTTTAACCGCCATAAGATCTACCACTTCTGTTTCATTTTTCAGCATTTTGCGCCAATTGGTTTTGTCGCTCACAAATTGTTTCAAGGCGACTTCAATTTGACCCGATTTGACTCTACTGTCCACTGATAAAATCGGTAATGCACAAACAGCACCTTGATCAATCCATCGGCTCGGCATGTTAACCTCTCGGGTGATGCCAACTTTAACCGTGGATGAATTTGCCAAATAGACAATATGTGGAGTAAAACAATGGCGCTCACCCCAAGCAGGCTCCCTACAAGTGCCTAGATGATAATGACAGGTTTCGGGCTTTATGATGCACAAATCACAACGTGCCAAAGACTGACAACAAGGATAGCAGTAACCTTGGGAATAGCTTTTTTTGGTAATAGCGCCACAATTAGAGCATTGGATTTTGCCACTAAAGGTCAACTGCACAGGCTTGCCAACCAGTGTGTTCATATCAATAATATCTTCACCAATAGGCAGTTGGTATTGCGCTACCCCTTGGTTTAGTGAGGTATGCATCTTATTTATTAAGCCACTTAGTTGCATAAGAGGTTTTGCACTTGTTGATATTTTTGTGCAGTTTTGTTAATAATAGATTGTGGCAGGGTTGGTGCTGGCGGCGTTTTATCCCAGTCTAGAGTTTCCAAGTAGTCGCGTACAATTTGCTTATCAAAGCTTTTTGGGCTTGAGCCGATTTGATAGCCATCTCTAGACCAAAAGCGTGAAGAGTCAGGTGTTAGAGCCTCATCCATTAAAGTCAAGCAATTATTTTGATCCAAACCAAATTCAAACTTAGTGTCGGCAATGATAATGCCACGTTTGAGTGCATAATCGCTTGCAAATTGATACAATGCGATGGCGGTGTCTTTAACTTGTTCGGCCATCTCTTTGCCTAATAATTTAACGGTTTGTGCAAAATCAATATTTTCATCATGGTCGCCGACCGCCGCTTTGGTTGATGGGGTAAACAAGGCTTTGGGTAGCTTTGAGGCCATTTGTAAGTCTTTGGGCAAGTCGATGCCACAAACAGATCCACTGGCTTGGTAATCCTTCCAACCAGAACCGATAAGATAGCCCCTAACAATGGCTTCAACAGGAAGGGGTTTGAGTTTTTTGACCACTATCGCTCTGCCTTCTAACTGAGCCACTTGATCATCGTTTAACACCTCAGACAAGCAGACTTTTGACAAGTGATTGGGGACAATGTTTTTGGTTTTTTCAAACCAAAAGTTGCTAACCTGAGTCAATACTCGACCTTTGTTTGGAATTGTTTGATTAAAAACAACGTCAAAAGCACTGAGCCTATCAGTGGTCACGAATAGCAAGTGCTGATCATCAACATTATAAATATCACGAACCTTGCCCTTATGAACAAGCGGCAAATTGATTGAAACTTCCCTCACCTCAGTATAGATTTTTTTATTAAAACCTATATTTTAGTCGATTGTAAGGAGTGGGCAACACCTATGGTAAAATAACAATAGGTATCAAGCATAAAGCAGTTGGATGAGATTTATATTTATAGTTGGGCTGTTCATTATCCAACCCACTCTCGCTTCTCCACTCTCTGATGGGGCAATGCGTTTAATTCAAATTGGCAATGAAATAGGCTCCAAAGATGTGGTGTTAAGGGGGCAGTCATTACTGCTCAAAGGCGCTTTTGATTTGGGTGATTTGGATGCGTTATATGAGTCTTCCAAGCAAGTGCGTTTAGGCAACCCTTTGATGGATTACCCTCCACAAGAGTTGGTAGCCAATGAAACATTGATTGAGTTAGTGCGCCGTAGTTATGATCCCGCATTGTTTGATTACGCGTTGTATTTGCTTGATGGCGATGGTGGCTTTGTCCGAAATGAACTACTTGCTTTGCAGTTGTTTGAAGAATCCTTCGAAGTTCACGGTAACGCCAAATCAGCCTTTGCTGCGGCCGTGATTAGAAACGAATCCTTGGTTCCAGGCACCAAAGATCCGGCGCATATCGATGAGCTTTTAACTTTTGCGGTGTTAAATCGTATACCAGGGGCTGAAACTTATCAGCAAAATCGTACCAGCCATCCTTATCTGTCTCCACTAATACCCAGCTCTTGGCGCAACTGGTTTGACGAGCAACAACTAAAGTAACTTGTTCAGCTGATTAACCCTTTTCTTAAAAGACCACATTTGCTTGGCTTCAATGATTTTTTGTTTGGGCAGTTTGAATTTAAGCGGATTTTGGCGTTTATCCTTGTAGCGCAGTTCATAGTGTAGGTGTGGCCCTGTTGACCGACCTGTTGAGCCTACGTAGCCAATTACCTGACCGCGCTTAACTTTTTGCCCCACTCGGGGGTATCTTGTATATCGTGAAAGATGCGCATAAACCGTGGTGTAGTCTTGTCCGTGCTGGATAAACACAGTCTTACCAAGTGCGCCCATGTTTTTTTTCTTTTTGATTGTGCCATTTGCAACAGAATAAACCGGTGTTCCCGTATCAGCAGCAAAATCAATGGCCCTATGCGGACGCCACGTTTTTAATATAGGGTGGAAACGTTTGAGCTGAAAGCCTGAGCTGATGCGTTTGTATTTAAGCGGGGCAGACAAAAAAGACGGTTCAATTGTACGTCCATGCTGATCGTAGAAATCAGACTGCCCAAGCGTGTCGAAGAACTGATAAGCTTTAATTTTTTCTCCTAGGCTGTTATAGGACAAGGCCACAACCTCATCATTGAGGTTTTTAATTACCACGAATTGATCGCCTTTTTTAAGTGTTTTGAAGTCCAACCTCCAAGAAAAGACCGACACGATAGTGTTAATGGTCTTTTGATTGAGGCCTGCTTTTTTGCCGTCAACACTCAAAGAGCTGTTTATATAGATTTTAATTTTTTTTAAAGAATCTGGCTCAATCAAAGGGTTAATTTCACCAATCGTTAGTGTTTTTTTATCGCTAGCACGGTGCGTTAAATAACGAAAAAAACCAGACTCATCTAAGGCGATGATAACGGTTTGCCCAGGTACCAGATGATTAATAGATTGGTTTTTTTTATTTTTGGAAATTAAAGTACTGAGCAGCCGTGAAGACAAACCAAGTTGTTGAAAGTATCGACTGACGGAATCACCCTTCTCTACAGTGAAGCGATAGATCTTGTCTTTGGCTTCAGCCACACTGGGCGTAGCCATAATAGCAACAAAAGCCAAAAATAAAAACCCCCAGCGACTCAGGTGTTTGTGGGGCGCATCAAAAAGCTGCACAAATAACCTCGTTAGCGACTTTTCTGGCATTTTGATCATTTGCAATCACCTCATCCAATGAATCTAGATTTTTATGCTGGACAGAAAGTAGCGTTTTTTCAATGACCTTAGGGATATCCAAAAAACCAATTTTATTGTCAAGAAAATGGCTAACGGCAACCTCATTGGCAGCATTGAGCGTACCCATGGCGTTGCCACCTTGTTTGAGCGCCTCAAACGCTAAGCGCAGGCAAGCAAATTTTTGATAATCAACGGGATAGAATTCAAGCGGAGAACACTGAGTCAATTCAAGCGAGTCAACGCCTGATTCAATTCGATCAGGATAAGCCAGAGCGTAAGAGATAACACTGCGCATATCAGGATTGCCAAGTTGTGATATGGTTGAGCCATCTTGGTAATAAACCGAAGAATGAACGATCGATTGTGGGTGGATTAACACATCAATTTGATCGCCACCTAACCCAAATAAATAGTGCGCTTCAATAACCTCTAACCCCTTGTTCATCATACTTGCTGAATCGACAGAGATTTTTCTGCCCATAGACCAATTGGGGTGCGCACAAGCTTCATCGGGTGTGACATTTTTGAGTTGTTCAATCGGTTTATGCAAAAAAGGACCACCACTGGCCGTTAACTGAATTTTTTTAAGGCCTTTAGAGCCGCTTTGTAAACACTGAAAAATAGCACTGTGTTCAGAGTCTACTGGGATGAGCTCAGCATTGTTGCTTTGAACAGATGCTGTGAAAATATCTCCTGAGAGCACCAATGATTCTTTATTGGCCAGAAGAATGCGTTTTCCTGCTTGGGCTGCAGCAAGCGCAGAAGGCATACCTGCACTCCCTACAATGGCTGCCATTACCATGTCAACTTCATCATCTGATGCGATATCACACAATGCTTTTTCGCCTGAAAGTACAATGGTGTCATCAGACAACAAACTGTCTAATTGTTGAGCCGAGTCCGCGTCACCCATTACCGCATACTTAGGTTTGTATTTTTGACACAAAGTAAGCATAGCACCATGGTTGGTGTGTGCGCTCAGAGCAAAAACTTTGAACTTTTCAGGATGTAGGTCAATCACAGACAACGTACTTTGCCCAATTGAACCGGTGGCGCCTAATATTGTAATGTTTTTTTTCATCACATGCCCAGTAGAAAAAACGGCGCAGCTGCGCTCAGTGAGTCAAATCGATCCAAAATGCCGCCGTGCCCAGGCAACAAATGAGAGCTGTCTTTAATATTAGAGGCTCTTTTATAAAGGCTTTCAAACAAATCGCCTAGTATTGACACAAGTACAACACCCAAACTGAGCAAGATGTAGAACCAATACTGATCGGGCGAAATATTTTGAAAATACAAAAAGACTAAAGTTACCAACAGGGCTGTTCCAAGCCCGCCAAACACGCCTTCTATTGATTTTCCAGGGCTTACTTTTGGGGCTAATTTGTGCTTACCAAAAGACCTGCCAACAATATAGGCGCCCGTGTCTGCTCCCCAAATGAGCAGTAAAAGCAGCAACAAATGTTCAACACCATGATCGACACGCAATTCCACCAATGCAAGCCACATTGGCACTAATAATAACACACCATTGGCAAGGCGACGAGTCACGGATCCAAACCAAAAATTGACATTCTTGGGATAACTGACAACCCAATACAAGTTAAGCGCCCACCAAAACACCAAGACATACAAAAGCCAATCTATATTATCGAGCGAGTAATGAAAAAACAATGCAAGTAATACCACGGCTACAACAAACAGTAATCTTCTATGAGAATCGATAATTTTTGCCAGTCGGGAAAACTCCCAAGCACCAAGCGCCAAAACCACCATCATTAATAGATTGAAATATTTTGGCTCCAATGTGAGTATCGCCAAGAGAAATAGTGGCCCCAAAACCAAACCAGTAGCCAATCTTTTTACTAGCATGCCTTGTCTTCCTTTCGAAGGCCAAAACGACGATCACGCCGGTTAAAATTTTCAATTGCTAAATCCAACGCATTCGTGTCAAAATCTGGCCACAATGTTTTGGTGAAATACAATTCACTATAAGCAATTTCCCAAAGTAGAAAATTACTGATGCGTTGTTCTCCACTGGTGCGTATTAATAAATCTACAGAGCCCTCTTCGGCTAATGACATGTGGCGCGAAAGGGTTTTGACATCGATAGAATCAGCTTGAACTCTCCCTTGCAAAGCCTTTTGCGTAATTTTTTGACAAGCCTGGGCAATATCCCATTGGCCACCATAATTAGCACAGACCACCAGAGTAAGACCGGTGTTATTTTTTAATAAATTTTGTGCATCTGTCGCGCTCTTTTGTATTTCTTTTGGAAACAGCTCCATATCACCAATGATTTTGAGTTTAACATTATGTTTTTTGAGCTTTTTTACCTCTTGTTTAAGCACAGTAAGAAAAAGCTTAAATAGCAGAGAAACTTCTTCTCCAGAACGGTTCTTATTTTCGCTACTAAACGCAAATAGCGTGAGTGTTTTTACCCCTAACTTTGCACAATGCTTAACCGTGGTGCGCACTGCGTTGATTCCATTTTGGTGGCCTTTAACTCTTGGCAGGCGGCGTTTTTTGGCCCAGCGACCATTACCGTCCATAATGATTGCAATGTGCTTTGGAATATTCATGACGGTTGATTATACCTTTGTGTGGCTGGGTCTTTATAGAGTATAAATCGGGTAAAATTGTCCAATTAATTAGAGTTTTTGGGTAGAAATGGGCCTAGCAAAGCGTATTATTCCTTGTTTGGATGTTAGAGACGGACGTGTGGTTAAGGGCGTTCAGTTTGTTGATATTAAAGATGCGGGCGACCCTGTTGAAGTAGCCAAACGCTATGATGAACAAGGGGCAGATGAGATTACTTTTTTAGACATCACAGCCTCGCACGAAAATAGAGACACAACAGTGCACATGGTAGAAGATATTGCAGAGCAAGTTTTCATCCCCCTTACTGTAGGTGGCGGAATCCGAAAGGCGGAGGATGTGCGCGCCATGTTAAACGCAGGCGCCGACAAAGTCGCCGTTAATTCAGCGGCAATTTATAACCCCGACTTAATCAACAAACTTTGTGAACAGTTTGGCTCTCAATGTATTGTGATTGCCATTGATGCAAAACAAGTTTCTACCAATCCGCCAAAGTGGGAGATTTTTACTCACGGCGGGCGCAAACCAACAGGCATAGACGCCGTTGAATGGGCGTTGAAGATGACTCAGGGCGAACACGGCGCAGGTGAAGTATTACTAACCTCAATGGACTGTGATGGCGTTAAAACCGGGTTTGATTTGGCGTTAACCAAAGCAGTTTCAAAGGCGGTTGATGTGCCTGTTATTGCCTCAGGCGGTGTTGGCAACTTACAACATTTGTCTGAGGGCGTGACACAAGGCGGTGCCGATGCAGTTTTGGCAGCGAGCATCTTTCATTTTGGTGAATATACCGTGGCACAGGCCAAAGCCTCCATGCAACAAAACGGTATTGAGGTTAGACTTTAAAAAACTTCTAGCGTATGATGACGCGCTTTATCACATTGATGGTGGCAGTATTTTATGAATATTAGAAAAGAATTTTGGTTGTTGTTGAGCGCCTTTATTTTGCCAATTGTTTTAGGTACGTTGTTTTTCTACCTAAATCCGAATTACTTCACACAAAACACTGTGAATTATGGAAAACTGGTTGAGCCGATTATCACTACAGTCGAAGATGATATTGTTTTTAGTGATAAAACACCAGGCACTACTCAGGGTATATGGACATTGGTTTATGTCATCAACGAATGTGGGGCCGAGTGCACGCAAACCATTAAAGACACCAAAACTATTCGAATTTTGATGAATGATGAGATGCGCCGTTTACAACGTATGGTGCTAACCAATAACGATAATCTGAATATAGAGGATCCAAAAGTGATTATTGCCAAACCCAGTGTTGCACTCAGCGACAAACTGAGTGTTTTTGGCGCTGACCAGCTATTTTTAATCGACCCAATTGGCAACGTGATGTTGCACTATCAACCACAAGGCCTCGACATTAGGCGTGTGGTTAAAGATTTAGAACGTTTGTTTAAATATTCTCGTATCGGGTAATTTACTGGGAGATTTATGCCTTCAATATCTGATTTATTAGGACTGTGTAAACTCAAAGTTGTCGCGCTCATTCTATTAACAGCAGTCGTAGGCATGCTTTTGGCAGTGCCTTATTTGCCAGACTGGTTTTTAGTGCTTAAAGCTTCAGTTGGTATTGGCCTGGCATCTGCATCTGCAGCTGTTTTTAATCATGTTGTCGACGAGAAGATTGACGCACAAATGTCACGCACTGATCAGCGGCCCTTACCCCAACAAAAAGTCAGTCGTAATCAGGCGCTGGTCTGGGGCATGTTTTTGGGAGTTTTTGGCCTGGGTATTTTGTATTTCTTTGTTAATACCTTAACAGCAGTATTGACTTTTATCTCACTAATTGGCTATGCCGTAATCTACACGCTTTATTTAAAACGAGCCACACCACAAAATATCGTGATTGGTGGTGCTGCAGGCGCTGCTCCACCGGTCTTGGGTTGGACGGCAATCACCAACGATATTCACGCTTATTCCTTATTGTTATTTCTGATTGTATTTATCTGGACGCCCCCACACTTTTGGGCGCTGGCTATTTATCGATATGATGAATACAAAAAAGTCGATGTGCCAATGTTGCCAGTTACCCATGGTATTCCATATACACGGATTCAAATCCTCTTATACACAGTGTTGTTACTTTTGGTGACATTGTTACCGTATTTAGCGGGTATGAGCGGCCTGATTTACCTCATTTCTGCCTTGGTATTGGGTGTGATTTTTCTGCTATATGCCATCAAAATATATAAAAACCCCGACAACCCTAAAATAGCTTTCGCAACATTTCTTTACTCGGTAAACTATTTGATGCTATTGTTTTTTGCATTGCTGGTGGATCATTATCTATTATTGCCATTGGGAGGGTAAAAATGAAGGGTTTTGGACAAGTATTTAAAGGCATAACTTCAGCCATGATTGGCGTGGGTAAAAGAGAAGACCTTGCCAAAGATTTTGAACGCACAGAAAAACAAGGGCCTTGGCCTTATATTATTGTGGGGCTGATCATGACCACCGTGTTTATTGCCATGGTTGTTTTGGTTGTTAAGTCGGTGCTTTAATTCAACGTCTGGATAATTAAATCAAGTGCTTTAGCAATTTGCCCAGAGTTGTAAGCAGTACTAAAGGCTGCGGTGAGCTCAAAATCTGGACTGACTAAAAAAAAGTTGGCCGAATGTTCAACCAGGTTATTGTTACTGTGGCTAGACATATCTGCATGTTGTTTGTAATCGTTTTTTAGCTTGCTTTTAGTGCGCATAATTTCATGATGAATGCCCATTTCTTTAGATACTTTTTCTAAGTCTTTAGTATCGATAGCCAAAGACAAAAAGCCTGGATTAAAACGCTGAACGAATTTTGACAGTTTTCCAATATCACGCTGTGGATCAATTGAGATAAAGACCGTTTGAATTTTTTTTGCATTTTTGCTTTGTTTGATTACTTGATCAAGTTTAGTAAGACCAGCGGGACAATCATCAAGGCAATGGGTATAACCAAAAAACAACAATGCCCAATGCTTATTGATGGTTTCAGACAATGATAGCGTTTGTTTTTTATCGTCAACCAAAGTTAAAACACCGACCAAGTTTTTAGGGTTGGCATATAAAGACGCATAGGGCTTGACTTGTGCTTGTAATGAACGTAACTGGTTGGCTTCAGGGAATAGCGCTAAATACGCTACAGCAACCATGGCAAAGCCCAATACAATTAAAGAGTTTCGAACTTTTTTCACCTGCCCACAACGATTTTTCCCAGTACACACTTCGTACTGTTCATCGGGGCATGAATGTTCTGGTTTGATAAAATTCTTCACCGCTCTCCCTTCGGTTTTGAATTAATGGTTCAATTATATCGGCTTTTGATAACTCTTGTGTATTAGTGCAATAATGCTAAGCAGTAATAGTAATGCAACACCATTATGAAGAACCGCTATCGACATAGGCAATGACAAAACTAGGTTTAATACACCCAAAACTACTTGCAAAATTAAAAGAGCACCTATAAACAACAAGTTTGTTTTAAGGTGTGAATAGCCCCTAAAAATAAAAAATAGCAAAAATAAACTAACAGAAACCACCAAGGCGCCGATTCGATGCATCATTTGTATTGCCACACGCACAGGGTTTTCTAGCACGCCAAATTCATAATCTACTCCTAAAGACCCCCAATAAAAAGCTTTGCTAAAATCCATGTTTGGCCACAATAGACCCTGACAGGTTGGAAATTCTGCGCCGCATGAAAGCGCAGCATAGTTGGTCGATGTCCACCCACCTAGGAGGATTTGTAAAACGATAAAAAGCAGCACCAATAATAAAAATATTTTGTGTCGTTTAAGTATGTGTGTGTAGCCAAAAATAGGCCGAGATTGGTTGAGCAGAAGCCAAAATATCATGCTTGTTGTTGCAAAACCACCAAGTAAATGCGTTGTAACAATTCCAGGATGCACTTTTAGAGTAACGGTCCACATGCCAAACAAAGCTTGCAAAATAACGAAAAAGGCCAAAAAACTTGGCAATGCTAAGGTTTGTCGATACTGAACTCTACCCTTTGCAACTAGAACCAATACCGCGAAGATGACAAACCCAAGGATTCCAGCTGCATATCGGTGAATCATTTCTGCCCAGCCCTTGGCCACCTCAACTGGGCGTTCATACCCCTGTATAATTGTTCCATCGGCCACATCTGGAACGCCTAATTGGCCATAACATCCAGGCCAGTCTGGACAACCAAGCCCTGCATCTGCTAGACGAGTATAGGCACCCAGCAGCACCACAACTAATGCCAGTAACAATGCCCCTTTTAAGAAATTCTTAAAAATCATAGTGCCAATATTTTACGCACATACAAAAAAGCCTTTTGCATAAAAATGCAAAAGGCTTTTTAAAAGAATGTTTTTTAAAAAACCCGGTGTTACTCTAATTCTCCAACCATGCTCTTATAAGCATGCCAAGTTGCGTGTGCCAACACAGGTATCACAAACACCAAGCCAACAAAGTAGAAATCAGCTGTTAGAATCAAAGCGCCTAATACCAAAATACCAACAATCGGTACCCACATCAGCATAATAAGCTTATTCGCCATTGCGGCTCGTAAGCTTGTCACAGTCGCGGTAAAAGGATCCACGTCTTTGTCTAATACCATGGGAAATGAAAACCAGCTAATCATAAATGCAATCAAGCCCACAATTGCTGTAAAAATAAAGTAGGCGACAGTAAACCCAACATTAGAGCCCGAAGTAATTTCTGCCAAAATTGCCTGCACTACCGTTTGATTTTCACTAACAATGTTTAAGTTGCCAGTGTTAAATATGGCGTAAATCAGCGGTGAGAACATCATCCAGGCGATGGCCAGAACCGTTAACATTACTGATAAAAAGATTGAAGGACAAGATCCGTTGGTCTTCCAAGCAGCAGTCATTACAGAGCCAATAGAAGGTTGATTACCACTGGCAAGCTCCCTAGAAGCTTGATAAAGACTCATGGCTGATATTGGGCCCAGAACCAAGATAATCACTGCCAATAAGGGCGCAGCAACATCTTGAAGTGCGGCAGAGGTAGATAGGTAGTCCCAGGCAAGATAGGCGACGGCTGTAAACAAAACACCATAGAATATTGCCAGTACCGGCATAGCCAGAAAATCATTCACACCTTGTTTTAACCAAGTAAAGGGTGCGTCAATACTTACTTCTTTGAGCTTGGCAGTCTTGCCAAGGTTTTTTTCCATTCTTGCGGTTTGTGGTATCGCCATAATTTAATCTCCTCACTAAATGTAATGTTTTTTGGCCTATTAAAACAGACATAAACTCTCTTGTCAATTAAAAATTAACATAGATTATATATCTACATTATATGAACTAAATTGATACTCATCAAGGATTTTTTGTTATTTTTGTGGTAGTGGGCGAAAAAAGTGGGTATCATCTTTCACAGTTTTTTCAATGCACTAACTAGAGCATCGTTGAACATAATAAGCATTAACTTATTTGGAGGATTTATGAAAAGATTAATAGCTCTTCTGGGCGCCTTTTTGGTTTCTACTAGCGCTCTTTCTGAGTGGGGTGTTAACTTAAGAGAAGGTGTAACATCAATCAGTAGCGATATTTACGATCTACACATGCTGATTTTTTGGATTTGTGTAATTATTGCTGTTGGTGTATTTGGCGTGATGATATATTCATTGTTCCAACACAGAAAGTCAAAAGGTGCTAAAGCAGCAAACTTTCACGATAACACCACTATTGAATTGGTTTGGACAGTTATTCCTATTCTAATTTTGGTAGGCATGGCAATTCCAGCAACCAGTGTGATGATAGATTTTGAAAACACAGAAAACGCTGAGATGAATTTAAAGATTACGGGTCATCAATGGAAGTGGCAGTATGAATACCCAGATCATGGCAACATTAATTTTATTTCAAACCTTGCTGAATCTTCTAAAAATGCAGTTTATGATGAAACCAACAAACCAGAAAACTATTTGCTAGAAGTAGACAAACCTCTAGTATTACCAGCAGACACTAGAATTCGATTCTTGTTTACATCTGCGGACGTAATTCATAACTGGTGGGTGCCTGATTTTGGTGTGAAGCAGGACGCTAACCCTGGTTTTATTAACGACGCTTGGGCTGAAATTCCGTCAAACGCTATCGGCAGATACAGAGGTCAATGTGCTGAGCTTTGTGGTAAAGATCACGGTTTTATGCCAATTGTGGTTGATGTGGTTTCTAAAGAGGACTTTAAAGCTTGGGTTGCTGATCAAAAGGCAGCGAGAGCTGCAGCAGAAGCCAGTGCTAACAAAACTTGGACTAAGGACGAGTTAATGGCCAATGGCAAAAAAGTCTATGACACCAACTGCGCAGGCTGTCACGGTGTTAACGGTGTAGCGACAGTACCAGTTTTTCCAAACATGAAAGGCTCGGCCTTGGCAAATGGTCCAGCGGCTGACCATACTAGTATTGTTCTTCACGGTAAGGGTGCTATGCCAGCATTCAAGATGCTGGGAGATTCAGACCTAGCCTCTGTTATTACTTATGAAAGAAACGCCTTTGGTAACACTGGCAGTGTTGTTCAACCTTCAGATGTTAAATCTGCAAGATAATTTAAGGAGAAATTAAGATGACAACAGCAACAGCTTCTCACGACGATCATCATCACGGGCCTGAAAAAGGCATCATGAGATGGGTTAAAACAACCAATCATAAAGATATTGGTACGCTATATCTTTGGTTCTCTTTTATTATGCTACTGGTGGGCGGTGCATTTGCGATGGCCATCCGTTGGGAATTATTACAGCCTGGCATGCAAGTGATGGATCCGCAGTTCTTTAACTCAATGACCACCATGCATGGCTTGATCATGGTGTTTGGTGCCATTATGCCTGCCATGGTTGGGCTTGGTAACTGGTTAATACCAATGATGGTTGGCGCTCCTGATATGGCGCTACCCAGAATGAATAACTGGTCGTTTTGGATTCTGCCATTTGCCGGTGCAATTCTACTGAGCACATTCTTTATGGAAGGCGGTGCACCTGCATTCGGTTGGACATTCTATGCACCTTTGTCAACAACCTTTGCACCAGACTCAACTGATTTCTTTATCTTTGCAGTGCACTTATTAGGTTTTTCATCCATCATGGGTGCGATCAATATTATTGCCACTGTGCTTAATATGCGTGCGCCAGATATGAAGCTAATGGACATGCCTTTGTTTGTATGGACATGGTTAATTACATCATTCCTATTGATTGGCGCTATGCCTGTTTTGGCTGGTGCGGTTACTATGATGTTGACTGATCGTAATTTCGGTACTTCGTTCTTTGATGCTGCCGGTGGTGGTGATCCAGTCTTATTCCAGCATATCTTCTGGTTCTTTGGTCATCCAGAGGTTTATATTATGATCCTGCCAGCATTTGGTGTTGTGTCTCATATTATTCCAACATTCGCCCGTAAGCCTTTGTTTGGTTATGCGTCGATGGTTTATGCCGTTGCAGCGATTGCATTTCTTTCTTATATTGTATGGGCTCACCATATGTTTTTAACTGGTATGCCAATTGCAGGACAGCTCTACTTCATGTATGCAACGATGATGATTGCGGTGCCTACTGGGGTGAAGGTGTTTAACTGGGTGGCCACTATGTGGAAAGGCTCAATGACATTTGAAGCACCAATGCTTTGGGCAGTTTCATTTGTATTCCTATTTACCTTGGGTGGTTTTACCGGTCTGATGATGGGTATTGCACCCGCTGATATTCAATATCACGATACTTACTTTATTGTGGCTCACTTCCACTATGTTCTAGTGAGTGGTGCATTATGGGCAATTATTGCGGCAACCTATTATTGGTTACCTAAATGGACGGGCAAGATGTATGACGAAGGTTTAGCAAAAGTACATTTCTGGTGGTCAGTTATATCAGTAAACGTGCTTTTCTTCCCGATGCATTTCTTGGGTCTTGCAGGTATGCCTAGACGTATCCCAGATTATGCCTTGCAGTTTGCAGACTTTAACTGGATTACATCAATTGGCGGTTTTGCCTTCGGTGCTTCATTCATTTTGTTTACCTACATTTTGATTGACACTATTCGAAATGGTAAACCTGCAGATGCACGACCTTGGGAAGGCGCTAAGGGTTTAGAGTGGACACTAGAGTCTCCGGCTGCGTATCATACATTTAATACGCCACCTTCTAGAAAATTAATTGAAGCGGAATCTCAACACACTGCATAAGTATTTAATTGAATGAAAAATAACAAGTCTAAAACCGGTGCCATTATTACTGCGGTAATTGCTGGCGCCATAGCCATAGGAGTGTATTTGATAACCATCATGACAAACGGTGGTTAATATGAGACAAAATAAAATATCAAAAGCATTTTGGATAAAGCTGGTATCAGCACCCATCTTTATGTTGGTATTTGCGATTTTTATTATGCCACCAATCTATGATGTCATTTGTGACATCACAGGGTTGAATGGCAAGACAGGTAGAGCAGATAACAACTCCAAGTATGTGATTGACGAAAATAGAAAAATTAAAGTCAGTTTCTTTGCGTCAACAATGCCAGGATTGCCAATTGACTTCGGTCCAAAGATTACTTCAATGGAGGTGGTGCCAGGTAAGTTTTATACGGCAAGTTATGTTGCAAGAAATAGCACTGACAAAGTTGTAGTAGGACAAGCAGTGCCGAGTGTCGCTCCTGAGAACGCGGCGATACACTTTAAAAAACTAGAGTGTTTTTGTTTTGATAGACAGGAATTTAAAGCAAACGAAGAGGTTGAAATGCCCATTCGATTTGTTGTAGAGCCACAGATAGACGAAAGTGTCAAAGACATTAGTCTGTCTTATAATTTTTTTAAACTTGATAGCTAAATAGAGAGGATAACAATATGAGCGAACAAGATTATTATGTGCCACACGGAACCTACTGGCCTATTATTGGGTCGATAGGTATATCAACACTTTTTGTGGGCCTTGCAAACCAGATGCATGGTGTTGAATGGGGAATGTCAGTAATGTTTTTGGGCTTGGCCATCGTCATCTTTATGATGTTTGGTTGGTTAGGACAGGTTGTTAACGAAAGTGTTGGCGGCATGTATAACAAACAAGTTGACAAATCATTTCGTTGGGGAATGAGCTGGTTTATTTTCTCAGAAGTGATGTTCTTCGCTGCTTTCTTTGGAGCGCTTTTCTACGCCAGAGTATTGTCTGTGCCTTGGTTAGGAGGTGCTGACAATAACGTATATACACCGGAGTTATGGGATGGCTTTAAAGCCACTTGGGACCAAATTGCATTTTCAACTCCAGGCGCTGTGCTTCAATCAGGTGTGGAGATGTCAATACCAGTTAAGTTGGTTGACACTTGGGGGTTGCCCGCACTTAACACCGCTTTGTTATTGCTATCGGGTGTGACATTAACATTTGCACATCATGCATTACGTGCAGGCCATCGTAATAAAATTATTGGTTGGCTGGTTGCTACCATCGCATTGGGAACTGCTTTCTTAGGTTTTCAAATCATGGAATATGGCCATGCCTATGCTGATGGTTTAAAACTAACATCAGGCATCTATGGTTCTACATTCTATATGTTGACAGGTTTCCATGGCTTCCATGTAACAGTTGGCGCTATTATGCTCACAGTAATTCTTTATCGTGTTCAAAAAGGGCATTTTGATAAAGACAACCACTTTGCTTTTGAAGGGGTTGCCTGGTACTGGCACTTCGTTGACGTTGTTTGGTTGGGCCTATTTGTTTTTGTTTATTGGGTTTAGTCAATAAACAAATGTAGAAAAAGGCTCCTTTCTGGAGCCTTTTTTGTTTAAGATTATTTATTATGAAAATAATTATCACAATTTTAATTATTGCAATTTTGGTGTCATTGAGCACCGCTTTGGTGTCTATGCTAAGAGGCGGCGATAAGCTTTCTGATAGGATGTTTAAATCATTGGTGATTCGTGTTGGACTCAGCGTTATCTTGTTTATATTCCTTATGGTGGCAGGCTATATGGGTTGGATTACTCCGAACAGTGTCGTACCAATTAAATGAAAATAAAAAAAAGCTTCATCCTACCGTCAGTATTAATTCTAGCGACACTTTATGTATTAGTTTCGCTGGGTTTTTGGCAGCTATCACGCGCTGAAGAAAAACAACAAATTGAACAGCGTGTGATGGCTGCCCAACAATTACCTATTGTCAAAATACAACAATTAGACGAACTTTTAGATAAAGAATACCAAACCATAACACTTACTGGGGTGTATGACGATAACAAGCAATTTGCCTATGACAATCAAACTGTTAAGGGTCACGCAGGTTATTATGTATTAACTCCTTTTATTGTAGATAACAGCAACAAGGCGGTTTTGGTGAACCGAGGGTTTCGACCTTGGGGCGCTACAAGAAAAATAAAAAATATTGGCATAGAAATCCTTAACACAACCATCCGCGTGAGCTTGGTAAAGCCGATCAAACGTATTGAGCTAAAATCCAACACCAAACAAGGAGTGTTTCCAAGGTTGGTTCAATCGCTCGATATTGAAAAACTCTCAGCACTGAGTGGTTATCAAATATTTCCCATGATTGCACAATTGCACCACGACGAGAAGCAAGGATTTTATCGAGATTGGAAACCTTTTTATGGCAGTGCAGATAAGCACACTGCGTACGCTATTCAATGGTTTTTAATGGCTTTAGTTTTGTCAATTATTGCCGTTTATTTATTGTTAAAATATGTTAACAAAAATAGTAAAATTTGATCTATATCAATAAAAGTTAATTCACTTGACTGTATTATTTCTTCTATGTAGAATTTCAACCTATTTTTAAAGAACACAATAAAAATAAGGGTATTTAATTAGAACTGCTAAACGAGAGGAGTCTGAATGAACATTACAGAAAAATATGATTTGGGCGTGGTGAAATGGTTTGCCATAATGTCATCGGTATATTTGGTAATCGGCACCCTGGTGGGTGTTTATATTGCCGCAGAGTTGGCTTGGCCTTTTTTAAATGATCTAGGAACTGGCACCCCTTATCTACAGTTTGGTCGCCTAAGACCACTGCATACCAATGCAGTGATTTATGCTTTTGGTGGCTCAGCGCTGATGGCTTCGGCTTTTTATGTGGTGCAACGCACCAATCAAACCAGGCTTTGGAGTAACAAGATGGCGTGGTTCACCTTTATTGGATGGAATCTCATTATTCTTTCTGCGGTGGTTTCTTTCCCTTTGGGTATTACTTCAGGTAAGGAATACGCCGAACTAGAATGGCCAATTGATATTGCCATTACTTTGGTTTGGGCATCGTATTTATATAACTTTATTATGACCATTCACATTCGCGATCGCGAAAAAGTCCCCCACATCTATGTAGCAAACTGGTTCTTTATGGGGATGATGGTGATGGTAACCTACCTTCATGTGGTTAACTCTTTGGCTATTCCGGTTGGCTGGTTTGACTCTTACTCGATTTTCTCCGGTGTACAAGATGCAATGATTCAATGGTGGTGGGGTCATAATGCTGTAGGCTTCTTCCTAACTGCCGGCTTCTTGGGCATTATGTATTATTTTGTACCTAAGCAAGCACAAAGACCCATCTACTCATATCGTCTTTCTGTAATCCATTTTTGGGCACTGATGTTTGGTTATGTGTGGTTAGGTGCTCACCATCTTCAATATACAGCGCTACCCGACTGGGCAGGTTCATTAGGTGCGGTGATTTCATTGGCAATGATTATTCCTTCATGGGGTGGTGCACTCAACGGTATTTTGACTTTATCTGGCGCCTGGGAGCGTTTGCGTGAAGATTATATTTTGCGTTTTTTGATCATGTCTTTGGCCTTTTATGCCATGAGTACATTCGAGGGGCCTGTCATGTCTGCAAAGACTGTAAATGCACTATCGCACTACACTGACTGGACAATTGGTCACGTACATTCTGGCGCATTGGGCTGGAACATTATGGTGGCAGCAGGTGCCATCTATCACATGATTGAAAAGATCTATGGCGTTAAACTCTCTCATAAACTTTTGGGGCTTCATTTTTGGACCCACACCATTGGCACCGTGGTATATATCGTTGCCATGTGGGTGTCAGGTATTATGCAAGGCTTGATGTGGAGGGCTTACGATGAGTATGGTACATTGGCTTACACGTTTGCAGAGTCTGTTGCAGCCATGCATCCATATTATGTGATGAGAACAGCGGGTGGCGCACTGGTAGTTTTAGGTGCTGTAATAATGCTGAGCAATATTATTATTTCTATCCGTGGAGCCAGCCGTGAGGCCTCAGCTCAGGCGGTGACTGCATAAGGGGGGGTAAGAAAAATGGCAAAGCAAAACACAAAAGAAAGCTTCCAAGTTAAATTTGAGAAAAACATCTTTGGCATGTATTTGTTCATGGCGCTTTCAGTGTCATTAGCGGGCATTGTTGAAATTGTGCCTTTGTTCACCCACCCAGATGCGGTGAAAGATGAGGTGACCATGACAGACGGCTCAACCAAAAGCCTTTTATGGGAACGCGGCGATAAAAAATTATCCCAGTGGAATCCAGGTGATGGTGTTCGTCCTTTAACAGCAATAGAGTTAGCAGGCCGTGACATTTATCTGCGTGAAGGCTGTTATCTGTGTCATTCACAAATGATTCGTCCGTTTAGAGACGAGAAAGAACGTTACGGACATTTTTCATTGGCCGTTGAATCAATTTATGACCATCCCTTTCAGTGGGGCTCTAAGAGAACAGGCCCTGATTTAGCGCGTTTAGGCGGTAAATATTCAGACGAATGGCATATTCTGCACATGCGTAACCCTCAAGCAGTGGTGCCTGAATCAGTGATGCCTAAGTATGCATTTTTAGACGATGCGACAGTAGACGGTGAAACTATTCAAGCACACATGGAGGGCTTGAGAAAAGTTGGTGTACCTTATACAGATGCAGACATTGATGAAGCCGCAGGCCAAGTACAAGGCAAGAGCGAGATGCAAGCGATGGTGGCTTATTTGCAATCGCTGGGCAACATGATTAAGTTTGAAGACGGTGTGGTGTATAGAGAATAATGACGCTGATAGATAAAATCGGTGCGGCAATTGCAATAGTTGTTTTTCTTTTATTGGCAGCTGCCTACTTTTATGCATTTAGACCAAAAAACAAAGAAAAATTTGAAAAGTTACGAAATTTTGTCAATAAAGAAGATTAAGATCGAGGAGAAGAGTGATGGGTGAACACAAGAATCCATATCCAGGTGAAAACAACACAGGCCACTTTTGGGATGACGAGAACGACTTGAGAGAATTGAGCAATCGTCCACCTAGATGGTATATGTGGGCAATGTATGTCAGTGTCATCTCAGTGATTGTATATGCGCTTTATTACCCAACCGTCCCTTGGTTTGGCGACCATAACAAAGGCACTGCAAACTGGACAGCAATCAACGAGATGAATGACAGTGTTAAGCAGCTGGAAGATTATCGAGAGCATAAATTTGCCGATCAAGAAAAAGCCATTGCCGAGTCCACGCTTGATGATATTGTCCATGATGAAGAATTGAGAAACTATGCGCTAAAAACTGCCAAAGTGCTTTTTGGTGACAACTGCGCAGGTTGTCATGGCGCTGGCGGTCAAGGTAATGATGGTTTTCCAGTTTTGGCAGACGATGACTGGCTATTTGGAGGCACGTTGGCGGATATTTCAAATTCAATTACCAATGGTCGTCGTGGCAATATGCCAGCACGTTTTTTAGGTATTACCGATGCCGAAGCAGGCACATTGGCTGATTATCTGATGGAAGTCAGTCGTGGTGAAACAGGTTCTGCCCAAGGTAAGGCAATTTATTTATCTAAAGGGTGTGTGGGTTGTCACGGTCCGCAGATGAAAGGTAAAACGTTCATGGGTAGCGCTAATTTGACAGACGGTATTTTCCGTTTCAAAGCAGATGATCAAAAAGCTTCTTTGGTTAGAACCATCTTACATGGTGTAAACCAAGCACAAGATCCAAATACACAAGATGCGGTAATGCCTGGTTTCGGTAATTCGCAAGTAATCGATGCCAACCAAATCAAAAAATTAACAGTCTATGTTCATCAATTAGGTGGTGGTGTTGCGCCAAAACCCAAGGCTGCACCGATTCCTGAAGGGCTAAAGCCGGTTGAGGTTGATGGAACAGGGTTTGGTGCTGTTTTAAAAGCCGCTGAGACCAATTACAAAAAAGCACTTGATGCGAGCATGGCATGGCGGGATACTGGCAAGATGATCAAGGAAGCTAAAAAGCTTAACAAGGCCGGTAAAACCGATGTGGCAACTGCACTGGCCAAAAAAGCCAATACACAGGCGGTGAACGCACTTAAACAAGCACAAAAAGCCCCCACAGCTGGCCCTAGATTCTAGCCTAAATTCATTTAATATTCAAACCACCAATACCTTGATTTATTAGGGTATTGGTCGGTGTGCAGAAGTCTTTTTTGTTGATTTTCTTTACGGTATAATTTCAGCTTCATGGCCGACATAGCACAGTTGGTAGTGCAACTGATTTGTAATCAGTAGGTCCGCGGTTCGAGTCCGTGTGTCGGCACCATATCTAAGCCCCATTAGAAAACTTCTTTTGGGGCTTTTTTATAACCTTACTAATTATATGGTTTTATGATAGAATTAAAACACTAGTATTTTAATTCTCAGTGATTGTGCGTCAGACTTTTATGGGTTTAATACACAATAGATTGAATGAGTTTGTGAATTCAAAAAAATCAAAACAAGAACAGTTAGTCGAAAAACGCATTGATGCACTCAACAATGTTATTGAACATTTGCGTAGGGTCAAAAGTGTTGAAAAAGGCAAACTAAAAAAAAAGACAAAAAATAATTATATGGATCAAAAAAGATAGGTAGAATTGATACCTAACCAAATTGAATCAAGGGTAAAAAACGCAAATTTAATGATTTTGTTTGCGCCTCCTCTAACTCTGTCATTTGGTTATAAGGAGATAAGAGTGAAAGCGGCCTTAGGGCCGCTTTTTCTTTTATCAGCACAACCAGAAAACACCAAAAATAACAAATTAATCAAGACCTTTTTCAACAAAGTCTAAGTCAATCTGGATGTTTGCGTTACTGAGAAGTTCTAAACATTTTGGCACAGCTAAGAAAATTGCACCCAAGCATACAGCAATGGCTTCTGGCTTTCCGGGCAGGTTAACAATCAAACCTTTGCCACGTGTACCCGCTATTTGCCTTGAAAGTATTGCAGTGGGTACTGTTTGTAATGAGACAAGACGCATTTGCTCAGCAAACCCGTCCAGCACACGCTCACACACTGCCTCAGTTGCCTCAGGGGTGACATCACGAATCGAAGGCCCCGTTCCTCCAGTAGTTAAAACTAAGTCACAATTTTTATTGTCGATAAAATCAATGATTGTTTGCTCAATAAGTGCCTGTTCATCGGCAATGATAGTGGACTCAATGTTGTAAGGAGAGAGTAGTGCATTGTCAATCCAATTTTGCATGGCCGGCCCTCCCATGTCTTGATATTCGCCCCGAGAGGCTCGATCAGAAACAGTAATAAAGCCGACTTTAATTTGGGTGTTATACATTGTATGAATTAATTAAGAAAGGTATTTTCGTTTAATGCAATTTTGTGTTGCATAGTGCACACATGACTCAGATATCATATTGTCACAATACTGACACAAAGCATATTTATTGGGTAGAGAAATGTTTTTGTTGTTAATAACAAAACCTAATTTGGACAAACCAGCAAGAGAGCGAGAAAAAACCTCTCTGCTCATGCCTAGCTGTGAGGCGATAATCGACTTACTATAAGGCAGATTTATGGTTGTAGACAGCCATTTCTTTTGCTTGAGCAAATCCAGCAAAAAATAACCAACACGTGCGTCCACAGTTTGTGTTTTGTGCCGCTCTAACTCATGGTTAAGCAACACAGTTTTCTTGGCCAAATTACTTAGTATATTGAGTATAAATTGATTGTTTTGATTCATGTGTGAACGAACCACAGAAACCGGTATTGAAAAAATTAACACGTCTGTTGTACTTTTAGCGCTGGCTTTTAGGCAGGTATTGGAAAAAATACAACTCTCCATGATGGTGTCACCATGGCCTAGCATATGAAGCACAGTGGTTTTTTTACCTTGTAATTGTTTAAAAACTTTTACCCAGCCCATTAATACAATATGTAAGTGTGTTGCAAAATTATTCTCAGCCACAATCAATTTATTTTTGGGCAATTGGTATATCTCTCCCGATTCAATGATTTGCTCTATTTTTGCATTAGGAATTTGATGAAAAATAGGTAGCTTATAAACCAGCCTCTGCTCAATATTTAGACTTTCTAGTGTGTTTGTAGATTTTGCATTGCGCCAGTTATCTAAATTATCGATGAGCTTTTTCTCAATAGAATGCATGGCATCAAGTTTTTCAGAGACCAGATCAAACCACTTTCGAGCACTAAACCGATATGAGGCAATATCAGAAAATTGTCGGTTTAAAACCTTGTCGTGAATATCTTTCAAAACATCTTTAACAAGTATTTTGTTATAAGTTGCTCGAAAAATTTTTCGTTGCTCGTTGCTAGCGAGCGCGGTAAATGACTTCTTATAGTGATGTTGTTCGCTAAGGATAAATTCAATTTTTTTTTGATAATTTTCATTATCAAAATTTTGTTGAACAAACCCTTGAATTAAACTTAAGCGTTCAAGACTAACCTTTTCCTTCCACTGTAGAAAAAAACTAAAAGCACTGAGAACGTTTGTGCGTATCTTATCAGCCTGAGAGACAAAATCACTCATGAGTTGGATAATCTGAGACACTAGATTGAAAGTGTAGTAATCGTGCACTTGTTTTAGCGAGATACGTTGTTCTATTATATCGTGCCTTAGCGATTCGAGCCCATCTAGGTAGCCCAAAATACCAGTGATCAGACTGCGTTGCTCTGGTGCTATTTTTTTACTATTTTTCCATTCTTTTAACAGCGTTGTTAAGTTTAATATCGCTTTGTTTGTGTCTAAGAAATATTGCTCTAGTGTTTTTTGATTGTGCGTATTTATGTCTTGAATAAACAAGCCAGCAAAGCCTCTTTCTCTTTGCAGAAAATGAACGCTTTCAGACAGGCTAATTAAATTTTCTTTCATCGACATGGTTTTTTTAAACGGTTCAATTTTCATCATACCCTAGTTTTTTTGATTTAGAAAAGCTGTGATATTAATCACATATTTATCAGTTAAGACCCAGACCTTGACACGCATCAAGGTTTTTTAACTCTTTGAGTGTGTAAATTGCTGTTGCAAAAAGATAATTGTCTTGGAGTTGAAATATGGGTATATCTGCGATTCAGTCACAAAAATCACAAGCTAATTCAGTTTTGGCAGCAAACACCATTGCTTTCACAGCATGTTTTGCTGTTTGGGTCATGTTTTCAATTATCGGTATTCCAATTAAAGAATTGCTAGCCCTTAGTGAAACACAATTTGGAATTTTGGTTGCTACGCCAATTTTAACAGGGTCGATTTTCAGACTGCCCGTTGGCATGCTGACTGATAAGCTCGGCGGAAGGATTGTTTATTTTGTTTTGATGCTCTGTACGATTATCCCACTTTGGTTTATTAGTGAGGCGACCCAGTATTGGCAATTTTTAATTTTAGGGTTGTTTGTTGGTATCGCAGGTGCTTCATTTTCTGTTGGTATCGCATATACCGCCAGATGGTTTGACAAACAACATCAAGGCTTTGCCATGGGTATTTTTGGTGCTGGTAACGCCGGGGCGGCATTAACCAAATTTGTAGCGCCGTCCATCGTGGTTGCCTATGGCTGGCAGACAGTGCCACAAGTCTACGCTGTTGGCATGATTGTGGTCGTGATTTTGTATTGGATGTTTACCTATGAAGATCCAGAGCATCAAGTGGCCTCAACAATCACTGTCAAAGATCAAATGGAAGCGCTTAACGATCCCAAGCTTTGGAAATACATGCAGTACTACTCTTTAGTGTTTGGGGGTTTTGTTGCATTGTCTTTATGGATGACAAAATACTACATCAATGAATACGGCTTTGAATTAACCACAGCAGCGCTATTGGCCGCAATTTTTGTTTTGCCATCAGGCGTGATTCGCGCTTTAGGTGGTTGGTATTCAGATAAATATGGCGCCTATAAGGTGACTTGGTGGGTGATGTGGATATCACTGATTTGTCTTTTCTTTATGTCCTATCCACAAACCGCATTGGTTATTCAAACAACCTCAGGTGATGCGGTGTTTGATATCAGTTTGAATGTTTGGGTTTTTACCACTTTGTTGTTTATTTTGGGTATAGCTTGGGGTTTTGGCAAGGCTTCGGTATTTAAATTCTTGTCCGATGAGTATCCTGACAATATTGGTGTTACATCAGGCATTGTGGGATTGGCTGGTGGTTTGGGCGGATTTTTATTGCCAATTATGTTCGGAGTGTTGATTGATTATACAAAAATCAACTCGGTGATATTTATGCTGCTTTATGGTGCAACTGCAGTGTCACTGATTTGGATGCACTTTACTTTTTCGGCCGAACAAAAACAAAAGCGCGTTGCACAAGCCAAACAAGAAGCGCTTGATGAGTATGCACAATCCCATGATGATCCGGAGTCTGTGATGTCAGCGCGCGCCGTTTTGGAACAAATGGACTTAATTGAAGAATTTAATAAAAGATATAACGCTTTTAAGGCGAAAGCACAAAAAAATAATTAATGAATTTTTAATAAAAAGGAGGTTGAAATGGCTCATGATCTAAAGGATTGGAACCCAGATGACAATTCCCAATGGGAAAGCGAGGGCAAGGCAATCGCTAATAGAAATCTGTGGGTATCTATTCCAAGTCTATTATGCGGATTTGCCGTATGGCTAATGTGGGGAATTATTACCGTACAAATGCTCAACACTGGTTATGGTGGATTTGAAAAATCTCAGTTGTTTACCTTGGCAGCAATTGCAGGACTCTCTGGTGCAACTTTAAGGATTCCATCGACGTTCTTTATTCGTCTAGCAGGTGGTAGAAACACGATATTTTTAACCACATCATTGCTAATTTTGCCAGCAATTGGTGTTGGTATTGCTTTGTCTAGTCCAGATACGCCATTTTGGCATTTTCAGCTTTTGGCATTACTCTCTGGTATTGGTGGTGGTAACTTTGCCTCTTCCATGTCAAATATTTCATTTTTCTTTCCAAAAAAGATTCAAGGTTATGGGCTAGGAATGAATGCTGGACTGGGTAACTTTGGTGTGACCACCATGCAAATTTTAATACCTTTAGCGATGACGTTTACCGTGGCTTCATTTGAGCCCCAAACACTACAAATTGCTTCTGGAACGCTGATTGGCAAGATCTCTGCTGGTACTGAAACCTACCTACAAAACGCAGGCTATATTTGGGTTATTTTCTTAATACCGCTCTCTATTGCCACTTGGATGGGCATGAATAATATTGTTGATGAACATGTGTCACCAAATATTGGTTCAACTTTAGGTGCTTTTATAAAGATTATAGTCATGCTGGCTATTGGTTTAGCCACAGCGGGATTTGGTCTGTATTTGATGCTACCAGAATCAGCCAGCGGATCAGGCCTAATGATCAGCAAATGGGTGGTACTACCCATTGTGATTGCATTAACTGTCGTGTTATTAAAACTATTGCCATTAGGTAAGGCATACAGTGAGAACATTGCTCGCCAATATAAGATTTTTAACAATAAACACACTTGGGTGATGACCATAATCTATACCATGACCTTTGGTTCGTTTATTGGTTATGCAGCAACATTAGCACTTTCTATTAAAGTAATCTTTGGATTTCAACACATCATGGTTGATGGTGTGATGACACATTCAACGGTAAACCCAAACGCACCATCGGCGCTGACTTATGCTTGGATGGGGGCATTTGTAGGGGCGCTTATTCGTCCGTTCGGCGGCATGATTTCTGACAAGATGGGCGGTGCAAAAGTAACACAAATTATCTCGGCAGTTATGGTGGCCTCAGCACTGGGTGTGGCTTATTTTATGAAGCAAGCCTACGCTTCAGCAACGCCCGAGGACTATTTCTATCCATTTCTAATTTTGTTTGTGGTGCTATTTGCAGCCACGGGTATAGGCAATGGATCAACATTTAGAACCATCTCTCAGGTATTTAATAAAGAGCAGGCCGGCCCAGTGTTAGGCTGGACTTCGGCAGTTGCCGCTTATGGTGCATTTATTATTCCAAAGGTTTTTGGTGAACAGATTAAAGCCACAACACCTGAGGACGCGCTCTACGGCTTTGCAGTTTTTTATGTGGTTTGTATGGTGATTAATTGGTATTTCTATTTGCGTAAAAATGCCGAGTTCCACAACCCATAAGCATAAATTTTTCAAGCAAGGCTTTGTTGTCTATCGCTGAAAAAACGTTTGGAATAATTTTTTGATTGGCTTTTTAGCCCCTAATTTAGGATTGTAATAAAGGAGAAAAATATGAGTCATTTTTTGGACAGACTTAAATATTTTAATCGTATCAAGTCTACCTATTCAAAAGGACACGGCATTGTTACTGAAGAGGATCGTGGTTGGGAAGACACTTACCGTAATCGCTGGCGACACGATAAAGTGGTTCGTTCAACGCACGGCGTTAACTGTACGGGCGGGTGTTCTTGGCAGATTTTTGTAAAAAATGGACTTGTATCCTATGAGATGCAGCAAACCGACTACCCGAGAACGCGTGAAGATCTTCCGAATCATGAGCCAAGAGGTTGTCAACGTGGCGCGTCGTTTTCATGGTATCTGTATTCTCCACACCGTATTAAATATCCACTTATTCGTGGCCGTTTACTAGACCTATATCGCGAAGAGCGTAATAGTGGTAAGGACCCGGTTGATGCTTGGGAAGCAATTCAAACCGATAAAGCTAAACGCGATTCATATGTTGGTGTTCGTGGTCTGGGTGGTTTTGTAAGATCAACCTGGGATGAGGTAGTGGAAATGACTGCTGCTGCCAATGTCTATACCATTAAAAAATGGGGCCCCGATCGTATTTTTGGTTTTTCTCCTATTCCAGCAATGAGTATGATTTCCTATGCTGCTGGGTCTCGCTATCTTTCAATGATTGGCGGTGGTTGTGGATCATTTTATGACTGGTATTGTGACCTTCCTCCCGCCTCACCACAAACATGGGGCGAACAGACTGACGTACCAGAGTCTGCTGATTGGTATAACTCTAAATATATTATTGTTTGTGGTGCTAACCTACCAATGACGCGCACACCAGATGCGCACTTTGCAGTTGAGTCACGTTATAACGGTACCAAGGTGGTATCAATGGCACCAGACTATGCAGAATATGTAAAGTTTGCAGATTTATGGATGCCCGTTAAACAAGGCACAGACGCTGCAGCCTTTATGGCCATGGGCCATGTGGCACTAAAAGAGTTTCATGTTGACAAACAAGACCCTTACTTTGCAGAGTATGCAAGAAGCTTTACCGATTTCCCAATGCAAGTAATATTAGAACAGGTCGATGGTAAGACGGTGACTGGTCGTTTCCTTCGCGCATCTGATTTTGACAATAACTTAGGCGAAGACAATAATCCTGAATGGAAGACCATTGTTTTTGACTCAAAAAGCAAATCATTTGTTGTGCCAAATGGCTCGGTTGGTTTCCGTTGGGGCGAGGACGGCAAATGGAATATTTTAGAAAAGGCTGCTGGTAAAGATATTGAGCAGGAGCTTAGCTGTATCGACAACTCTGATGCAGTTGTAGATGTTACTTTCCCACACTTTAATCCAGATGAAGGTGATTCATTAGTACGCAAGATTCCTGCACGTAAGCTTAAGCTTGCAAGCGGTGAAGAAGTGATGGTTACTTCAGTGTGTGATTTGCAAATTGCACAATACGGCATTGATCGTGGCCTTGGGGATAATCTAGCCACTTCATACGATGATGACTCAGTGCCTTATACCCCGGCCTGGGCTTCAAATATTACTGGCATCAAGGCGGCTGATTTAGAAACAACAGGGCGAGAATTTGCTGATAATGCATCCAAGACCAAGGGCAAGTCGATGGTGATTTTGGGTGCGGCTATTAACCACTGGTATCACAACGATATGAACTATCGTGGAATTATGAATCTACTCCATATTTGTGGTTGTGTGGGCCAATCAGGTGGTGGTTGGGCACACTACGTAGGACAAGAAAAACTACGACCTCAAGCTGGTTGGGCTCCAATTGCATTTGGTCTTGATTGGCACCGTCCACCCAGACATACTGCATCAACAACTTACTGGTATTTCCACACAGATCAGTGGAGATACGAAAGAGTTGAAGCCGATGACTTACTGGCATCTACTGCCAAAGGTAAATATAAAGGAAATCAACTGGCCGACTATAACGTTGCTGCGCAACGCATGGGCTGGACACCGTCATTGCCACACTTTGATAAAAACCCAATTGAGATTGTTAAAGAAGCAGAGGCAGCTGGCGCAAGCGACGAGGCGGGTGTATCGAGTTACTTGGCCGACAAACTTAAAAGCGGTGATATCAAATTCGCTTATGAAGATATTGATGCGGAAGAAAATCATCCGCGTAATCTATTTGTGTGGCGTTCCAACCTAATTGGTTGTTCGTCTAAAGGTCATGAATACTTCTTGAAACATTTACTAGGCGCACAAAATGGCGTGATGTCTGAAGGTGTTGAAGGTGAGGCCTGTAAAGAAATTAAATGGCATGAGAATTCGCCAACCGGCAAGCTAGATTTGATGGTTGATATTAACTTTCGTCTAAACTCTACAGGCGCTTATTCTGATATTGTTTTGCCTACTGCAACCTGGTATGAAAAAGCCGATATTAATACCACTGATATGCACCCATTCATTCACCCGCTTGGTAAAGCGGTTGATCCAGCATGGGAAGCTAAATCAGACTGGCAAATCTTTAAAACCATTGCGAAAAAATTCTCAGAATTATCTGAAAAACATCTTGGCACGCAAAAAGATGTTGTGTCACTACCCATGCAACATGATACCCCTATGGCTTTAGCACAACCATTTGGCGAAGTGAAAGATTGGAAGAAGGGTGAATGTGATCTAATTCCAGGAAAAACAGCCCCATTATTTAAAGTTGTTGAAAGAGACTATCCAAATACTTATAACAAGTATATTGCTCTTGGGCCTTTAATGAATAAGCTGGGCAATACTATTAAAGGTATTGACTGGAACACTGACAAAGAGATTGATGAGCTTAAATCTCTTAACGGCACGATTAAAGAAGAAGGTATTTCTAAAGGCATGCCCTCACTTGCACAGGATATTCATGTGTGTGACGCAGTTATGCGTATGGCACCTGAAACTAATGGTGAAGTGGCGCATAAGTCTTGGACAGCACAGTCGAAGAAAACGGGTGTTGATCACTCTCACTTATACGAGGGTCGTCATGAAGACAAGATCACTTATCGTGATATTGTTTCACAACCACGTAAGATTATTACCGCGCCAACATGGTCGGGTATTGAGTCTGAAGAGGTGAGTTATAACGCTTGTTACACCAACCTACATGAGCATATTCCACTCAGAACACTAACAGGCCGTGCACAATTTTATCAAGACCATGAATGGATGTTAGATTTTGGTGAAGGTTTTTGTGCCTATAAGCCAGCGGTTGATTTAAAGGCACATGAAAGTGTCCCAGATTCGGTGAAGAAGAAACCACACTTGGTGCTTAATTGGATTACACCACACTCCAAGTGGGGTATTCACTCAACCTATCAAGATAACCTAAGAATGTTAACACTGTTCCGTGGCGGTCCATACTTTTGGGTGTCTGAGGCTGATGCAAAATCTATTGGCCTAGAGGACAACGATTGGGTTGAAGCATTAAATGCCAATGGCGCAACCACCGCGCGTGTGGTGGTTTCGCAAAGAGTGCCAGATGGTATGGCGATTATGTA
The DNA here is from genome assembly GCA_964647705.1 of uncultured Piscirickettsiaceae bacterium. Lineage (GTDB taxonomy): Bacteria > Pseudomonadota > Gammaproteobacteria > PS1 > Pseudothioglobaceae > CAZYIW01. The sequence continues at coordinate 60,063 of CAZYIW010000002.1, forward strand.
TCACGCTCAAGAGAAAAACGTCAATGTGTGTGGATCACCAACGACTGGCAAGCGCGGCGGTATTCTTAATGCGGTAACGCGTACAGTACCAAAACCAACCCATATGATTGGCGGCTACGCACAACTGTCGTATGCCTTTAACTACTATGGCACGGTAGGGTCAAATCGCGATGAATATGTTGTGGTTCATAAGATTGAGGATCAGGACGTAGATTGGCTAGAAAGACCGCTAACACCTGAGAGAGAGGCTAAGAAAAACCCTCCAGGAATCAATAACTAATCTAGATAAGGAGACTAATGATGAAAATAAGAGCACAAATCTCAATGGTATTGAATCTAGATAAATGTATTGGTTGTCATACATGTTCAGTGACTTGTAAGAATATTTGGACCAATCGCAAAGGCGTTGAATACGCTTGGTTTAATAATGTTGAATCAAAACCCGGGGTTGGTTTTCCTAAAAATTGGGAGGATCAGAGCAAGTGGAAAGGTGGATGGAAAGTTGTTAATAATCGGTTGGCACTTAAATCAGGTGGTCGACTCTCTAAGCTGGTTAATTTATTCGCCAATCCAGATATGCCAGAAATTGATGACTATTACGAACCTTTTGATTACAAATACCATAAGCTACAATCATCTCCGTTGGTAGAGGCAACACCAACAGCACGTCCGGTCTCACAAATTACCGGTAAGGACATGGAGAAAATTGAATGGGGGCCTAATTGGGAAGACGACCTTGCAGGTGAATTTGAAAAGCGTTCAAAGGACGTCAATTTTTCAGACATTGATAAACAGATGTATAAAGACTTTGAACATACTTTTCATATGTATCTGCCACGTTTGTGTAATCATTGTCTAAATCCAGCTTGCGTGGCGTCTTGTCCATCTGGGGCGATTTATAAGCGCGATGAAGATGGCATAGTGTTGGTTGATCAGGACAAATGTCGCGGATGGAGAATGTGTGTTACTGGTTGTCCGTATAAAAAAGTTTATTACAATTGGGAGTCGGGTAAATCTGAAAAATGTATTGGCTGTTATCCACGTATTGAATCTGGCCTACCAATGGCCTGTGCCGAGTCTTGTGTTGGCCGTATTCGTTATGTCGGTGTTATGCTTTATGACGCTGATAAAATCAGTAAAACCGCTTCAACTCTAAACGAGACAAATCTATATCAGGAGCATTTGGACACCTTTTTAGATCCAAATGACCCAGCTGTGATCGCCCAAGCTCTTGAAGATGGTGTGCCACAGTCATGGATTGACGCAGCACAAAACTCACCCGTTTATAAAATGGTTAAAGACTGGAAGATTGCATTCCCAATCCATCCTGAATACCGAACACTGCCAATGATGTGGTATGTGCCACCGTTATCACCAGTTCAATCTCAAATTGACAGTGGTAATTTGGAAACAGCAAATGGTGTCATTCCAACGGCTGATTCGGTACGCTTTCCAGCCAAATACTTGGCTAATATGTTCACAGCTGGTGACGAAAAACCCATTGTTGGTTCAATTTCAAAGTTATTGGCCATGCGCGCGCACCAAAGATTCAAGGCTGTTGAAGGTAGCGATGGAAAAGATGTGTTAGCCGAAGCTGGCCTTTCTGTTGAACAGGCCGAAGAAATGTATCGTTATCTTGGTATTGCGAACTATGAAGATCGCTTTGTTATTCCAACTTCACATGAGGAAATGCGTGTGCAAGATCCGTATGGATTCCAAGGCCAAAACGGCTTTTCTGGAGGCAATATTAGTTCTCATGGTAGTGGGGGAGGCAAGGGTTTCAGCTTATTTCCGACACCACGTAAGCAGGCTGTTATTCCTGTTGAAACCATGCCGAAGAAGAAAAATTAGGAGGTTGTATGCAATTATTTAGTATTTTATCTAGACTGCTTGATTATCCAGACAAAGACTTAATCAAAAATTTAGACAAAGTAACTGAAGCTGTCGAATGTTGTGAACAGACCAGTATTTCAGAAAAAAAAGCCATACTCGAGTTTGTCTCATGGATGCGAACAAAAACACAAACCGGTCTTCAACAAACCTATGTTGAAACTTTTGACATGGTTCCAGAACACGATCTTCATTTAACGCACCACATCTTTGGCGATGATAAGGGCAGAGGCCCCGCACTCATTGATTTATCTGAACATTTTAAAAACGAAGGCTTGGAGATTAAAAAAGGAGAGATTCCAGACTTTTTGCCATTGCTTTTAGAATTTGCCTCAACCTTGGATGAAATGGAGTCGAGAGTTTTTTTGGGTGATGCTAAAAAAATTATCAAAATTTTAGCAGACAATCTGGAGCAGGCTAAAAGCCCATATGCCAGATTAATTAGAATAGTTGAAAAGCGCAGTTTTTTAGCTGATGCAGCATAAGGAGGTTGACTATGTTGGAATATGATAGTGGTTTATTTAACTTTTTCTTCGGAGTATATCCATACATCGCAGGTGTGGTTTTTATTTTGGGTAGCTGGCTTCGTTTTGATCGAGAACAATATACGTGGAAAACGGATTCGTCTCAGCTGCTAAGTAATAAAAACATGGTATTTGCCAGCAACGTGTTCCATATTGGCATTATTGGTATCTTTTTTGGTCATGCAATCGGCATGCTTTTGCCACACAGTTGGTGGCAAATGGTTGCCACAGACCTTCAGCATCAATACATTGCCATCTATGCAGGTGCATTATTTGGAGGCATGGCTCTGGTTGGCGCTTTGATGCTATACATCCGCCGTATAACAAACGAAAAAGTCAAAGCCGTTAGTCGCGCTCGCGACAATTTTATTATTCTGTGGCTGGCGCTGACTGCAATAGCGGGGCTCTATACCATCACTGGCTCTATGCATCATGCACAACAAGGTGATGTGTCGGTAATGTTAACACTGTCTGAGTATGTAAAGAGTATCGCAACGCTGAGTGTTGACCCTACTTTATTAAAAGGCGTGCCACTTTCTTATAAAGTGCATATGTTATTAGGAATGACAATTTTCTTGGTGTTTCCATTCACACGTTTAGTACACGTGTGGTCGGTGCCTATTACTTATTTGATGCGACCCTATCAAATTGTCAGAACTAAGTGTGTGAAAACCAATTAACAGGAGTGAGATGGAATATTACGAAGCGGTAAAACAGATGGAAGAAATGGGTGTCGATGATTATTATATTCAAGGCTGGATTGCTGGTTATTTGAACAATCCAGAGATTGAAGAACAAAAAATAACGGATGAATATTCATTGGGATATGAGGACGGAAAGTCTAAAACCAGTGCTAATTTCGACAAATATTGTTAATTGTATTTTGGAATTTAGAATATGGTTATTAATGGAATATCAATTGAATTAGATCCAGAAGGCTACTTGGTTCATCCAGAAGACTGGAATCGTGAAGTTGCCATAGAGATAGCGAAGACTGAAAACATTGAGCTCGATGACGATTATTGGAAGATTTTTGATTTTATGCGCAACTACTATGAGGAACGCGGCGTTGCTCCTGATGTGAGACATACAACCAAGCAAATGGTTGTTGACTTTGGCATAGACAAGAAAGCAGCTAAAGCAAAACTATTTACCATGTTTCCTTATGGTTATGTTAAGCAAGCTTGTAAAGCTTCGGGCATGAAAAGACCACGAGGCTGGAGTACTGGGTAATGCTAATATAGGTAATTTTAGTAGGCTTGTCTTTAACCTCTCCTCTCCCATTTTGTGTAATTGACAAGCCTACTAAAATTACTTATACCCTAGATATGATATGGCATCTGTTCTAATCGCTGTAGTTGAGATACGATTGATTAAAAAAATAATCATCGAAACTATTGAGCTAAATTTTGGGTCAATGTGAAAACCAAAGAGTTGGTTATTTCCTCTGTTGGTGCTTTTATAGCAGTTGGTCTGGCCGGTTTTTTTTCTAACGTGGTGCTGATGAGCACACATTCGCCTTTGATTATTGCCTCGGCTGGTGCCTCAGCAATGTTAATCTTTGGTCTTCCTTATGCCCAAGTCTCTCGTCCGTGGAACTTAGTGGGCGGTCATCTGGTTTCTGCTTTTGTGGGTGTTAGCTGTTATTACTTGATAACAGATCCATTACTGTCAACTTCCTTGGCAATTCCTATCGCACTTTTGGTTATGCACAGACTCAAGTGTTTACACCCGCCGGGTGGCGCCACCGCGGTCACCGCTATTGTCGGTGGTGAAACCATTCATCAGTTGGGCTATGTTTTTGTAATTGTGCCAATTTTCTTTAACTCTTTAATATTGCTGATTGTTGCAATTGCTGTTGCAAGTTTTAGGGATAAAAACCCTTTCGAAGATTTTTTATAAAAACACTTGCTTTTTATCCGCCAGTAACCGGTGGAAAAAAGGCAACTTCATCGGTATCTTTTAATAGCATTGCACTATTGACTATTTCATGGTTAACGGCACAAATGATGTTGTCTGGAAATGCACGAGCGCCGTATTTTCTTACCAATAGATTACGCAATTCAAGTGCGGTCATATTTGTTTTAACTGCAATTTCTTCTTCCGCAATTTTTAGTGTCTCTTTTAATGAGGCAAAATAGAGTACTTTCATCCACCAATCTCCACCATCTGTCTATTGCTTATGTTGTCAATAGAGTAATTAAATTCATGTTTTTCAGGTTTTTTGTTAATTGTATCAATAATATTTCTCTTAATTTCTTCATCGCTTAAGCCCGAACGTGCCATGTCTCTAAGCGATATGGAATCTTTTTGACCCAAACAAAGAATTAACTCGCCTTTGGCAGTCAATCTAACACGATTACACGTTTGACAAAAGTGATTAGATACCGCACTGATAATACCCACGCTTGAGTCAGAATCAATGATTTTATAATTGCAAGCTGGCCCATCTGTTTTCCCGGGTTTGATTGGAACGAGTCTGCCTTTTAGGTGTTTTTTAACCCTTGATAGTATCTCTTGTTCGCTGATATGTTGTGACGATGCTTCAATGCCGGCAAGTCCGATAGGCATGGTTTCAATAAAACGCATATCAAGGCCTTTTTCAATGGCGAAATCAATCAAAGCCTCAATTTCATCATCGTTGACACCACGCATTGCAACCGCATTGATTTTAATTGGGCGCATGCCTGTTTTAAGGGCGGCCTCAATACCCTTGATAACAAGCTTTAAATCACCACCTCGAGTAATTTTTTTAAACTTTTCGGGGTGCAGAGAGTCCATAGAAATATTGACTCGATTAACACCATTTTGATAAAGCTTGTCTGCAAATTTTGCTAACAGATGCGCGTTTGTTGACAGTGCTAAATCGTCAATGCCATCAACAGCGCTAATCAGTTTAGCAATCTTGGCGATACCTCTTCTTACTAGAGGCTCACCACCCGTGAGTCTGATCTTGCTAACACCCAATTGAGCAAAGATTGAGACAATGCGTTGTATGTCTTCATAGCTGAGAATATCTTGTTTTTTGCAATTTGAAATGTGCCCATTGTCACGACAATAAAAGCATCGGTAGTTACAATGTTCAGTGATTGAGAGTCTTAGGTAATTAATTTCACGACCAAATTTATCAATGAGTTGGGTCATTACTTTGCATCCTCAAGCTTCCAATGACCCGACTTACCACCTTTTTTTTCAAGCAGTTGAATTGGGCCAATTTGCATAAAACGGTCTATTGCTTTACACATGTCATAGACCGTTAGTGCAGCAACACTTGCTGCAGTGAGTGCCTCCATTTCAACACCGGTTTGTGCCTTGATTTTGGCCACAGTTGTAATTCTTATTCCGTTTTCAATAAATTCAAAATCCACACTTATCTTCGATAAATTAAGGCTGTGGCACATTGGAATAAGATGGTGTGTTTGTTTGGCAGCCATAATGCCAGCGATTCTTGCAACAGACAACACATCACCCTTAACAAGCTCATTGTCTTTAATTTTTTGTAAGGTTTCGGCCAGCATAGAAATGTTTGCAACCGCTTTGGCCTCTCTAACGGTTGTGCTTTTATTGGCTACATCAACCATTTGCGCATCACCCTTTTGGCTAATGTGTGTGAGTTTGTCTGTCATGACAGAATCCTATCTAAAGAATAAAAATTTAAAACCTTTCCCTTTTTAAAAGTTGTGTTTTCAGGTATCTCAAGCAAACCATCAGCCCACACCATAGAACTCAATACATCTGACCCTTGCTTGGGGTATTGTGAAGCCATAGGCGGTATTTGTGTATTATCCAGTCGCACCCGTACAAACTCACGTCTTGGTTTTGAACGATACCAATCAAAATCTGTTTGTACCTTATGCACCTTGTTGAAAAAATTTTCTAAACCTTGCATTTTTTTGATCAAAGGAATAGCAAACATTACAAAAGTTACCATTGCAGAAACTGGATTACCAGGTAGTCCGATAAATTTAGCATCTCCAACTTGGCCATATGCCAAAGGCTTACCCGGTTTAATTTTAATGCGCCACATATCCAAGTTACCGATAGACTCTACCGCAGGCTTGACGTGATCTTCCTCACCCACTGAAACGCCACCGGTAGTAATAATTAAATCACACCGATCTTGCAAATGAACCAGAGCCTGTTTTGTCTCGTCAAATGTGTCAGGTATATTGCCAAGGCTGATGATATTGCAGTGCAATTTTGTTAGCATGGCAGTTAGAGAATAATAATTAGAATTGTATATCTGCCCCGGCTTTAGCTTTTCACCAGGAGAGACAATCTCATCTCCGGTAAAAAAAATACCGACTTGAATCTTACGATAGACTTGTAACTCCTCAACCCCCACAGAGGCTAAAAGAGCGATGTCCTGCGCTTTTAGTTGGCGTCCTTTTTTTAAAACGGAGTCGCCAATTTGAATATCGTTGCCAACTGGACGAATGTTTTCTAATAATTTAAGAGGACGAGATATCTGGATTTTTCTACCGCCATCAATCAGCTCGCATTCTTCTTGCATGATGACTGTATTGGCTCCTTTTGGTATCGGTGCCCCGGTAAAAATTTGCGCTGCATATCCTGGGATTAATTCAGCGCCAACAGAGCCAGCAGGAATACGCTCAACAACCTCAAAAACCAAATCCTGTGGTGAGTTAATTTGCTCTTCTTTTAAATAAATTGCATAGCCATCCATGGCCGAATTATCAAAGCCAGGCACATTGATTTTTGATATCATGTCATTGGATAAAACCCTTGATAGACCTTCATCAAGCTTAACAGTTTGCGATTCATCTATTGCATTGATAGAACCGGTTAGGTAAGCTAATGCATCATCTGCAGACAATAATTTTGATTTGTCTTGATCGCATCCACAATCAGATTGATGATGTTCATTTCTATTCATAATTTATTTATAATCAAAAAATAGCAACTTAATAGACCACAGACAATGATTATAAAAAGTACATGGCTACCATAACCAAAGAGGACATTGCTGCCGTTATCCTATGTGGTGGGCAAGCCAAGCGCATGGGTTCTAGAGACAAGGGTTTGATAGCGCTTAACAATAAGCCACTCATTAGTTATTCGGCAAGCATAATCTCCAAAGCTACTAGCAGTATAATGGTGAGTGCCAATACTAACCTTGATGCATATCAAGAATATGGCGAGGTGGTTCGTGATAATTTAGCCGGTTTTCAAGGCCCACTTGCCGGCATATCTTCCGCACTTGAGAAAACCAAAAAACCTTATTTGTTGGTTACCCCTTGCGATGGGCCATTTATTCAAGAAATTCTCATCAAACGCTTCATTCAAGCCATGTCTGATAAAGGTACAAAACTCTGTGTTGCTAGTGATGGGGGCAAGATACAACCAACATTTGCATTCATTGATGTTTCAATGAAAAGAAACCTAGAAAAATTTTTACACAAAGGTGAGAGAAAATTAGGCAAATGGTTTAAAGATAATGGCGCCAAAGAGGTGGATTTTTCCGACCAAAAACAGATGTTCGTGAACTTGAACTCCCCACAAGATTTTGAAAAGTTATCCATTACTCATTCATAGTGTTTTTGCCAATACCAGTTGCAGAGTCTTTGTTACGATAAAGCAATTAACATAAATCAATTTTTAATTTTAGTCTGGTATATATAATTAATTTTCATGGAATTTTCTCCTTATTTTGAAACCATTATTGCACTGATATTTTTTGTCGTTGCTTTTGTGTATTCATCCGTTGGTATGGGGGGCGGTTCTTCTTATACGGCGCTGATGGCCATTTTTGGTTTTGGTGTTAGTGTTATTCCAATGATCTCATTAACCTTGAATCTGTTTGTTTCTAGCATTGGAAGTTTTAATTTTCTAAGAAATCGTCATGGTCGATGGCATATCATCATGCCATTTTTAATTTCTGCAATTCCTTTTGCCTATCTTGGGGGCTCTTTGCATTTGTCAAAACAGGTGTTTTTATGGCTACTATTAATTTCACTGATTGTGGTTGCCGTACGTATTTATTTTTGGAAGGACACAGGGTTTAGAATTGAGCTAAATCAACGACAAAAAATTCTTATATCGTTATTCTCTGGATCAATATTAGGCTTGGTTGCAGGTATTGTAGGTATTGGTGGCGGGGTTTATCTGGTGCCACTGATTATTATGCTTAATATTGGGAGTGCAAAAGAGGCGGCAGCTACTGGGGCAATCTTTGTGTGGACGGTCTCCTTGTCTGGGTTGATATCGCGTTTTCAATACAATTCAGTTGATTTGTCAGAATATATTACCCTGATTTTGGCAGTCGTTGCCGGTGGCTTTTTGGGCTCTTATATGGGTGCAGTTAAACTCAATGCAAAAACCATGGAAAAAACCTTGGGGGTAATTGTGTTATTGGCCATTACATTTTTATTTAAAAAAATATTTTTCTAACAGATGATAATGCTACCTCAAAGCAACAAAGAAACAGTCGTGGCGTTTTTGCGCCTAGGGTTTAGACCATTTTTCTTTGCCACGGGAATGGTTGCTGTGTTTGCAATGTTGTTGTGGATGATGTTGTATCCGGGCGTTGTTCCTAGTAGCAATATTAATCCTATCGATTGGCATGCACATGAGATGATTTTTGCCTATTCTGTGGCTGCCATAGTGGGTTTTTTGTTAACTGCCAGTAGAAACTGGACAGGGATACAAACACTCTACAACAAGCCATTATTGGCGTTATTGGTTTTGTGGTTGTCTGCTAGGTTTTTTCCATTTATTGACAAAGAATATTTGTTTTACCAAGCCATTCTTGACAGTGCTTTTTTAATCATTGCTACCATTGCTATTGCTTGCCCAATTATCAAAGCAAAAAATTGGAACAATCTGAGTATTGTTGGTAAATTAATATTATTATCTGTTGCACATATTCTATTTTATTTGGGGTTATTTGAAGTACTTAACCAAGGGGTTTATATAGGCACTTATCTTGGGTTTTATTTGATCATTAGTTTATTATTTATGATGGCTAGGAGGCTTTTGCCTTTTTTTATTGAGCGAGGTCTTGGGCTCGAAACCGCGCTTAAAAATTCAAAATTTTTAGATTTTTCATCTATGTTTTTGTTGCTGGCATTTATGTTAATTGAGGTATTTTTTACAAGCTATATTAGTACAATCATCTCCGGTATGTTGTTCGTCATTCATGCGATACGCATGTCTTACTGGTACCATCCAAAAATTTGGAAAAAACCACTTCTTTGGAGTATTTATTTGTCCTACGGATTGCTAACATTGGGTTTTGGGATTAATGTTTTGGGTTATTTTGTACCTATTGGACCAAACCTAGATATTCATGCCTTTGCCTTTGGTCTTGCACTGATGGTGTTAAGTATGATGTCACGTGTAAGTTTAGGCCATACGGGGCGCAATGTTTTTGACCCGCCTAAAGGGTTAAACATCATGTTTATACTACTTGTCCTGTCTTTTGTGTTTCGTGTGCTGATGAATATGTTTGATATTGGCCACTACGTTGAGTGGATTTTCATCTCGCAGCTATTTTGGATTGTTGCTTTTTTGCTGTTTTTGTTTATCTACACGCCGATGTTTTTTAAGGCCAGAATAGACGGTGGCTTTGGCTAGCAAAGAACTACAGACTTGCCTCATTTAAAGCCTTAATCACATCTTTACTAAAACGCTTAGGCACTTTGATTTTTTCGCCCCATTTTCTGCCAGTTTCAGAAGCCGTTTTATGGGTTGCATCCATTCCAATCTTTCCACCTAAGCCCGATTTCGGCGAAGCAAAATCAAGATAGTCAACCGCTGTATTTTCAACAATGAGAGCGTCTCTTGCTGGATCCATTCTGGTGGTCATCGCCCAAAGTACCTGTTGCCAATTTCTGGCATCAATATCGTCATCAACCACCACAATAAACTTGGTATAAGTGAACTGACGTAGGTAAGACCAAATACCAAACATCACCCGTTTGGCATGACCTGGGTAGTGTTTTTTGATACTCACAATTGCCATACGATATGAACATGCCTCTGGCGGTAGATAAAAGTCAACAATTTCAGGGAATTGTGTTTGTAACAGCGGAATAAACATTTCATTAAGTGTACTGGCTAACACAGAAGGTTCGTCATTAGGTGGTTTGCCCATATAGGTTCCGTGATAAATTGGATTTTTTCTGTGCGTAATTCTTTCAATGGTAAATACTGGAAATTTTTCTACTGCGTTATAGTATCCAGTATGGTCACCAAAGGGGCCTTCCTCTTCGAATTCATCAGCATAGATATAACCTTCTAACACAATTTCTGCACTGGCTGGCACCATCAGTTCTGAATGTAGCAGTCCAGGTGTAACAGCTGTTTTTTCGCCTCTTAATAAACCCGCAAATTGAAATTCTGAGATGGTATCTGGAATTGGGCTGACTGCAGCTAAAGTTGTTGCTGGATCAGCACCAAGAGCAACAACGACAGGAAATTTTTTCCCTGGATTTGTCTTTGAAAATTCTAAAAAGTCTGTGGCACCTCCCCTGTGTTTTAGCCAACGCATAATCACTTTGTTTTTTGCAATCACTTGTTGGCGATAAATCCCGATATTTTGGCGAGATTGATGCGGGCCTTTTGTAATTACCAGCCCAAATGTGATCAGTGGTGACTTGTCTTTTTCCCAACATGTTTGAATTGGTAGTGCTGATAAGTCCACTTGTTCTTTTTCTACGATTTCTTCTCTACATTCAGGGTTTGGAGCTACGATTGGATTGACTTTTGTCAATAGGCCGAATTTTGGTAATTTATCAAAAGCATCGTGAAAGTTTGTCGGCATTGATGGATTGGATAAAAAAGCCAACAGTTTGCCTAATTCTCTAACCTGTTCGATTGTTTCTAAATTCAGCGCTTGTAGAACTCTTCTGCGACTGCCGAAGAGGTTTCCTAGCAACGGCATCTGTGATTGGCTTTTGAGATTTTCAAACAATAGCGCTGGTCCGTCCTTAAGCAGTGTTTGTTGGCAAACGTAAGTCACATCAAACTTTGGGCTGATTGGCGTTTGAATTCTTTTTAAGTCTTGTTGTGATTCTAGGGCAGTGATAAACGCTCTCATACTTTGAATGCCGGCCTTATTGCTCATGTTCATCAGTCTTGAAATATAGCGTTGTAAAATCATAATATAGGTTTTTTTGTTGTTCTATAGGGCAGATAATTCTCGGTCTAAACAGTTTTGAGTATTACACTTTTGCACCATTAATTTTGCGCCGTATTGTGTTTTTATCAGTCGTTTTAATTGACTCAACTGCTTATCATTTATTAAGTCCGGATGTTGGGTAATACGCAGTTGATAATCGACTTTTGACTCTAATAAAATATTTAGAGACAGCCAAGCTTTGTCTGCAGATTTTGGCGTTTGTGTTACTTGTTCGTAATTTAAAGGCAGTTGCTTGATATCAAAACCAACCCAATCAAGGTGTTTGATACATGCTTGAAGACGATCAGGATAGCAACCTGCGGTGTGTAACCCAACCTTAAACCCCAAGGACTTTACTTGTAGGATGGCGCTTAATAAGTTTTTTTGCAAACAAGGCTCACCCCCACTAAAAACAACAGCATCTAAAAGCCCAACCCTGGTTTTTAAAAAAGCAAAAATATGATTCCAGTCAAACTCGGTTTTCTTATTGCTTGGAATCAGTTCGTGATTGTGACAATAACGACAACGCCAGGGGCAACCCTGTGTAAACAACACACAGGATAGATTGTCTGGATAATCAATAGTGGTTAGCGGTTGGAAGCCACCAATATTAATGCTCAAATACCCTTTCCTTAAAATAGGTGCGTTCTAAATGCTCTGATTTTTTCCCTGGGTTGAAGCTGGAAATAGGCCTGTGATAGCCCATGACTCTGGTCCAGACTTCACACGCTTGGCGTTCATGATCAGCCAACGATATTTTTTCTTTCTTCATATTTTTCTCCTTTTTCTATTTGTTGTTTTTTCTTGGCGATAAGTTGTTCATCACACTTGGGGCAAAATGTGTGTTCGCCTTCTAAATAACCATGTTTTGGACAGATTGAGAAGGTCGGTGTAATCGTAATATAAGGCAACCTATAGTTTTCTAAAGATCTCTTAACCATTTTCATACAGGCCTGCCCACTACTAATACGTTCACCCATATAAAGGTGAAGAACAGTGCCCCCGGTGTATTTGGTTTGTAGCTCATCTTGGCGTTGTAAGGCGTCAAATGGATCTGAGGTAAACCCTACTGGCAGTTGCGATGAATTTGTGTAATAGGGTTTTTCTTTGGTACCTGCATGGACAATATTAGGAAACCTTTTCATGTCTTCTTTAGCAAAGCGATAAGTTGTGCCTTCTGCCGGTGTGGCCTCAAGATTGAACATATGACCGGTTTGCTCTTGGAACTCAACCATACGCATACGGATATGGTCTAATATTTCTACGGCCATGATGTGCCCATACTCACTTGCGATATCCTCTCTATCTTGAGTAAAATTGCGAATCATTTCATTAATACCATTAACACCGATGGTAGAAAAATGATTTCTCAATGTGCCCAAATAACGCTTGGTGTAGGGAAAGAGCCCATTGTCCATAAGCTTTTGCACCACTTTTCTTTTGACTTCTAAAGAGTCTTTTGCCATCAGGAGCAAAGTATCCAGTTGTTGATACAGCCCTTTTTCATCATTTTGATGGGTGTAGCCAAGGCGTGCACAATTAATGGTTACCACGCCTAAAGAACCTGTTTGCTCAGCTGAACCAAACAGCCCGTTACCGCGTTTTAACAACTCATTTAAATCTAACTGTAGGCGACAACACATTGAACGAACCATATTGGGCTTTAAATCTGAGTTGAGGAAATTTTGAAAATAAGGCAAACCATATTTGGCAGTCATATCAAATAATAACTGTGCATTTTCACTCTCCCATGGAAACTCAGGTGTGACGTTATAGGTAGGGATAGGAAAGGTGAACACGCGACCCTTAGCATCGCCTTCTGTCATTACTTCAATATAGGCTTTGTTAATCATGTCCATTTCTTTTTGCAACTCTCCATAGACAAAATCCACCTCTTTCCCGCCGATAACCGGTGTTTGGTTTTTAAGATCTTGTGGGCAAGTCCAGTCAAATGTCAGATTAGTAAAAGGTGTTTGCGTTCCCCATCTTGAGGGCACATTAAGGTTGTATATCAACTCTTGAATATGCTGCTTGACTTGTTGATAACTCAGTTTGTCAATACGAACATAAGGCGCGATGTAGGTATCAAATGAGCTAAATGCTTGCGCACCTGCCCATTCGTTTTGTAACGTGCCTAAGAAGTTGACAATTTGACCGATGGCGCTAGATAGGTGTTTAGGGGCGGCAGCTTCAATACGCCCATCAATACCATTAAGACCTTCTGTTAATAGTGTTCTTAGCGACCAACCTGCACAATAGCCTGATAGCATATCCAGATCATGGATATGCAAATCACCCTGTCGATGCGCATTGCCAATTTCTGGCGTATAAACATGTGAAAGCCAATAATTAGCGATAACTTTGCCCGATACATTAAGAATTAAGCCACCCAATGAATAACCTTGATTGGCATTGGCATTGACTCGCCAATCTGCTTGATCGATATATTCATTGATGGACGAGGCGACATCAACCAAGGTTTTTTTGTCCTCACGCAAAACTTTATGTTGGCTACGATAAGCAATGTATTTTCTTGCAGTTTTAATAAAATTATTGGTTATTAAGACCTGTTCAACCACGTCTTGTATGTGCTCAATTCCAACTTCCTGAGCAGATTGATGATTCAGTACCTTTAGCACTTGCGCAGTTAAAAAATTGGCTTCACTCTGATCAAATTCTTCACTAACTTGACCTGCTCTTAAAATAGCAAGGCGAATTTTTTCGCTGTCAAAAAAACAACTACTGCCGTCTCTTTTTATAACACTAGAGACATTATTTTCGTTTGATATATTCATATGATCCCCCAAAAAGATATTTGTTATTTCAATAAATTACTATATGTAGTGTTTTAGAATTTTATTACAACTACATATAGTGGTGTATTGACGCAAATCAATATTTTTAAAATTATTTTTTTCTTGATTTTCATCAATCTAAAAATCCAGCATTAAGCATAAAATCAAGTGTTGTTTAATACCTTTAAAACCGATGAATATATTGCATATATCTAAACAATCTCCTTTTTATTTGCCTTCGCCTTTTGCTTTCATACCTGACGCCTTAAGCAACAGAGTCATCATTGGGCTTTTCAACCAAATATTTGAAGAGGCTATAGTCAATGGCGATTTAGATTTCTTAAATAATAATTGGGTGTTGATACAGATTAGCGACCTACGTTTGTCGTTTGTTTTGAGTTTGCAAAACAAAACGCTTATTTATAAACACGGACTTAAAAACCCAGATTTGGTGATATCAGCAAAATCGTGTGATTTCTTGGCAATGGTAAGCAGAGAAAAAGATCCAGACACGCTGTTTTTTCAAAGAAAAATTAAAATGCAAGGCTCTACAGAACTGGGCTTATATGTCAAAAATTTTCTTGATGCTTTTGATGTTGAGTCGCATTGGTTTAGTCATGGTGTTGATAAAGCGCTACAAAAAACCCAGCCATGGTTAAAAAAACTATTTTGTCAGTCAGATTAAATCAACATCCAAGCAACACCCACTAAGTGAAGCCAGATACAGTTACAGCGATGCAAAACCTGATTACACAAATCAAACAGACTTTGCCATTTGACAGTATTGATTCAGATTTTTGTTCCGATATTTGTGCAGGCTGTTCGGTTAAATTGATCGATTATTTGGCAGATGAAATGAACCATTGGGAGAGGCGGATCAGTCAAGGCGAAACTCCCACTCTTGGTGATGTAAACAAGCTGGCAAAAACGGCCAAAAAAATCCGCACGGTCCTATGTAAGAATAATTTAATAAGTTGATTGAAATCAATGACAAATTATCAATAAACATATAAATTATCCTGTTTTTTCTATAAATATTTAAGATGCAAAGCTCAAAACCACAAACCGAAGTCCACGATTCACCTTTTTTGTTTAACAACGATGTTGCATATCAGCGTTGGCGTGATAAAAAATTAGCCTCCCATCCTAAGGGTATTGAGGATCTTTTGGTTGAGATAGATGACCCTAGGAATATAAACCCTCAGCAGTATAGGGCTTTGTTAGACAGAGTGAAAAAGGCCAATATGGCAATTTATATTGGCAATACCGGAGAGGACCCATCTCCAGAAATTCCAGTCGCAGTGGCGAATAAGTTTGGCTTAGGTCAGCTCAATAGAAACTGGCTTGCCGATGACAATGGACTGACATCACTAACCGTGGTTAAAGATGGCATTCGAAAAAACTACATTCCTTACACAAATAGGGCAATCAATTGGCACACAGACGGATACTATAATGCGCAGAATAAACAAATTTATGCCCTTAATCTACACGTGGTAAAAAGGGCCGAAAAAGGCGGAGAAAATCAGTTGATGGACCATGAGATTGCCTATATATTGCTCAGAGAAAAAGATCCTTCTTATGCGCAAGCTTTGATGCAAGATGACGTCATGACAATTCCAGCAGGCACAGAAGCCGACGGTAGTATCAGGCCAGATCGATCAGGCGCAGTATTTAGTATTACCAGCGCCGGTAATCTGCATATGCGCTACACCGCTAGAAAGCGTAATATTCAGTGGTCAGAAGATCCACTAGCACAAGAAGCATTGAGCTATTTAAAAACCATTCTAACAGACGAAAGTTCGGCCTTTATTTTCAAAGGATTGCTCGAACCAGGTATGGGCCTAATTAGTAATAATGTATTACACGACAGAGCAGCTTTTGAAGACAGCGAGAGTAATAAGCGCCACTATTATCGTGCGCGTTATTTTGATAGGTTGAATAATACGGATGTGACCTTATAAACGATCGATATTGGTTGTATTTTCATTATTTTGGATTCCCGGCTTTTCAAACCAATAGCCATCGCAAAAAGTCTGGGAAAATAAATCATTTAACTGCTTTTTAGCCCCTGTAGTGTCGTATTGCTCAACCAAGGTATTTTTAAAAATATTAACCACCTGATCGGTGTATTGACTTTGCGGGCTGATGCGCACAATATTCACACCGGCGGTGTGTAGTTGACCCAGTTCATCTATTAAGTTAAAAATATTATTTGACAGTGTTTGTATACCATTAATGGTTAAGAATTTTTGTTTTTCTTTGGTTGAAAGGGTGATGCCATCTTTGTGTTCAATACACTTTAATTGACAATCGTCTTTTTCTAAATTATAGGCTCTGGCGGTAAAACAACGCGCTGAAAATGCCAAAGGCAGTCTGCCAAAAGCAAAAACTTCTGTTTCGATATTGGCGTTAGCCTCAGTCAGTATAGACCCAAGTGCGTGTTTGGATAACTCTACCGGGAGACACCAACGCCGCATCCCTTGACGAGCCAAAAAGTCCAGGCTTTTGGCGTTGTATATATTGATGCTTGGACCCGCAACAAAATCTTTTTTTTGTTGATTTGCAATACTAACGGCACTAAAGTCATTTGCCTCAATTGTGTATTTTGTATTTTGACAAATACTTTTTAAACGTTTTAGTTCAGAATCAGCCTCCAATAAAGTTAGCGTGGAAAAAACCACTTCTTTACCGGCCCGGGTTAATTGATCGGCGATACTAAGCCAGTCATCAAATTTGAGCTCACGACGCTTGGAACAAACCACCTCGCCAAGATAGACGATGTCTGCACTAGATTTGGCAATGGCGTTATAAAAATCGAAAACCTTTTGCCGTGGCCAGTAATAATAGATAGGTCCGACTGATATTTTCATTGCCATTTTCGTGAATAAGCACCCAGTGTGGTTTGTAGACCCTCTGAAACTTTGCTTAAGGCCTGATTCCACTGTGGCTGAGTATGGTATTTGCCTGTTTTAAGTTGTTTGATTGCCTCAGACCAGGTTTTGGCTACGGTTGTGATATAAGCAGGTGATCTTTGTCTGCCCTCAATTTTAATGGCTTTGACACCAATCTCATCTAACTGGGGGAGGATGTCCAATGTGTTGAGGCTGACAGGTTCTTCCAAGGCGTAGTAGGTATTACCCATGGTTTCAAATCGACCTTTGCACAACGTGGGGTAGCCGGCTGTTTCATCTTTTGTATATGAATCTATCAACACACCACCTAGTCGGGTTTCCAACTCAATTGAATTATCAATATATTCCACATGAGAGGCCGGTGAACAAGCGCCATAAGTATTTGGAGAGCGTCCAGTCGCATAAGAGGACAAAATACATCTGCCTTCTACCATTACACATAAAGAGCCAAATCCAAATACTTCAATTTCCACTTGGGTGTTTTCAATCACTTTTTTAATTTGCGCAACAGACAATACTCTGGGTAGAACAGCGCGTTTAATTTTGAAGTGTTTTTGGTAGTAATTGAGCGTTTCATAACTTGTGGCCGATGCCTGAACAGAAAGATGAAGGTTTGTCTCAGGATAGTAATGATGGGCATACTCTAATAGCCCAGTGTCAGCAAGTATGATGGCATCCACACCAATATCAACAGCGCGATCAACAGCATCTGTCCACCTTTTCCAGCCAGAGGGTTGCGGATAGGTATTGATGGCTAAATACACTTTTCTATGGTGAGAATGCGCATATTCAACCCCTTGTTTGGCACGCTGGTGATTAAAATTAAGCCCTGCAAAATGCCGTGCATTGGTATCGTCACTAAAGCCGATGTAGACAGTATCAGCACCATGGTCTATGGCAGTTTTCAGTGAAGGCAAATTACCAGCTGGGCAGACTAACTCCATAACAGATTTTTTTGGTTTTGGGATTTAAGTTTTTGTTCTATGGCATTCAGCACCGCCCACTTCTTACTACACCAACTGGGCGCCAATAATTGTTGTTTATTTGCGGTGCCAGTTAGGCGGTGATAGATTATGTCTTTTGGTGCAATTGATATCAACTGAGTGACTGTACAGACATAATCATCCATGCTTATTGGCACATATTCACCTCGGCGCCACTGGTTGGCAAGTTGCGTGCCTTTAACCACATGTAGTGGGTGAAACTTAAGCCCATCAACACCTAGATCTAATACACGTTGCAACGTTGTTTTATAATGTGATTCACCCTCTCCAGGTAGGCCAATAATCAAGTGTGCACATACCTTTAGTCCCTTAGATCGTGCTCGAACAACGGTTTCTTGGTATTCGCGAAAACCATGCCCCCGATTAATATTCTCAAGCGTGGTATCAAAAGCAGATTGTAGACCCAGTTCCAACCAAACGTCAAAACCTTGGTTTTGGTATTCAACCAATAGGTCAATAACCTCATCTGGCACACAATCGGGTCTTGTGCCAATGGATAAGCCAATCACATCATCTTGACTAAGGGCAAAATCATACATGGATTTCAAAGTCTGGATATCGCCATAAGTGTTTGAATAAGCTTGAAAATAGGCAATGTATTTTTTTGCACCTGTACGTTTTTTGATGACTTCTTTGCCATTTATTATTTGTTGAGCTATTGGTTCTGGTCGGCGACCATTAGGGCTAAATGTTGCGTTATTACAAAATGTACAACCGCCAATGCCTTTGGCTCCATCTCGATTTGGACAACTAAGTCCTGCGTCTATGGCAATCTTATGGACGCGCTCACCGTATTGAGCGATTAAAAATTGACCCAGAGTGGTTAGATAGTCTGAAAGCAAAACTGTTGTGATGAAAAAAATAATAGTTTGTTATTCTATCGTTAGTTAATAGAATATGATTTGACCAGAGTCAAACATTTTTAGAGCAAAGTCAGTATTTTTTTTATGCGACGAATAGCAACAATTAGGTGCTTAACCGTGTGTACACAGATCTGTTTTAAAAAATGCGCAAGTAGAACCTGTGACTTGATCACAATATTTACAAAGCTCATCCCCATTTTTTAATTTGATGGATTTGTTTTCTAAAACAACGCCTTCCTTTTTAAGCTCAGACAGCGCTCTGGAAAAGGACTCTGGGGTTATCCCTAAATAAGCAGCAATCAAAGTTTTTTGATAGCGCAGCTCAAACGATTCATTAATCTTAGCATGAACCAAATACCAGCCAACTTTTTCTTTGGCGTTTTTAAGTTGCATCACTTCAATTTTGATCATTAGACTTTGAACAGTGGCTGCAAGATAGCGGTTAATATTGGTTGAGAATTGATGGTTTTTTGCAATGAAATTGTCAACAATTTCACGAGAAAAGTACAAAACAGTGGTGTTTTTGACAAATTCTGCACAGACATCATAATGGGGCGAGAAATACATCGGGGTCACCACATCACCAACATCAATTATATTAAGCACTATCTCTTCACCATTTTCATCAAATTTGACCAACTTAAATAAGCCTTGGTAAACAATGTAGAGTTTGGAGTGTTCGGTCTTGTTAAACGTTACCATTTCTCCTTTGTGATATTGTTTGGTTTGTATTGATCGAAAAAAGTCAGTCAAATCCTTAGCAAGCACCCCTTCAAAAATCGCCAACTTAGACAAGAATTGATAGTATTTATTGAAGTTTTCTTGGGTGGGGATCATGTTGTGTCATTCTACCAGTTGGCATCAATTTGTTCCTTTTTTTTTGCAAAATTTGACATATATCAATGTTTTTTTGTAAATCCCATCATACAATCAGAAATTCTCCCCCGGGGTTAGTGTATATAACTCATGCTAACCCCAACCTCAATTTACATTTCAGTTTTTTATCTTAAATTTGAATTTTTGAGTTTTTTATAAAAGTGAATGCTTTTATGACTGCTTTTTTAATAAAAAACAACCCCATTTGAAAAAAATGTTAAATTTTTACTAAAGGGTTATATTGCAGCATCAAAATTTGCTTATTTAGCGTTAAAACAAGCGATTTTAGGGGTTATTTATCCCTAAAAAAAGCGCCATTTACATAATTTTTAAATTTTTTTTGAAACTTGACCGTGGTCAATTAATAGTTTTTAACTAGCTTATATACTTAGCTGAAGCAAGCTGATTAACGTGGTTTGCTTGTTTATAGCTATATATATTAAAAGGGGATTACTATGTCACAAGCGTTCACGAAATCTATGGCGCGTAATATCTTTTATGGCGGTTCGGTATTCTTTTTATTGTTGTTATTGGTGCTCACGTTTGACACGGTCAAAACTTTGCCCAAAACTGACAATTCACAGAATATAACTCCGCAGGTCGCAAAAGGTAAACACGTCTGGGAAAACAACAACTGTATAGGCTGTCACACACTACTGGGTGAAGGTGCCTATTTTGCGCCAGAGTTAGGCAATGCCTACCAGCGTTTAGGGGGCAAACAGGGCATTATCAATTTTATTAAATATCGCCCAGCTGGAGGCATACCAGGGCGTCGTTCAATGCCACAGTTTAATTTAACCGATGACGAGCTAGACGCCATTGCAGAATTTTTAAAATACACCTCTGAGATTGACACACAGAGTTGGCCACCCAATATTCAAGGTTAAAGGAGGTTGATATGAAATATACATCACAAATGGTTGCAAAACCGTATTTTATTGCCGCAATTGGCTTGTTTATTGGGCAGATTGTCTTTGGCGTGATTTTAGGTATGCAGTATGTCGTTGGCGACTTCTTGTTTCCCGAAATACCATTTAATGTTGCACGTATGGTACACACAAACTTACTCATAGTATGGCTGTTGTTCGGTTTTATGGGAGCGGCCTATTATTTAGTACCGGAAGAGGCTGAAACTGAAATTCACAGCCCGATGTTGGCGAAAGTTATATTTTGGGTATTTTTGGTTGCTGGTGCGCTGACAATTTTGGGCTACTTGTTGGTACCTTATGCACAACTTGCAGACATGACCATGAACGATTTGTTGCCCACCATGGGTAGAGAATTTCTTGAACAGCCGACCATTACCAAAGTGGGCATTGTTGTTGTTGCATTGGCATTTTTGTACAACATTGGCATGACCATTCTCAAAGGGCGTAAAACGGTCATCAGCTTGGTGTTGTTAATTGGCCTGGTGGGTCTTGCGGTGTTCTTCTTATTTGCATTCTACAACCCAACTAACTTGGTGCTTGATAAGTATTTTTGGTGGTTTGTTGTTCATTTATGGGTTGAGGGCGTTTGGGAGCTCATTCTTGGATCGTTATTGGCCTATGTGTTAATCAAAACAACGGGTGTGGATCGTGAAGTTATTGAAAAGTGGTTGTATGTTATTATTGCCATGGCTTTAATCACCGGATTAATAGGTACAGGACACCACTACTACTGGATTGGCACCCCTGAATATTGGCAATGGTGGGGCTCAATCTTCTCAGCCATGGAACCAATTCCATTTTTTATGATGACATTGTTTGCTTTTAACATGGTGAATAAGCGTCGTCGTACTCACCCAAATAAAGTTGCAGTTCTGTGGGCGCTTGGCTGTTCCTTGATGGCGTTTTTGGGTGCTGGTGTTTGGGGATTCTTACACACATTGTCTCCTGTAAACTACTATACACACGGCACACAAATCACAGCAGCACATGGACACATGGCGTTTTATGGTGCATACGTTATGGTGGTGCTTGCAATCATTTCATACGCAATGCCAATGCTTCGTGGCCGCAAAGCAGCAAATAGTAATATTTCCCAAGTTTGGGAGATGTGGTCTTTTTGGCTGATGACTATTTCTATGGTGTTTATCACTTTATTCTTAACGGCTGCAGGTGTGTTACAAACCTACCTACAAAGAATGGGTGAAACACCATTACCGTTTATGGTTGTGCAAGAAAAGATAGAGCTTTTTTACTGGCTTCGTGAAGGTGCTGGAATCGTCTTCTTGATTGGACTTATTGCCTACGTTATAAGCTTTTTCGTGGGACAAAACGAGCCAGAAAATGAAGTGAAAGTTTAAGCATAAAGCAGGTGTTAAAAGGCCGGTTAATTTACCGGCCTTTTTTTGAGGCTAGATCATGATAGCCATGCCAGAAAAAAACCATTATCCATCGGGAGATTTGGCAGTATGGATTTTTATTCTTGCCGAATTACTGGTGTTTGGGTTGTTTTTTTCATCATATGCCATTACCCGTATCAATAATATTGAGTTGTTTAATGCCTATCAATCAACACTAAATCGCCAAGTAGCGCTTGTTAATACATTGGCCTTGATTACCAGCAGTTATTTTGTTGTAAGGTCGGTTATCGAGGTGAAGCTAGGTCAAAAAGACAAAGCGCTTAGATGGATGCTGTTTGCAATTTTGATGGGTTTTTTGTTTATCGTTGTTAAGACCTTGGAGTTTGAACATCACTTAAGCCAAGGCATCACTTTAAGCACCAACACCTTTTATATGTTCTATCTGTCGCTGGCTTTTTTTCATTACTTACACGTTATTTTAGGCCTGATTGTTTTGGGAGTTATTTATTTAAATCTTGGCAAAGGGGCTTATACAAAAAATTCACACAGTGGTATTGAGTCTGGAGCGAATTATTGGCATATGGTTGATTTGGTGTGGCTCATTTTATTTTCTTTGGTTTATGTCATGTAATAATGGTTGAGAAAAACACAATAACAGTGCTCAATTTGGTTTATATTGTTCTTGTTGCTTTAACATTTGCAAGTTTTTATGTGGGTGAGACAGGAATAAAATCTTTGGTCATTTCAATGGGGGTTTTTGCCGTTGCTATTTTCAAAGCCACGATGATTAGCGAGTATTTTATGCAACTGCGACTGGTATCCGGTTTTTGGCGACTACCAGTAATAATATGGTTGGCAATATTGTCAATTGTGATTTTTTTGGCGTTCAGCCTTTGAGAAAGAAACTATGAAAAAAACCACTAAAAAAACACCACCTTTATACAAACCCCAAGGTGATGAACTAGAGCTTTTTGAACACGCGTATAAAAACCAAATCCCTTTAATGATTAAAGGGCCAACCGGTTGTGGAAAAACCAGATTCATTCGACATATGGCCAACAAACTCGGCAGAAAGCTCTACACCGTTGCTTGCCATGACGATCTAACCGCATCAGATCTGGTTGGTAGGCATTTGATTAACGAGAAAGGCACCTACTGGTGTGATGGCCCATTGACGCGTGCAGTAAGAGAAGGCGCTATTTGTTATTTAGATGAAATAGTAGAGGCGCGTAAAGATACAACAGTGGTTCTACACCCGCTAACTGATGATCGACGAATTCTACCAATTGAACGCACAGGTGAGGTCCTTCAAGCGCCAGATGAGTTTATGTTGGTCGTGTCTTATAATCCTGGATATCAAAACTTACTAAAAGGCATGAAACCTTCAACTCGTCAAAGATTCAGTGGTGTTACTTTTGATTTTTTGGATAAAGAATCTGAGATATTTATACTCACAAAAGAAACCAACATAGACAAAAATACAGCCAAAAAACTGGTTGAACTTGCCAATTCGATCAGGGCCTTGAAAGACCATGATCTAGAAGAAGCAGCCTCAACCCGGCTTTTGATATATACAGCCACATTGGTTGTTAGTGGTATGAATATTAAAAAAGCCTGCAAGGCTGGTCTTGTAGAACCGCTGAGTGACGATCAACAAACCATTGAGGCACTGATGCAAGTTATCGATGCGATGCTTGGGGGTGATTGACACACATGGAAGAGCATGTAGGCAGTCTATGGCATAAGATCATTACCAGACTGGCAGATAACAACTATCCACAAGCACAGGTAGAACTAGATGACATTAAACAAACCCTGGGAATATTCTATCGTGCCTTAGGCGGCGATAAGGCTTTGAGTCTTGTTAAGGCAGAAGGCAGTGAGTACCAGTCTCATAGAAATATCATCAAGCGAATTGCCAAAAGCTCAGAAAAATTCACTTTTGCATGGGCAGACGAAAATGCATTACGATTGCCTGAATCCATTGCCTATTTGCCAACAAAAAAGCTTAATTATGATCTTTATCTTTGGCTAACTGCTCTGGCCTCAACCAAAAAACAAAATAAACATTGGTTGATTGATAACCAACTGCGTATTAATAAATTATTAGATGCTTTCCCAGGACTTCGAGCCATCTATCACACGCTGGTGGTTGCACATATTCAACAAAGGCCAGAACTAGATAAAATCTCAAAAAATGAAAAAAACATTGAAAAGACAATAAGACAAGCGCTTATTAATCCAGGTTCAATCACAAGCTTACCTCAGAGCAAACGTATGCCTCAACCGGTGGTTTTGTGGTTACACCCCAATCCACCTGAGGTTGAAACCAGTGATAAAAAAAATTTTGGCAACAGTGATAACAAGCGCACAAAACAACAGGCTGATGCCAGTGACTTAGGCAAGAAACGTGCAAAAAGAGTTAACTCTCCTGAGCATAAAAAAGGCCTAATTACTATCAGGATGGAGAATATATTCACCTGGGGTGAATTTGCTAACATGGATCGCTCCGTAGACGATGATGAAGATCTTGATAATGCAAAAGATGTTGCTAAAGATATGGATGAAATGGCAATAGCTAGAAATCAACGCGCGGCAAAAACTCAAATAAAGTTTGACTTAGACTTGCCAGCAGAGGCACGTGATGACGAAATATTAGACGAAGGAATCTTATTGCCAGAATGGGACTGGAAACAGCAACAATTAGTGGCGGACAAGTGTCGGGTAGTAAGCATGATTTCAAGCGATGATAGTAATACTGAATTGCCTGAACACTTAAGATCAGTGGCTAAAAAGCTGCGCAATCAGTTCCAAGCAATCACCCCTGCTCGTACTTGGCATTACCAACAAAGCGATGGTCAAGACATAGACCTTGATGCTTACTTGAAGTATAAGGCTGATACTTTGGCTGGACATAATGACAACACTGAAAACTTATATAAAGAGTTAAATAGTGGAGCGCGTGATTTGTCATGTTTGCTCTTAGCTGATCTTTCACTTTCAACGGACACTTGGGTAAATAGTGATTCGCGCATAATTGATGTTATTCAAGACAGCTTGTATTTATTTGCAGAAAGTCTGCATGCTACTGGAGACAGGTTTGGCATGTATGGATTTTCTTCTAGAAAAAACAACCCAATCAGAATTCACACATTGAAGAATTTTGATGAAAGCTATACTGCCAATATTAGAGGTCGAATTTCCGCCATCAAGCCTGGTTATTACACTCGTATGGGCGCAGGCATTCGTCATGCAACAGAGTTGTTAAAAGAACAAGTGGCACAACAACAATTGTTGTTAATCCTAACAGATGGCAAGCCTAATGACCTAGATATGTACGAAGGTCGGTACGGCATTGAAGATACAAAACACGCTATTTTGGCAGCACGTGCATTAGGGCTAAAGGTGTTCTGCGTTACTATTGATGAAAAAGGCAACGATTATTTACCAAACTTATTTGGCTCTAATGGCTATGCATTGATTAAAAAAGTTACAGATTTGCCTAAATCCCTGCCAATACTATACGCAAGATTGGCTAGTTAATGACTAGTGCCAGCAGAGTGGGTTATTTTATT
>CAZYIW010000002.1:86033-99880 GCA_964647705.1 uncultured Piscirickettsiaceae bacterium
TAAACATTGAACTTACCAGTTGGTATGTACATGCCTTTAACCCAAACCATTTTTTATTTTTTTGATATGTATCAATGAACACATTTGCAACGACGATTAAAAAAGAACCGTATTGGAGTTATTTTTCAACACATTGGAGTAGAAAAAGTGATTGGAAAATGCGTCGGCTATGTAGCGATGGTATTAAAATTAATCTTGTCACTGTGCTGTCAAAATTTCAACAATTAATTAAACACCTGTAATCATGAATCTGTTCGACATTGCGCTAATTAAAAAATACGATCAATCGGGCCCGCGCTATACCTCCTATCCTACGGCGAATAATTTTTCTGATTTTAATCAGGCTGATTATCAAACCCAGGTCAAGATCAGCAATGAAAGCCAAAAACCCATTTCACTGTATGTGCATATTCCCTTTTGCAATACGGTTTGTTTTTATTGTGGTTGCAATAAAGTAGTCACCAAAGATAAAACTAAGGCCACTGCCTATCTAGAACATTTGTATAGAGAGATCGACCAACAAGCAGCTCTATTTGATACCAATCGCCAAGTCACGCAAATGCATTTTGGTGGCGGCACGCCAACATTTTTATCGAATCAACAAATCATCAGTTTGAGTGAATATTTGCAAAAATCCTTTCATTTTTCTCACAAGGGTGAATATTCGATAGAGATTGACCCTAGAGGAGTGGATGAAAACACCATTAAGGCTTTGGCTAAAGCAGGGTTTAATCGCATCAGTTTGGGTGTTCAAGACTTTAATCCACAAGTGCAACAAGCGGTTAATCGAATTCAAAGCTTTGCAGACACGCAAATGGTAGTAGAACAAGCCCGAGCAAATGGGTTCAGCTCAATTAGCATTGATTTAATTTATGGCCTGCCGAAACAATCCAAGCAAACTTTTGCACAAACCTTAGAGATGGTTATTGCCATTAAACCTGAGCGTTTATCCATTTTTAATTATGCGCATCTACCTGAGTTGTTTAAACCACAAAGGCGTATCAACGAAGACGAATTACCAAGCGCAGATGAAAAATTAAAAATACTCAAACACAGTGTTGATTTTTTACTTGAACAGGGTTATGTCTATATAGGCATGGATCATTTTGCTTTGCCAGATGATGAACTAGCCATTGCCCAGAAACAAGGCAGCTTATATCGAAACTTCCAAGGTTATTCAACTCATGCTGAGTGCGACATGATTGGCTTGGGTTTGTCATCAATTGGGCAAGTGGGTGATAGTTTTTCCCAAAATGAAAAAAACCTAGAAAATTATTATCAGATGATTGATGCCGGCTCCTTGCCCATTGTTAAAGGGCAACTGGTCAACTCGGACGATAAAATTCGTCGTGCAGTGATTATGGACTTAATTTGCCATTTTCAGCTTGATTTTGCCAAAATAGAAAAAAACTTTAATATTATTTTTAGTGAATATTTTTCTGAGGAATTAAAACGTTTACAATTCCTACAGGCAGATGGATTATTGACATTAAGTGATACTCATATCAAGGTGATGGAAAAAGGTCGGCTTTTAATTCGTAATATTTGTATGGTGTTTGATGCCTATCTGGCAAAAAGCAAAACCGAATTCTCAAAAACCATTTAAACCCGACGAAAAAACCACACTATTGGATGATGTCAAAGCTGGGTGCAATATTGAGCTTGAAGTCATTTGCACCAAACGTTGGGTTGACTACAAGTGAGTGAAGATAAATTTTTACAGTTTGGCCTAATACGTTATTTGTTTGTATGGCCTCTAACAGATCTCCTCTAAAGCCAAATTCAAAGACTTGTTGGTTGTCAGGCTGCTCAGCTCGATACCAGTCCAAACCTTGTTCGTGCCTTTTGAATGTAGCTGAACTATTCGCAGATGGTTTGTTGATAAGCCAATACAAAGGTGTTTTATCAATTTCGATATTTTGTAATGCAGCTTGCTCCAAATCCATATCAATGAGCCAAATTTCATGTTTGTTAATCAACAGAATTTGTTCACTTGGTTGGCTGGTGTGCCAAAACAATTGTTTGGGTCTTTTAAAACGCCAAGTACCAGAGCTATGCGAAATTAATGTTTGGTCCTCGTCATAAATTTCTTGCTTAAATTCACCGCTTAGAGAGTCAAAGTTATTGAAAAAAGATACAAATGAATTTTCCGCTTGTGCTGTGTGACAGGTCAATGCCACTAGAGCAAACACCAGCTTAATCATCAGTGATTGGTTCGGGCGCCAATACTTCTCGAGAACCATTATTGTTCATTGGGCTGACCACACCGGAGGCCTCCATGTCTTCAATAATGCGTGCTGCACGGTTGTAACCGATACGCATACGCCTTTGTAGGCTGGAAATTGAAGCACGCCGACTCGAGGTAACAATGGCCACTGCTTCATCATAGAGTTCATCTAACTCCCCGCCTCTGGTATTTGCAACGCCTTCGTGAGATTCATCCGATTCATTATTAGCATTTAAGATACCTTGAAGATAATTTGGTTCTGATTTTTCTTTTAAGAATCTAACCACACGAGCGATTTCATCATCACCGACAAAGGCACCGTGCACACGAGTTAAGTGTGACACACCGGGTGTCATATACAGCATATCACCCATGCCTAAGAGTTGTTCAGCGCCGCCTTGATCAAGAATGGTTCTAGAATCGACTTTACTGGAAACTTTAAAAGCCACACGAGTTGGAACGTTGGACTTAATCAAACCGGTAATAACATCCACACTTGGGCGTTGTGTGGCAATAATTAGATGGATACCTGCTGCGCGTGCTTTTTGAGCTAAACGAACAATCAAGGCCTCAACACGTTTGGCTTTATTACGGTCTTCTTGTTGTAATGCGCCTAACATATCCGCGTATTCGTCAATAACCAGCATGATCAGTGGCAGGGCTTCAAGTTCTGGCGCAGTTTCTCCTTCTTCAGCGGTATTTGGATTAAACGATGGATCTAACAATGGTTTACCCTTGGCTTTAGCTTTGGCCAGCTTTTCATTGAATCCATCAATATTGCGCACACCAAATTTAGCCAAAAGTAAATACCTGCGCTCCATCTCGTTCACACACCACCACAGCGCACTGGCTGCTTGGTTCATATCGGTAATCACAGGTGTTAACAGGTGCGGTATGTCGGCATAAATTGCCAGCTCAACAATTTTTGGATCAATCATGATAACACGCACTTCATCAGGCTTAGCCTTATACAACATACTGACAATAATGGAGTTGAGCGATACAGATTTACCCATACCGGTTGCACCAGCAACCAACAAATGCGGCATTTTTGCCAAATTTGCCACAACCGGTAGACCGTTGATATCTTTACCCAGTCCCATAGTAAGACGGGATTCAGATTTTATAAATTCATCAGATGCCAGTATCTCTCTAAGGCCAATCATTTCACGTTGTTCGTTAGGTATCTCTATACCAATGACAGGTTTGCCAGGAATAACATCAACAATACGCACACTTTCAACTAACAAGGCTCTGGCCAAGTCCTTGTTTAAATTCATAATTTGGCTAACTTTTACTCCAGGAGCAAGCGACACTTCAAATTGTGTTACCACTGGGCCCGGTGTGACCGTTGTAATGCTCACATCAAAGCCAAAATCTTTGAGCTTAAGTTCAACTTGACGTGACATATCTTCTAAGGCTTGTTCTGAATAACCGATCTTAATATCACTCAAATCATTGAGCAGAGACAGATTAGGTAAGCCGTCTATGGATTTGGTATTGAATAAATTAGAACTGCTGGCAACTGTGGGCGCTTTTTTAATCTTTTTATCGGGTTTGATTTTGGCAGATTTAACTTTAGCCATGACACCTGAGCTGGGCTCAGGGGTTTGCTTGGGCGTAATCACAGGCTTGGTTTTTTTAATTGCTTTATTTTTACGTTCTGCACGCCACTGTTGCCATTGATTATATGCCCCAGACAGTGCTTGCCTAAAATTGCCAAATATGTTCATCCAAGAGGCGGTACTGGCAATACTAAAACTAACCATCATCACACTCAGATAGATTAAAAATGCCACTGAGCCGAACAATTGACCAAAATACTGATGAATTGAATAACCGGTATCACCGCCAGCTATAGCACGACCACCTTCCAAGGGATTGGGTACATCTAGGGATAAAAAGGCTGAGGTGGAAAGCAACAAGATTAAAAAGGCAAAAAAACGCACCATCACAACCGACCATGGATTAGGCGTTTTGCCAATATTTTTATGCAATCCATAGCCCAACCAAATAAGTGCAATGGGAATCAAGTAAGCACTATATCCCAAAATTGATAAAGAAATATCACTCAAATAAGCACCAACCATGCCGGCTTGATTGAGTGTATTAGCATTGAGCTCGACATCACCAGACCAAGGAGTTTCCGTAGCATGATAAGAAAAGAGTGCAACCAGATAGATTAAACCGAAAGCGATTGAGAGAATGGCAAGTACTTCACTTACTGCTGTGGACTTAGGTTTTCTTTTGGTTTTTGCTGTGCTTAATTTATTATTTTTTTTCAAGGTGGTTTATAATATTTCTGACTGTATATAAGTATAAAGGGAAAGGTATTTTAAATGAGTAAAAATAAAAAGTGCAAAGTGCTGATTATCGGTTCTGGGCCAGCCGGATATGCTGCAGCTGTTTATGCTGCAAGAGCTAATCTAAATCCAGTTATTGTCTCGGGTTTGGAACAGGGCGGTCAGCTGATGACCACCACAGATGTGGACAATTGGCCAGGGGATAACGACGGGGTTCAAGGGCCTGATTTGATGGAGCGTATGAAGCTACACGCTGAGCGTTTTAAAACTGAGATTATCAATGACACCATCACCGAGGTTGATTTTTCTAAAAAGCCATTCAAACTCACCGGCAGCGCGAATCAATACACAGCCGATTCAGTGATTATTGCGACCGGCGCATCAGCAAGATATTTAGGCTTAGAGTCTGAAGAAGCATTTAAGGGTAAAGGTGTCTCTGCTTGTGCTACTTGTGACGGATTCTTTTATCGTGGTCAAAAAGTGGCAGTTATTGGTGGCGGTAACACTGCTGTTGAAGAAGCGCTATTTTTATCAAATATTGCCGACCATGTTACGATTGTACATCGTGGGGATAAATTCTCCAGTGAGAAGATTCTCTCAGATCAATTGATTGAAAAATCCAAAACAGATAATATCACCATTGAGTTTAACCACACCTTAGACGAAGTATTGGGGGATGACATGGGGGTTACTGGCCTACGCCTTAAGAATAAGAAAGGCAAAACCAAAGAAATAGATGTTCATGGGGTGTTTATCGCAATTGGGCATAAGCCAAATACCGATATTTTTGAAGGCCAGCTAGACATGGAACACGGTTATATTCAAGTCAAAAGTGGTCGTGAGGGCAACGCCACACAAACCTCAGTTGAAGGCGTGTTTGCCGCAGGAGATGTTGCAGATCACATTTATCGTCAAGCAATTACTTCGGCAGGTTCAGGTTGTATGGCTGCATTAGATGCAGAAAAGTTTTTAGCCGAATAGTTTTTAGCAGATTATTAAGATTGTCGGTATAATTTGCCTTTTTTGGCCAAATAGCTCAGTTGGTAGAGCAAGGGACTGAAAATCCCTGTGTCCCTAGTTCGATTCTAGGTTTGGCCACCATATTCTAAATAGCATTATAGCAACACACAAAAAAAGCGCACCTTGGGTGCGCTTTTTTTAGCTATTAGAGCCTTATACTGGCATAAATTTCATTACAAAGGCAATAATAACCAAAGTTAGAAAAGCGCCTGCTAACATCGCAACTGCCACACAGATTTGTGTAATATTACAGTTTTTAATATCACTCATTTTTATTCTCCCTCTCGATTAAAAAACTTCTAAGTGTTTTCATCTTAACACAAAGAGAAAATTTAGCAAAACTATCATAAATAGCTAATATTTAGCGTTTTTTGTTAACCATCTTTAAACTATATTATGGTTCAATTATATTATAAACTTGTAATATTAGAATTTTATGGTATAATACACGTAAGTCGCCACTCTCCCCCAAGAATTATTTCTCCTCATAGAGAAAATGTGGCGACTTACCTTATTAAAGAGAGAGATGATGAAGTTTTTAATTAATATTTTTGCACTATTGACGTTATTACTTGTTGGGCCAGCGCATGCAAAGGCATCCAAGCCATATGCTGTGTTTAATCCTATGAAGATGTTTCAAACCATTGAAACCTATGGTGAAAGGTCACAAAAAGAACTCTACAACTACGGCAAACAGGGTTATGATTTTGTGGTTGAAGCGTTTCCTATGCCAAGTAATACGCCTAAACATTACGCAGGTCTAGATCGAAATAAGATCAACCAAAACTAAAACAATTAGTTAACCACACTCACGTTCAATGCCACTGTGCTGTTTTTGTTGAGTAAATCTTCACGAATACGCACATTTAAAAAGTCGATAGTGGGCTTAGCACGCATTCTGGTAGTGAAAAGCTTGTCTTTATAAGAGAGCTTTACTCGATACCCCTTAAGTACTTTGTAATTTTGTTTAATATAATTAACATGCCAACAGCCAGGTGCCATTGACTGACACGGCTTAATAACTTTTTTCATTTTATAGGTCATATAGATAGGCTCAATACCATCAATTTTAGCCTTAACCACTTGGGTTTTTGCTTGTGAATTAAATGAGATTAATAAGGGTATTAGGCATGACAATATCAGGCGAGCGGGGTAGCTTTTTACGTGCTTTTGCATGTATCTCCTTGTAAATAATTACAATCTATATTATATTTTTCTAATATTATGGTATAATAATACTAGAAAATCATATTCTCTCCCCCGAGATATCATTTTTGATTTTCTATCAGGTGGTCGTTTTTTTTATTCTCCTCAAGTTTAGTTAGGCGGCCACCTCCTCCTTTCAAGAAATATCAATCAGGCACTATAATAAACACTTGCCAAGGCTTTGCAACACTATCATTAAAGCCTAATTTAATGATATTATTATGTATTAAACTAACGACGAAAAACTAATGCAGTGTGTCGGTTGATATGAAGTCTTGTTTAGAAGGGTTTAATGTCTCTTGAATAAAAAGAACACCCATTCGAACATATTCAACAATCTGAGCCAAATCTTGTGCATTTTGCTCATTTTCGATGACCTCAGAATCCAGTTTAGAAATCTCACTAAAGTCTTTAATCATTTGCAATACCTCCTCGTCAAAAGTAGAGATTTTTTGCAAACCTAGGCCGACTAAAAAACCTTGGCACCATTCTATAAGCGTATTAGCCTGTTCTCCCAATCTTGCATTTTCACCAGCAACCAGCAGGTTAAAGTTTAATGTGGGGTCAGCGAGTTCTAATAATGTTTGATTAAAGATTTTGGCCAGATCTTGATGTGAGGGGTTTTGACTAAGGTGATCTAGATTTTCATTGGCTAAAACTTCTGATAGCCAATCTTTTAATTTAATCTCAGGTTTAACGCAGGCAAAGCCACACAAAATACCATGTGCACTGGAGATTGTATCGTCGGTATCAAGATCAAAAAGAATCGACTTGAACTCATCATAATCTAGTGTATGGCTCATGATTTTCCGGCTAAAATCTCCATCGCCGCCATGCGCACGGCAATACCGTTAGTCACCTGTTGCAAAATCACCGATTGTGGGCCATCAGCTACAGAAGAGTCAATTTCAACACCACGATTAATAGGCCCGGGATGCATCACTATGGCATCTTTTTTGGCCAAAGCCAAACGTTTAGGTGTCAGACCGTAGTGGTCAAAATATTCTTGCTCATTGGGTATGTCTGCAGCCAGCATTCTTTCTTTTTGTAATCGTAACATCATCACTACATCGACATCTATGATGCCTTCATCCATATCCTCAAAGCAGTGAATGCCGAGTTGATTACATTTTTCTTTATCGTGCTGAAGTCCCTGAGGCGCAATGAGTCGTATATCTGTTGTGCCTAATGTTCTAAGGGCATGAATATCGGAATGTGCAACTCGTGAATGTACAATATCACCGACAATGGCAACGGATAGATCGTTGAATTGTTTTTTGTGTTGGCGTATGGTGAGCATGTCTAAAAGCGCTTGTGTTGGATGGGCATTAATACCATCACCTGCATTGAGAATGGCCACACCTTGCAAATTTTGTGCAACATGATGAGGCAGCCCATCTTGATTGTGACGAATCACAAACATATCGATTTGCATCGCCTTTAAGGTCTGCATGGTGTCTAACAGAGCCTCATTTTTCTTTAAAGCGGAGTTGTCTAAATCCACATTAATAACTTTTGCACTGGTACGTTTTGCAGCAATCTCAAAAGTATTTCGAGTTCTGGTAGAAGGCTCAAAGAACAAGTTTGCTACGGACATGTCGTCCAATGCTTTTGATTTTTTGAGTTTGCCATTGTCATCAATCAGGCCATCGGCAACATCAAGCATGTGGGTGAGTTGTTTTTCGGATAAACCTTTAAGACCTAATAAATGGATTAGCCTGCCCTCTGGGTTGAGCTGCATGTCATTGCTAATCGAATATTTCTTCATTAAGCCATGTTTGTAATATTAACTCAGCAGATTTTTTATCAACTTCCGCACGTTTTGCTTTTGGATGATAATGGTTGTATTTTAAAAGTTTTTTGGCATCCATGGAGGATAAATATTCATCAATCAAAACAACCGGTATCTGGTAGCGTTTTTTGAGTTTTTTAGCAAAGGATTTGGCGATAAATGTCATCTCCTGTTCTTGATTGTTTTGGTCGAAGGGTAGTCCAACAACAAGCTCATTAGCGCCGTGTTTTTTGATGATTTCATCAAATGCTATCCAGTCTGTAGAGCCGTTTTTATGATTGTTAATCACATCAATACCTTGAGCCTGGCGTGTTAGGCTATTGGCAATTGCCACACCTGTTCGTTTAGTGCCAACATCAAAACCGAGATAAACCTTAATCATCGGCAACACCATCTAATTGTCGCAGCAGTTGATAACCCACATAACCATCAATGGGTAGTTTATTCTTCTTTTGATACGCACGCGCGGCCTCTCTGGTTTTTGGGCCAGAAATGCCATCAGCTTCACCCGCATCAAAACCCATTTGATTAAAACTATTTTGAATAAACTTAATATTTTCTCGACTCAGTGATGGCTCAACAATTGGTCGGGTAAATAGCTTTTGTGTACCTGCTAAACGATCCGATAGATGACCCACTGAAAGTGCATAAAGGATAGATCGATTCCATTTTAGTATTGCGTGAAAGTTGTGATAAGCAAAAAATGCCGGGCCTTTATGCCCCATGGGCAAAATAATAGAAGCTTTGATTTTTGATTTTGGTAGTGGCGAACCATCGGCACTTGTGACACCTAAGATTGCCCATTCGTCAACGGTTTTTTGTATTTTCAGACTGGCCAGCGAAAAATCAAACTGTGTTGGAATTTTCACCTCTCTACCCCAACGATGGCCACGTTCCCACCCCAAGGCTTTCAGAAAATTGGCAGCTGAAGAAAATATATCCGAGCTTGATTGCCACAGGTCGATCTTGCCGTCATTATCAGCATCCACACCATAATTGGCAACATTAGAAGGCATAAACTGCACACCACCCATGGCGCCGGCCCAAGAACCGTTCGCATCTGGCGGTATTTTGCCTTGATCAATAAGTTTGAGCAGAGACAATAACTCAGAGGTAAAAAACTCCGATCGACGTTCATCGTAGGCCAAAGTAGCCAAAGACTCTACTAAGGAGAGGTGACCGGTATTGCTACCAAAATTTGACTCCAGACCCCAAAACGCCACAATAATATGAGGCGGGACACCAAATTCTTTATAAATTTCTTGTAGAATTTTTTGGTGTTCTTGAAGTAGTTTTGTGCCATTTTTGAGCCTATAGTTGCTCACTCTTAGTGAAAGATAGCGCCAAAAATTTTGGCTGAATTCAGCCTGAGTGCGATCCAGTTCGATAACCTTTGGATTAGGGGTAAGGTCGGCCAAAACCAAGTTTAGTGTTTGATCAGATATACCCTGTTCTTTGGCCATAACACGAATGTTTTGGATAAAGCTTTTGAAGCCAGGCGATGTAGATAACTCTTGGGTATCATCTGCATAAACAAATGTTGTAAACAGCAAAAGCAGAATGACACGTAACATAGAGAAATTATACAAAGCTTAACCATGTATAAATTATTATTCATCATAATCTTTCTACTTGTCAGTGCTTGTGGCCAAACCTCCGTGCAAGTCATTGAAGGCAAGACTATGGGCACCACCTATCGTGTTAAAGTTGTGGGGCAGAGTATAGACAAAAACCTTATAGATAATCGCTTATCAAAGATTAATCGGGTTTTTTCAAATTGGGATCCAAACTCTGAGGTTTCGCTTTTGAATCAGAGCCAATCGAGCCCTCATCAGCTTGTCTCTGACGAGCTGGCGAAGATAATAAAAACTTCAAAGTTGATTTATCAGCAAACGCAGGGTTTTTTTGACCCAGGTATTGGGCGCTTAATTGATTTATGGGGGTTTGGTGCTGTTAAAGTAGATCAACAACCAACGCGAGCTGAAGTTGCCAAAGCGTTGAAACTGTCTTCACTTCAGTATTTAAAAATAAACGCCAACACAATACAAAAAAATAGAGACATTCATCTTAATTTATCGGCCATTGTTAAAGGCTATGCACTGGATCAAATTGCCACCTTACTTGAGAACCAAGGCATTGGAAACTTTATCATTGAGATTGGTGGAGAGGTTAAAACCAGGGGTACTAATCAAGCTCAAAAATGGAGGGTAGGTATTGAAAAGCCCACATATTCAGCACCAATTGACATCACGTTGGACAATCAAGCCATCGCTACTTCTGGCAACTATCGCAATTATCTTGTTTGGGAAGGCCGCCACTATATGCATATTTTAGACCCCAGAACTGGGCTACCAGCTACAACAGATTTGTCTTCGGTGAGCGTGATTCACGAAAGTGCTATGTTGGCAGATGCTTATGCAACAGCGATGATGGCCATGGGTAGTGTTGCCGCAACACAGCTGGCACAAAAACTCAAACTCAATGTGGTGATGATATTAGACAAATCAAACGGCTTTAAAGTGGTAAAAATAAACCCATGAGCACACCTCTTGCCGAACTGTTAAGACCACAAAACTTATCTGATTTTTTTGGCCAGTCACAACTATTGGATGAAGGCAGGCCATTAAGATTGGTGATTGACAACCAGCAACTTCACTCCATGATACTTTGGGGGCCATCGGGCAGTGGAAAAACAACATTAGCGAGGATTATTGCCAATCAAGTGGGCGGGCATTTTGAGCAACTCTCGGCTGTTTTAGATGGGGTTAAAGAGTTGAGGATGGTGGTTGAAAATGCAAAAAAATTTCAAAATATTGGCAAAAACACAGTGGTATTTGTTGATGAGATACACCGGTTCAATAAAGCCCAACAAGACGGTTTTCTACCACATATTGAATCAGGCTTAATAACACTTATAGGCGCCACCACTGAGAATCCCGCGTTTGAGCTAAATCGTGCACTGCTTTCGCGTTTGAGTGTTTATGTGCTCAATGCTTTAGACGATGATGCTCTTGGGAGCATTATTGATCGCGCACTCAAGCACAATGAGCTTGAAATTAAAAAAGACAATCTTAAGGCGCAAATTATCCGCGCCAGCCATGGTGATGCCAGGCGATTAATCAATATTATTGAACAGCTGAAGCTCGCAAATTTAGCTGAGATTGACACACCATCACTCAAAGCCTTCTTAGAAGATAACGTTGGTATTTTTGATAAGGGTGGGGATGTTTTTTATCAGCAGTTATCTGCTTTCCACAAATCGGTTCGTGGTTCATCTGCAGACGCAGCACTTTATTGGATGTCTAGAATGATTAATGCTGGATGTGATCCAAAAGTCATCGCCAGACGCCTATTGGCAATAGCTTCAGAAGATATTGGCAATGCCGATCCAAGAGCATTAGAAATCACTTTAAATGCTTGGGATATCTATCATCGTGTGGGCGATAAAGAAGGCAATCGTGCCATAGCACAAGCAGCCATATATTGCGCCGTTGCTCCTAAGTCCAATGCGGTTTATAAAGCTTTTAAACAAGCCACACAAGCGGCTAAAGAAACCAACGATCTGGCGGTACCTAAACATTTGTGTAATGCCCCAACGCGTTTTGACAAACAACAGGGTTTTGGCGAAGGTTACCGTTATGATCATGATGAACAAGACGGGATCAGCTCAGGTCAGACTTACTTTCCAGAACAGATAGGAGAACAGGTTTATTATCACCCGACCAATAGAGGTTTAGAGATTAAAATTAGAGAAAAACTAAAACAAATAAGGAAAAAAACATGAGTGTGTTACCGACCATATTCGCCATTGGGGTGGGGGCTACTGTGGGTGCAAGTCTGCGTTATTATATGAGTGAATGGCTCTACCATTTATTTGGGCGCGGTTTCCCTTACGGTACATTGGCAGCCAATGTTTTGGGTTCGTTTATTGCCGGTATTGTGGTGGTTATTATTCTAGAAAAAGCCACACTTCATGAAGCTTATCGGTTCTTACTTTTGGTGGGCTTTACTGGCTCACTAACCACCATGTCTACTTTGTCTTGGGAATCTGTAGAGATGATTAGTGCTGGACATTATCAACAAGCCGGGCTTAATATTTTAGCCAATGTTATGTTGTCCTTATCTGCAGCAGGACTGGGCGTTGTTTTGACTAGAGCAATTGTTGCTCAATAACATCAAATAGCTCGCCCGCAATATTGAGATTAAACTGTTGGTCAAGCTCGCGAATACAGGTTGGGCTGGTGACATTGATTTCGGTAATATAATCACCAATGACATCGATGCCAACAAACATCAGCCCCAATTTTTTTAATGTGGGGCCAACTTGTTTGCACAACCACTTGTCTCGCTCACTAAGTGCTTGACCAACACCGGTTGCGCCTGCGGCTAAGTTGCCTTTGAAATTGCCTTCAGCTGGCATACGCGCCAGAGCGTAAGAAATCGGTTTGCCATCAATTAATAAAATCCGTTTATCGCCTTTGACAATATCTTCTAAAAACTCTTGTATGATAATTTGACGAGTACCCTGATGTGTTAAGTAATCCAAAACTTCATCAATGTTATTATCGCCTTGCGTTAGTTTAAAAATATCCTGTCCACCCATGCCATCAAGAGGCTTCACAACGACGGTTTTTTGCTCTTCGATGAACGATTGAATCTTGAGTGGTTGACTGCTGATAAGCGTTTTAGGGATGCATTGGGGAAAATTAAGTGCAAATAATTTCTCATTCGCATCTCTTAAAGATTGTGGCTTATTAATCACCAAAACACCAGATTTTTCTGCTTGTTCTAAAAGATAGGTAGCATAGATATAATCCATATTAAATGGTGGGTCTTTGCGCATTAAAATCGCATCAAAGCTAGTCAGAGCGAGTGTTTCTGCCTGCTGTTTTTTGAAGTAGTTTTGCTCAGTGTTTACTACAGTGGTTATAGCGCCATTGCAAAATACTTGATTTTGTCTGGCAAACAAATCATCTGTATCAAAGGTGTAGATCTCCCAGCCCCGACGTGAGGCTTCAAGCATCATGGCAAAGGAAGAATCTTTGGTTGGGTTAATCTTGGCAATATCATCCATGACCACCCCAAGTTTTAACAGTTTCATACGGCGTATTATAGATGATATAAAGGCGTTTAATTGGTTCAGATTGGGCCTATCAATACATTGATAATTAATGAAAAATATGTAAAATCAACGCCTGAGGAGATAAAAAATTTGGCCTATACAACCATCACGTTAGAAAACCCTAAAACCAAGGAGTTGAAGTATGCACCCGTTGGTTTTTCTTGGACTTCATTGTGC
>CAZYIW010000003.1:0-69175 GCA_964647705.1 uncultured Piscirickettsiaceae bacterium
TTGGCAATCTTTAAAGTCGTGATCGGTATCATTGGTCATTCTGGCGCTTTGATTGCCGATGGTATTCACTCGTTCTCGGATCTATTGTCCGATGGTGTGGTTTGGTATGCAGCCAAGCATTCTGCTGAAGAAGCGGATGCAGAGCATCCTTACGGTCATGAGAGATTTGAAACCGTAGCAACTTTAGGCTTGGCAATAATTTTAGCCATTATTGGTGCCGGCGTAGTTTATGATGCCATAGGTCGATTGTCCAACCCACAAGCATTGTCTCACAATACCTTACTGCTGAGTATTGCTGCTTTGTCTATCTTATCCAAAGAAGCGCTTTACTGGTACACCCTTAAGGTTGCTAATAAGTATAAATCACAGATGCTTAAAGCCAATGCCTGGCATCATCGATCCGATGCACTTTCATCCATCGTAGTGTTTATTGGCATATTAGGCAGTATCAATGGCTACCTTTATTTAGACGGTGTTGCAGCCATTATTGTTGGTCTAATGATTATCTACATAGGGTGGGAGTTAGGTACTGGTGCTACTAAGGAGTTGGTTGATAGCTCTATAGATGCAGAGCAGGTGGAACTTCTTAGAAATGCAATTGGACAAATCAGTGGCGTTGATAGCGTCCATTCCTTAAGAACTCGAAATATAGGACACACCATATCAGCCGATGTACATGTGCAAGTCGATCCTTATTTGTCGGTGAGTGAAGGGCATATTATTAGTGTGAGTGTTGAAAGAGTGGCAAAAAATTGTTTAGAGAATCTTGGTGATGTGACAGTACACATTGACCCCGAAGATGATGAAACCATTGCCCCATACGAGCACCTTCCAGAGCGTGCACAAGCTTTGGGTATACTTAATAAAGCCTTATTTAATAATGCGTGCGATGGTGAAATTAAACGCATACAACTTCATTATCTCGATGGCAAAATTCATGTGGATTTCTACCTGTCTTTATCGTGTTTATCCTCAGACAAAACTCACAACGAAATTGTTGAAAAATTAACCAGTGTGGTGGACAGTTTAGATGGGTTTGGAAAGATTAAAGTCTATTTCGGATAAGTAATTTTCCAATAAAACTAAAGCAGATGATAAGCATGACAAATAGCGCCAGCCAGTGCATCTGCTGCGTCTTCTTGAGGTGCTTTGTTAAGTTTTAATGACTCTTGCACCATATATGAGACTTGATCTTTGGCTGCGTGCCCCTTTCCAACTAAAGCTTTTTTGATTTGATTAGGGCTGTATTCCACCATGGCAATACCCCTTGATCCAACCGCTGAGATAATTGCGCCTCTGGCATGGCCCAATTTAATGGCTGCGTCGGGGTTTGGGCGATCGGGTCGCATAAAAGCACGTTCAATCACCACCACCTCTGGATTGTGCTTTTCAACAATTTGCGCGATACTTTCAAAAATTGTTGTAATGCGTTCACTCAGCTCACCCTTGGTACGAATACAACCACTAGAAATATAACTAAATTTCAACTTTTGGGCTTCAATTAAACCAAAACCAGTGACTCTGGAACCCGGGTCTACGCCTAAGATTTTCATGTTAATCACGCAAATTAATGATGGGCTAAATTTTAACAAAAACGCCTACTAGTCAGTAAATATCACCAATATATGATATACTTTTGACTTTTTAAAACAATTTAAGGAAGACCTGTGGCAGTATTAGAACTAACCAAAGACAATTTTGATGAAACCATTCAAAATAATGACATTGTTATCCTAGATTTTTGGGCGCCTTGGTGTGGCCCTTGTAAGCAGTTTGCACCCACTTATGAAGAAGTTTCGCAAAAATTTGATGATGTGACTTTTGCTAAAATCAATACTGAAGAAGAGCAAGAATTAGGGGCGCACTTTCAAATTCGATCCATCCCAACTTTAATGATTTTTAGAGAAAATATTGCAATTTTCCAACAACCAGGTGCAATGGCTGGCGCTGATTTAGAAAATATTGTCAATAAAGCCAAAGAATTAGATATGGATAAAGTCCGTGCTGAGGTTGAAGCTCAGCAAAAAGACGCTTAAATTAAAGCCTTAAAGGCGTCTTCTTTAAATCCAACTAAGACCTGTTGCCTGTTAACGACAACAGGTCTTTTAATAAGTGTTGGATTTTCCAATATCAAACTGGGCGTGATGTTAGATTTTTGCGCATCACTCAAACCTCTATAAGTAGTTGAGCGTTTATTAACTAACACTTCCATGCCTACTTTTTCAATAAATTGATTAATTGTGTCAATAGTAATCGGGCTGTCTCTAAAATCAACAAATTCGTAATCAACATTGTGTTCATCTAAATAAACTCTGGCTTTTTTTACAGTGTCACAGTTTTTAATGCCGTATAACTTCATAACGATTTTTCAATATTAAAAAATTCCAAAATATCATCTCCTTCAGAATCAATAACGATTCTAAGTCCTTTATTTGGATAATACCAATATTGTATGCCTTGTATCTTATCGATACTGCTGGCCTCACCGAAACGTTGAAGCAATATTTCATTGGTTAAATCTGAGTGAGGAATAAAACTAAGCGATTCTAATTTTGCTTGTAACAAGCTCAGCTTAGAAGACTCTTTGAGTTTGTGTTGTTTATTTCCAGTGGGCAGTTGTTCGGTTTGATCAATATTTTGTTGTAAGAGTTTAAGGTGGTTCTGATCAATCACTAATTTCAAAATAACACGAGCCGAAAACCCACCAATTCGGGTACTGGGCACATAAACCTCTACATCAAAAGTTTCGTTTGTATTTTCAAACAACGAAACCTCAACCTCGTTACCAAAAACACGCATGGCTTTTTTAAGTGTACTCTCACCCATCGTCAAGCCAAAAACAACGGTTTGGCCTTTTTGATTTTGCAAACTTTCCCAAGGCAGTGATTGTTCTTCTGTGACAGGCAAATCTCGAGTTGTGACATAAACACCTAAAAAAATCACCAGTGCGACGAGTAACGTTAGTAAAAAAATATAACGCTCTTTCATCGTTGAAAAGGTGCTTTGCCTGCCTTTGCTCTAAGCCAGTTTAGTGCTTTAAAGGTGGGATCATGGCTAACGAGTTGGTATTCTAACTTATGTTTGCCAGGAAACTCCATTAGTGATAATCCCAGGACTATTGATAAGAGTCCTTGACCGGGGGTCACTAACATAATCACGCCTGCGATAAACAAAATCAAACCCAGAGTTGTTCGAATCACAATGCCCAAACCATGTAAAAAACTTCTAATTTGAAACTGGTAATTTTTTTGTTTAATAAAGTAGTCTTCAGGCAGTAGGCCAATCAAATACGGTGTGGCAATTGCTCCTAACACAAACAATATTGCCGAACCAATCCCTACCCATAAAAACAGATCTTGATATTGGTTGAAAAAATCAAATATGAAATCTAACATGACAACAAAAAAGTAACCGGCCCATCATTGGTTAAACTCACTTGCATATCTGCACCAAAAACACCGGTTTCGATATGCGAGTATTGCTGTTTAATTTGGTGCACAAAATAATCATAAAACTTTTGCGCTTCAGCTGGCTCTTTTGCCGTTGAAAATCCCGCTCGCGTGCCAGAATTAGTATCTGCTGCCAAAGTAAATTGAGAAATAATAAGGACAGAGCCGCCGACATCAACCACTGAGCGATTCATTTTGTCGTTCTCATCTGAAAAAATTCGATAGGTAAGCATGCGTTTAATCATCTTATCAACTTGGGTAAGTTGATCGTCTTTCTCAATACCTATAAAAGCTAAAATACCTTGATTAATCTGCCCTTTGGTTTGCCCATCAACCATAACCTTGGCTTGGGATACACGTTGAATTAATGCCTTCATTTATGTCAGATGGGAAACATCTGCCACCGATAGAAACAATGAACGAATCCAAAATAATAAGTTTAAACGTTCACGCTTTAGAGATTCATCTTTGGTGTTAACCATCACTTGCTCAAAAAACACATCAATAGTGTCTTTGAGTTGTAATAACAATTGCATCGTTTGAGGATAATCTGTTTGTGCTTTTTCAAAACCTTGGGCCACTTTGTTGGTTGCTCTGAATAATTGCTTTTCTGCCTCGTCTTGCAAAATATCTTGATTCACTTGAATACTCAGATCATTGTGCTCTTTTAAAATATTAGCAATACGTTTATTGGCCTCAATTAAGCTTTCTGATGCATCATCACGCATAAATTCATTAACCGCTTCAAGGCGCAATTCAAAATCATAAGGCGAATCAGGACTCACAGCCAACACTGCATCAAATGCTTTGAGATTAACATCTCTGTCTTTGTAATAGGCTCTTAACCTATCCATCATAAAATTATAGATATCGTTTTGAGCATCTCGATTGACAGTAGATACATGCAATCCTAATGACTTATCAATCAAATCTTTTAAATTAATCTTGAGTTTTGACTCAATAATCATACGCAACAGACCTAAGGCCATTCGTCTTAAAGCATAAGGGTCTTTAGAGCCAGTTGGTCCCTGTCCAATGCCATAAATACCTGTTATGGTGTCAATCTTGTCGGCAATGGCTACCGACAAACCTTCCAAAGTTGAAGGCAATGTGTCACCTGAAAATTTAGGGTTGTAATGTTCACGAATAGCAGTTGCCACAGCGTCATCCTCGCCATCATTAAGTGCATAATAGCCACCCATTACTCCTTGAAGGTCTGCAAACTCACCTACCATATCACTGACTAAATCGGCTTTACACAATGCTCCAGCTCTTTGGCTTTGTTGGGTATTGGCTCCAATCAGCCCGGCAATATGCTCGGCCAACTTTGCAATACGTTTAGATTTATCGCCCACAGAACCTAAAGATTTCATAAACAACACTCGGTCTAGTTTTTCTAAACGTGATTCCAACGATGTTGACTTATCCTGTTGCCAGAAAAACTCTGAATCGGTGAGTCGAGGACGAATCACTCTTTCATTACCGTTAATC
This sequence comes from uncultured Piscirickettsiaceae bacterium, assembly GCA_964647705.1. GTDB lineage: Bacteria > Pseudomonadota > Gammaproteobacteria > PS1 > Pseudothioglobaceae > CAZYIW01. Next base: position 4,941 of record CAZYIW010000003.1, read on the forward strand.
ACAACGCTCATATCACTAGATTCAATATTGGCAACCGATATAAATATTGGTAGCAGTTGAGCCTTATTATCAACCATATGAAAATATTTTTGATGTGACTTCATGGCTGAGATTAATGCTTCTTGGGGTACTGATAGAAAACGCTTGTCAAAGTTACCAGCAAAAGCGCGTGGATATTCTACCAATGCTGTTACTTCATCTAACAAAGCCTCATCAATCACTGCTGTGGACTTATTGTCCTTTGCGACTTGCATGATTTGTTCACGAATCATCTGCTTACGCTGATCAAAGTCAACCTCAATTTGTGCTTTTTTAAACATGGTTTCTCTGTAATTTTTGGCACTGTCAATCGTGAAATTTTTCTCACCGGAAAATCTTAGGCCCCGAGTTATATTGCCAGCTTTTAAACCCATTACCGTGGCGTCAACCACATCAGAACCTAAAAGCATAACAAGCCAATGTAGTGGCCTGACAAAATTAAAATCTAGATCACCCCAACGCATTGGTTTGGCAATAGGAATGTTTTTAATGGCTTGATCGACCACAGACTCTAACAAATCACTTGTCAACTTGCCTTTTTCTTCAGATGAGAAAAAATAATACTCAGAATTACCCAAAGTTTTGATCTCAAGTTTGTCTTTATCTACACCACAAGACCTCGCAAAACCTTCAAGGGCTTGATCTGGTGCGCCTACTTTTGGTCCTTTACGTTGAACCTCTTGATCATCTTGCTTGAGTTGTAAATCGCTCACCAAAACCGCCAATCTTCTGGGTGTGGCAAAAGCCTTTGCATCAGTGAAGGATAAGTTTTTTGATTCTAATTCTGCCAATAAATGTTGTTTTAGCGCTGATGATAGGCGTGGTAATAACTTAGGAGGTAGCTCTTCAGTACCCAGCTCTATGAGAAAGTCTTTTGTATTCATAGCTGTGCTATTTTAAATGATTTGAAAACGCAAACTACCATTAAGCAGATCAACCATAACCGAACGTGAATACAATTTGGTTGGCACCACATCGAAACGCTTATAAACACCCGCTATAGAGACAAGTTGTGCATTGAACGAATGAATGAATATTGTGGCTTTTTCGTCCCCATGCATACCAGCAAAAATACTGCCCTGCACTTCTTTGTATGCCGAAATTGAACCATGCGACAAAATCTCTGCACCTTTTTTCACTTGATTTAACAAAACCAAATCTGAATCTTCGGCCAAAATTTGCTGGGAAGAATAAACCTTGTCGGTTACAATTTTTGGTGCTTGATAGATCTTATCCTGGTGTGGATTAGATGCACTGTCTTTATTGGTTGGGCTAGACTTTTTTTGCTCTGTTGGTGTAAGCGATTTACCAAAAACAGCCAAACCGGAAAATTTGGCAAAATCAACCAGTTCTTGTTTTTTTGAACGAATGCCCACAGCCACCATGTCATTTTGTGCCAAAATTTCAATCAACACTGCCAATTCATTGGCTTGATAATGCTTATCCTTAATTTCTAGAATGACTGGCGCATGTTGAAATTGTTTTTTGTTAGAGCTGGCCAGCTGTTCAATTTCTTCTGCTAATTTTTCTGTGTTGTTAGTCAAAACCCTAAGTGTATAGAGTGCTTCGGTTTGAGTAACAACTTCAATATTCATCAGTTTTGCCAATTTTGTGTGCAATCGAGAAAATGCCAAACACGTTTCAAACCAACTTCGCCACTGAGCATGAGTTCAAGCGGTGCTTTGTGTTTGAATTTTTTAACTGGTCGCTTAAGCCAGATACTGGCGTAATCACGGTTAGTTGGGTAAGTTGTGCCAAGGGCTTCATAAATACCCAAGATAATCTCAGTGCGTGTATTCAATGCTTGATCAAAATCAAAGGATTTGTTGCCTCTGCGATATTGATACAAATGTCGAGGCTTGATTGTTTTGGACAATCCAAGAATGGTAAGTTGATCTTCATCACTGAGTTGCCAATTCTCTAGAATTTGCGTTAATTGAAAGGTCAACTGCGTTTTTCCTTTTTCGTCTAGCTTATCTACATCAAACATTAGTTCACCCTAAAATAAAATAAAATTTCTCGATCAAATACACTCTTATCTGGAGCGTGTGGCAGTGGTGAGGCTTTGTACACCGCTCTTTCAATCGAATTTTTAAATGCCTGTTCCTTAGAGCTATCGTCGACACTACAGCTTTGTACATTTACCATCTCTACTTTTCCATTGATATCTTGCAAAATGTAAACGTCACAACCCCAGTAGTCTTTACCGCCGTTAAAACGCCATTTATCCCTTACTCGGGCAGCAATTTGATTTACATAGTTCGTTTTTAATTCATTAATAATGTCTTCTTGAGCAATGAGTCTTTCTTGGTCTTCCTCAGCTTGAATTTCTTTTTTCAATGCGCGATTTTTTTGTTCTTTGTTGAATTTATCGGCTTCAACTTTGCGCTTTTTCTCAAGTTCTTTTTTCTTTTTCTCAGCTATCTTGGCCTTTTGTTTGGCTTCTTTGGCTTTTTTCTCAGCTTCTTTGGCTTTTTTCTCAGCCAATTTGCGTTTTTTCTCTAGCTCTTTTTGTTTTTTGGCTAATTTTTCTTTTTCTAATTTGAGTCTTTTGAGTCTTTGTTGTTCCTTATAACGTTCATTCTCTAATTTCTTTTCTGCACGCTTTAATTCTTTTATGCGTTGTTCTTCTTTTTTTAGTTTTTGTTGTTTTTTCTGCTCAATGTCAACCAGGCGCTGTTTTTCTTTTTTAATTGATTCTAAATCCACAGTCACTGCTTTAGGCAAAACCTTGGTTTTTGGAGGTTCTTTAGGTATTTCCCAACGCTGAACATTGGCAAAAATCAAAGAAATTAACAAAATTAAGTGAAAAACTACCGCTGTCCAAAACGCAAACGGGTGTTTTTTGGCTATCTGTGGTAGCTTGATTTTTTTAAACAAATTACCAATCCAGTCCGCATTCATTTATTTTGCCTCAGGTGATTCAGTCACTATGCCTACTTTATCCACACCATTGTTTTGCAAAAATGACATCAAGCTCACTACCGACCCATAATCCACTTCACGATCACCTCTGACAAAAACTTTCATTTGTGGATAGATGTCTAAACGCGCACGCACGCGTCCCGCAATCACACCCAATGGTAATTTATCGCCGCCGGTAACTTGAGTGTTATTCTCATCCAAAGAATTGATAAAGTACTCACCCAATTTATTAATCGTGATAATGGTTGGTTGTTGCTCGCTAAAGTCGACCATTTTGGTTTCAGCCGATGGCAGATCAACTTCAATGCCTTGCTCGATTATCGGCGTGGTCATCATAAAAATCACCAACAACACCAACATAACATCAATATAAGGAACAATATTAATCTGTGCTTCGGTGGCAGGTCTAGCGCGTTTTGGCAGTTCAATCATATTGCCGATCTATGTTTATTTTTGTCTTTGAAAGATTACAAATAGTTCTTCGATAAAAGAGGTGTATTTATTCCCAATGGATTCTACTTGAGTCACCAAACGATTATAAGCGATGGTAGCGGGTATCGCAGCAAACAAACCAAAAGCCGTGGCAATAAGCGCTTCTGCAATACCAGGGGCCACAACAGCAATAGTAGCTTGCTTGACCGAGGCTAAGCCAATAAATGAATGCATGATTCCCCAAACAGTACCAAATAAACCAATATAAGGAGACGATGAGGCAATCATCGCTAAGATGCTAAGCCCGTTATCTAGGCGATCTACCTCGTCATTAGCAGTCGTATTCATGGCACGATACGCTCTCTCAGAATTCATAACCAAAGCTTGGTTAGAAATAGATTTAGAATGATTAAATTCTGCGTAACCCGAGCCAAAAATATCCTCCATTGGTGTGCGATTAGCTCTGACCATTGGAATCTGTTTAGACAATTTTTCCAAATCAGTATCACTAAGAAAATGATTATGAAATTCGCGAATGTCTTTGTTGGCGTCCATGAGTGTTTTTTTCTTGGACAGAATAATGGTCCAAGAATAGATACTCATCAATACCAGAATAAACATCACCAATTGCACCACAAAACCTGCATCGATAATCAGGCTAAAAATACTTAGACTATTGTTCATTAACTGCCTCCAAAATCATCGTTGGTATGGCGCAAGGTTTAAAAGTTTTTGCATTCAAACAGGCCACTGTTACTTGAGAGTTAAATAATACCTTATTTTGTTTTAAACTCAGGATTTTCTGTGAAAAAATCAAACTGGCTTGACGTATTTTTTCTACGTCAGTCTGTACCAAGATCTGTTCATTAAATCTAGCAGGATAATGGTACTTGGCACTGAGTGATTTAACCGCAAAAATAACATTTTTATTTTCAATTAACCAGTCCTGCTCAAAACCCAACTCTCTTAAGTATTCTGTACGCCCTCTTTCAATAAATTTAAGATAATTGGCGTAATAAACCACACCTGCACTATCTGTGTCTTCGTAATAAACTCTAAGGCTGATCTCACTCATTAAACAAATCTTTTTCTTTGGTATTTTTTACCAAGCCCAGATGAGCATAAGCCAAATCAGTTGCACTTCGTCCTCTTGGCGTGCGCATGATAAAGCCTTGTTGAATCAAAAACGGTTCAACCATATCTTCTAAAGTGCCTCGTTCTTCACCAACGGCGGTTGATAATGTATCCAGCCCCACTGGTCCTCCTGAGAATTTTTGAATAATAATATTGAGATAATCTCGATCCAATTGTTCCAATCCGGCATCATCTACTTTCAGAGTTGTCAGAGCTTCGTCTGCAATTTTTTGATGGATAATTCCATTGGTTTTCACTTCAGCAAAATCACGAACACGCCTTAATAAACGATTGGCAATTCTTGGAGTACCTCTTGATCGTTTAGCGATTTCTAAAGCCCCGCCCTGTTCAATGCTGATATTAAGAATACCGGCAGATCGTTTAATAATTTGTTGTAAATCATTAATCTCATAAAAAGCCAAACGCTGAACTATGCCAAAACGATCTCTGAGTGGAGAAGTTAACATGCCTGCCCTTGTTGTCGCACCAATGAGTGTAAAGGGCGGTAAGTCAATTTGCACCGAATGCGCAGCCACACCTTCACCAACCATAATATCGAGCTTAAAGTCTTCTAATGCGGGGTATAAAATCTCTTCCACGACAGGATTTAAACGATGAATTTCATCAATAAAGAGAATATCATAGGGCTCGAGTTTGGTAAGAATAGCGGCCAAATCTCCTGAACGCTCAAGAACCGGGCCTGCGGTTTGTCTTAAACCAGCGCCCATACTGTTGGCAATCACATGAGCTAATGTGGTTTTTCCCAGCCCTGGTGGACCGTAGATTAGACAATGATCTAGGGCGTCGTTACGCGCTTTAGCTGCTTTGATAAATAAAGACATTTGACTTTTAACGTCGGCTTGTCCAATATAGTTAGAAAGCGAATCCGGTCGCACCGATTTCATCAAAACATCTTCATTGTTTTGATTTTGTCCACTTACAAGCGAGTCTTCTTCTATCATTAAAAACTGTCCAATTTTTTTGTCATTTTAACTGATTCACCTGACTAATCTGCAATTTGATTTGAATGGGCTCGTGTTTGTGTTCCAGCTTGAGTATTTTAGGATAGCGTTGATTATTGATTTGTTGGTAACGCTGAATTGACAATTGCCAGTTTGGATCCCTAAATCCTTGATTAAATACAATGTTTTTTAGCTTTTTAATTGGAAAATGCCAACCCATCTGGGTGTGCATCCATGCTTGTAAGTCATCATGAATGGTTTTTTGATTGATGATTAACTGCTGATTCTTTGAATCAATCAACCATTGCCCCATGGCTAATACTGAGGTTAACTTGAGTTGAAAATCTGTGTGATTAAATGCAATTTGATACTCTGCACTCTGATAACCCTTAACACCATTCACCGATAACTTTCCACTCATATTCCAAACACTGGGGATGGCGTGTGGCTTGTTATCATTCACACGCTCCATTGTGGACGAACAACCAAAAAGTAACAAAAGTAGTGGATAAAATATAACTTGAAACATCGCGCTCCATTGTAACGATAAACACCCACCTTTAGGTATAATTAATGGCTTATTTGCATCTGTTAATTAGAATTTATGCCACATATTGCAATTTTGAGTGTTAATCACCAACTTGCACCCGTTGAAGTCAGAGAAAAAGTGGCCTTTGCTTCTAGTGATCTCACACATGCACTAAACAGCCTTAAAGACTTAGAAGGGGTTAACGCTTGTGTGATTCTTTCAACCTGTAATCGATCAGAAGTCTATGCAGTTGTAGATGCACAACAACCTAAAGAAATACTGAGCAACTTTTTAGCCAATACACACCAAATTAAGCGTGAAGACTTAGACCCTTATCTAAGTTACTTTGAAAATGATGATGCACTTGAACATATCTGTCATGTGGCAATAGGCTTAGATTCTTTGGTGTTTGGTGAACCGCAAATATTGGGCCAATTAAAAGACGCCTATCATGTGGCCAAAGACACAGGCACTTTGGACAAAATTTTAGAAAAATTATTCCAACACGCTTTTTCTGTTGCCAAAAAAGTAAGAACCGACACACAGATTGGCTCCTCCCCAGTATCGGTTGCCTATTGTGCTGTTAAACTGAGCGAAAAGATTTTTGCAAACTTGTCTGAACAAACCGTATTACTTATTGGTGCAGGAGAGATGATTGAACTGTGCGCTCAACATCTTACTCAAAAAGGGGTGGAGCAGATGATTGTCGCTAATCGAACGCTAGATAATGCCAAAAAGATTGCCAATTTATACAGTGCTAGTGCGATTAGTTTAAAACAGTTTTCCAACGTTATACACCAAGCTGATATTGTAATTACTTCAACTGCAGCTTCGGTGCCAATCATCGGTAAAGGCTTGATTGAAACAGCATTAAAGCTGCGCAAACATAAGCCAATTTTTATGCTTGATATAGCTATCCCTAGAGACGTCGAACCTGAAGTTGGCCAACTCGATGATGTGTTTTTATATACCGTGGATGATCTACAACAAGTGGTCAGTGACAATATCGACTCCAGACAAAGAGAAAAAGCCCTTGCCGAGCAGATTATTAAAGATCAGAATAAAAATTTTTCAAATTGGCTGGAGTCACTTCCAAACGAACAGGTTGTGCAATCCTATCGACAAAATGCACATGCTATTAAGGATGAGGCTGTTAAAAATACGCTGAAAAAACTCAAGAACGGTGGCGATTCAGCTGCACTGATACAAGAGTTGGCTGACCAACTGACAAACAAACTTCTACACGCACCTTTTCAAAATATTAAAAAAGCAGAACAAACCCAATTACAAAAATGTGGTGATTGTGTCCCTTTGTCAAAAAACGATATCGATATTAACAACACATGAACGATTCTATTTTGTCAAAACTTGAACGCTTGTCGATGCGTCTTGAAGAGGTCGGTGTCATGCTTTCCGATCCTGATGTGGCTAGCGATCAGAAAAAATTTCGCGAACTTTCAATCGAACATTCGCAACTCACACCTGTTAGTGAGCAATACCAAGAATATCTCGCAACTCAGGCTGACATTGAAACGGCAGAGCAGATGCTTCTAGAAGATGATGAAGAATTAAAATCCATGGCCAAAGATGAAATAGCCACAGGCAAACAACGTCTAGAAGAGCTAGATCTTGACCTTAAAAAAGCGCTTTTACCAAAAGATCCAAATGATTCTCGTAATATTATTATTGAAATTAGAGCGGGTACTGGTGGAGACGAAGCTGCGATTTTCTCTGGTGATTTGTTTCGAATGTATTCGCGTTATGTAGAAAGACAAAAATGGCAAATTGAAATCATGTCTTCTAGTATTGGTGAACATGGTGGCTTTAAGGAGATTATTGCCAGAATTAATGGTAGTGATGTTTATTCTAAACTCAAATTTGAATCAGGCGCACATCGTGTACAACGTGTGCCTGAGACCGAATCTCAGGGTCGTGTTCATACGTCTGCCTGTACAGTGGCGGTAATGCCTGAAGTTGAAAATATTGAGGAAGTGGATATTAATATGAATGATGTGCGTATTGACACTTTCAGAGCCAGTGGCGCTGGCGGTCAACATGTGAATAAAACCGATTCAGCTGTGCGTGTAACACACCTACCAACTGGAACAGTAGTGGAATGTCAAGACGGGCGATCACAACACAAAAATAAAGCACAAGCTTTGTCTGTTTTGGCCTCAAGAATTTTAGACGAACAACAACGCGTGCAACAACAAGAGCAAGCTTCAGCACGCAAAGAACTGGTTGGTAGTGGCGATCGCTCACAAAGAATTCGTACTTATAATTACCCTCAAGGACGTATAACCGATCATCGAATTAATCTAACTCTGTACAAGCTTGCGGAGGTTATGGAAGGCGAACTTGATGCGGTTATTGAACCGCTGATAGTTGAACAACAAACCAATCAATTAATGGCGTTAAGCGAGAATTAACCGGTGTGCTTGGTTGCTAAAAATTGCGAAAAAATAAACATAGCGCCCAATAAAATCACAATCAATGGTCCTGTAGCAATATCGACAAAAATGGAAATCCAGATTCCGCTACATACCGCCAACATGGCGAAACCAATTGATTGAAAAATCATCTGTATGGGTGTTTTTGCAAAAACACGGGCAATCGCTGGTGGGATAATCAAAAGAGAGGTAATTAAAAGCACGCCCACAATCTGAACCGATACAGAAACTGCCAATGCAATCATCAACATAAACAACAGTTGATAGAAAAGATAATTCACCCCTTCTGCTCTGGCTAAATCTTCGCTTAAGGTTAGTAATAAAAGCCTGTGATAAAAAAAGCTAAGCAACACAATAATTAAAACAGCAATACCATAAACCCAAAAGATATCACTCTGACCGATAGCCAATATATCACCAAACAAAAAACCAAGATAATCGGTATTGGGTGCTGCCACTAAGGTCAAAACTACAATGCCTAAGGAAAGTGCAATATGTGAGAAGATACCTAAGATGGCATCGTTTGAAAAAAAATGCTTTGATTGTAATATTACAACCAAAGAGGCAAACAATGCACCCACCAAAACCAATGAAAAATGTAGATTTAATCCACTTGCTATTCCCAATGCTACGCCAAGAAGCGCAGAATGAGAAATAGATTCAGAGAAATAGCTCATGCGTCTCCAAATTACAAACGAACCCAAAGAACCGGCAATGATCGAGATACCAATACCCGCTAGAAACGCTCTAAGAATAAAATCTTCCATCATTTATTAAATAACCGGTTCTCTATCAAGAGATTTTTCTGAAATAAAAGGTAAGTGGAAAAACTATTGGCACTCTTTACAAAGGCCATATAAATATAGGCAATGGTCCGTTAGTTGATAACCATATTTGTGGGCCACATCGTTTTGATGTTTTTCAATAACATCGTCTTGAAACTCATCAATTTTGCCACATTTGATACACACTAGGTGATCATGGTGCTCAACATTTGAAAGCTCATAAACACTCTGTCCATTATCAAAATTAAGCTTATTGACCATGCCTGCTTCTTCAAATTGAGTCAACACACGATAAATTGTTGCAACACCAACCTCTTCGCCCTGAGTAATCAATGTACGATATATATCCTCTGCACTCATGTGATGCTCTTCACTGGTTTCCAATACCTCTAAAATCTTAAGTCGAGGCAGTGTTACCTTAAGTCCAGCACTTTTTAAATCTTGGGCGTCCATATTCTTGTCCTTGATGTAAAATCGTTGAAAATCATTTTAATCAATTATTAACTAATGAACAAATTAACTTTGATTGTATTCTCATTCTCATTACCATTTTTAACGGCTTGTTCTTCCTCAATGCCTAAAATGCCGGATTTTGATTTGCCTGAGATGCCTGATATGTCTGATTTTGTGCCTGATTTATCACTACCTGATCTTTACAAAGCGGATATTTATCAAGGCTCAGTATTAGAACGTTTTAAGGTGAATCAACTCAAAGTCGGTATGAATAAAGACCAAGTACAAGATTTAATTGGCTCTCCGAGTGTAATCGACCCCTTTCACAATAATCAATGGGATTACATTAACTATTCTAAGACCTTTGGAGAGACGCAAAAAACCATCCACTATCGCTTAAGGTTAACTTTTGATGGCGATAAACTAAGCCAAATTGATACCTCTGAAATTGACGCATTGCCCGCACTCACCAACGAGGAGAAAAAATTACAAGCCGAGCGTATTGCCAAAGAAAAAGCTGAAGCTGAAAGGATTGCTAAAGAAAAAGCAGAGGCCGAGCGTCTTGCCAAACAAAAGGCTGAAGCACAAGCCAAGGCTAAGGCCGAAGCTGAGCGTATTGCCAAAGAAAAAGCTGAAGCTGAAAGGATTGCTAAAGAAAAAGCAGAGGCCGAGCGTCTTGCCAAACAAAAGGCTGAGCAAGAAGCTGAAGCCGAAAGAAAACGTATAGAAGAAGCCAATAAACCTTGGTATCAATTCTGGTAATAACCAGTGGTTATGGCACAATCTTTAGACTCGGTCTCGCTAAAAGTCAATGAAGTAGAGTGTCAGCGCGGTTACAATCAACTATTTACTGATCTGTCCTTTGAGGCAAAATCTGGTGATATTTTTCGCATCACTGGTACCAATGGTAGTGGAAAAACCTCTTTACTTAAAATCTTAGCCGGTATTAATTCAGCCGAAGCCGGAACGGTGACAATTGACAATCACCCTGTTGGTTGTGAAAACTATCAACAATCGGTGTTATATTTGGGTCATCTATCAGCCATCAGCTCAGAATTGACTGCCACTGAAAACTTGCATTTTTTAACCCAACTTAACGCTTCCAAAAACAAATACTCTCTTACTCAAGCGTTAGTTCAGATTGGACTGGCGGGTTATGAAGATGAATATTGCGCCAAACTCTCAGCCGGACAAAAACGTCGTGTTATCTTAGCGGCTTTATTCTTATCCAACGCCAAAGTTTGGCTCTTAGATGAACCTTTTACCGCATTGGATCCTTTGGGAGTGGAGATTGTTGAAGGGTGTATTCAACAACATTGTGAAAATGGCGGAATCTGTTTATTTACCACACACCAAGATTCTTCACTTAAAAACCAAAAAATATTGTCATTATGAATATCTATGTTCAAACATTTAAACGCGATTTGAAAATTGCTATTCGTAATCCCTCAAGTGTGATAAACCCTTTGCTGTTTTTTGTGATTTCTGTTTCTCTTTTTCCATTAGCAATCAGCCCAGAAGCCTCTACCTTGTCTCAAATTGCCTCTGGCATTATTTGGGTCGCCAGTATGCTTTCTGTTTTACTTTCACTCAATACCTTATTTCATTACGACTTTGAAAATGGTGTCTTAGAACAAATGCTGGTTTCACATTATTCATTGCCTGGGCTTATCCTAGCCAAAACACTGTCGCACTGGATACTAACAGGCATTCCAATTATTCTGCTCTCACCTTTATTGGGTACGGTTTTATTTTTAACCCCAGAGGGTATTGAAGTATTAATGCTGACCCTGCTATTGGCCACTCCCAGCCTTAGCTTGATTGGTACGATTGGCGCCTCACTCATTGTTGGTATTAAAAACTCAGGTATGTTGCTCTCACTTTTGGTTTTGCCTTTGTATATTCCTATTTTGATCTTTGCATCATCCGCGGTTTCTCAAGCGCAGTTTGGTATGGATATCGACCAGCCACTGTTGTTTCTTGCCAGTATTTTAATTTTTAGCTTGATGGTTGCACCTTTTGTCAGCAGCTTGGCACTCAAAATTAGCTTAGAATAAACCACAAAATAAGAAAAAGCACTTGATTAGACAGAAATAATATTTATAATTGTTGGAAATACACGCTGATTTGCCCCGATTGCTAGCGTTACTGCCAAGTGAGCAGTTAAAACAAGCTAAAGCTGGAGTTTCTTCTAAATATAAAGAAAACCCGCTTTAAGGGTTTTTTTAATTTTAGGAGAACAAAAATGATTTTTACCTCTGAATCTGTTTCTGCTGGTCACCCAGATAAAGTTTGTGACCAAATCTCTGACGCCATCCTTGATGCCGCACTCAAAGAAGATATCAACTCACGCGTAGCTGTTGAGACACTGGTAAAAGACAACCATGTTGTATTGGCTGGTGAGATTACCACGGGCGCTCAAATTGATTATGAAAAAATCGTTCGCAAAACCATTAACGACATCGGATACAACAAAGAAGAATATGGTTTTAATGGCAACAGTTGCGATATCACCAACCTATTGGGTGAACAATCACAAGATATCAAAATTGGTGTGGATGAATTTGAAGGACACGAGCAAGGTGCAGGCGACCAAGGTTTAATGTTTGGGTATGCTTGTAATGCCACCGATGTTTTGATGCCAGCACCCATTCTTTATGCACATCGTTTGGTAAAGAAACAAGCCGAACTAATGAAATCAGGAAAATTACCATGGTTGCGTCCTGATGCGAAATCACAAGTGTCTTGTCATTATGATGGACACAAAATTGTGGGCATTGATGCGGTGGTTCTTTCCACTCAACACGATGAAGATATCTCACAAGCCGATTTAAAAGAAGCAGTGATGGAAGAGATTGTCAAACCAGTGTTGCCTAGCGATTGGTTAAATAACAACACCAAATACCATATTAATCCAACGGGTCATTTTGTGATTGGCGGACCTGTAGGGGATGCGGGACTGACTGGACGTAAAATTATCGTCGATACTTATGGCGGTATGGGTCGCCATGGTGGTGGTGCATTTTCTGGTAAGGACCCATCTAAGGTTGACCGATCGGCGGCTTATGCAGCACGTTATGTAGCCAAAAATATTGTGGCTGCAGGCCTTGCTGATAAATGTGAGATTCAAGTCTCTTATGCGATTGGCGTTGCTGAGCCTACCTCAATCAATGTCAACACCTTTGATACTGGAAACATTTCTAATGAAAAAATTGAAAAATTAGTAGCTGAGCATTTTGATTTAAGACCCAAAGGTTTAATTACAATGTTAAATCTAAAACGCCCAATTTATCAACAAACAGCCAGTTATGGTCATTTTGGCCGTACCGAAGACGACATCACTTGGGAAAAGACCGATCGTGCTGATCGCTTAAAATAATTGGTATAATAACAATCTGCCAAGGAGCGTTGCACTGGGTGAATTCCCATCAGGCTTGGCAATCAAAACGACGCTCATTTTTATTGTTTTTTAGGAGATAAAAATGAGTAATCCAACCATTGATAACAATGACTATAAAGTGGCTGATATTGGCTTAGCCGATTTTGGCCGAAAAGAAATCGAGCTGGCTGAAAAAGAAATGCCGGCTTTGATGGCGCTTCGCGAAAAGTATAAAGACACACAACCTTTGGCAGGTGCCAAAATCTTAGGCTGTATCCACATGACCATTCAAACTGCTGTACTGATGGAAACTTTGGTAGATTTGGGTGCCAAGGTGCGTTGGTCAAGTTGCAATATTTTTTCAACACAGGATCATGCAGCAGCAGCCATGGTGGCAGCCGATATCCCAACTTTTGCTTGGAAAGGCGAAACTGAAGAAGAATTTTTATGGTGTATTGAACAAACCATTCTCTCGAATAACGAACCTTGGGATGCCAATATGGTGCTTGATGATGGTGGCGATTTAACGCAAATGCTACATGAAAAATATCCCCAGATGCTTAACAACATCCATGGCATTAGTGAAGAAACCACCACTGGAGTTCATCGCCTATTAGAAATGCTGGAGCAAGGTAGCCTAAAGGTACCGGCAATTAATGTCAATGATTCAATCACCAAAAGTAAAAATGACAATAAATACGGCTGTCGCCACTCACTAAACGATGCGATTAAGCGCGGCACAGATATGTTGATGTCAGGCAAAAAAGCTTTGGTAATTGGCTATGGTGATGTGGGCAAAGGTTCGGCACAATCTTTGCGTCAAGAAGGCATGATTGTTAAAGTCAGCGAGATTGACCCCATTTGCGCTATGCAAGCTTGTATGGATGGCTTTGAAGTGGTTTCACCCTACAACAATGGCATCAACACTGGTGAGATCGAGGGTGTTAACCAAGATTTATTGACCAATACCGATTTGGTAGTGACGACAACAGGCAATATCAATGTTTGTGATGCGCCGATGTTACAAACCTTAAAAGCTGGCGCTGTGGTTTGTAATATTGGTCACTTTGATAATGAAATTGACACCGGCTTTATGCGTGATAATTGGCGCTGGGAAGAGGTTAAACCACAAGTACATCGAGTTTTTCGAGACGACAGTAAAGACAATTATTTAATCCTACTTTCTGAGGGACGCTTAGTCAATCTAGGCAATGCCACAGGACACCCTTCTCGAATTATGGATGGTTCTTTTGCCAATCAAGTTTTGGCACAAATGTATTTATACGATCAAAAATTTGCCGATTTGCCAGAAGGTGCCAAGTTGGACAATATCTTTGTAAAAGTGCTACCGAAAAAGCTAGATGAAGAAGTCGCTGCTGGTATGGTTGGTGGCTTTGGTGGTGTGATCACTCAAATGACCGATGCACAAGCCAAGTATATTAACACGCCTAAATCTGGCCCATTCAAGACAGAGTCTTATAAATATTAGTATTGATAAAAAATTCAAAATTTTAAAATCCAGCACCAAAATCGTTGGATTTTTACTATTTTTTTTCTGAAAAAAGCCTTTATTAAGGCAAAAATTGAGAAAATGGTTTGTTTTCAACACCCATTTTTAAAAAAATTAATATTTTTATCATGAATCCTATTTTTCAAGATTTAAAAACCTTTAAAGAGTCTTATATCCAAGGCTTGGAATCAATGTTGGATGCGCAAGATTTGGGTGCTTTTATTTTGGTTTTGGCCAATGCAAAAATCAGCGCCCCCATTTGGCTTAGACTCGAATCCAAACTGCTTTTAAAGTTTGAACAATTAAAGTCGAACAACTCTCATGGATCAGACGACGATGAGTTGGTTTTTGACAAATTAAAAGACATCGATATAACGACTTTGGCGTTAACCGAGTATCGTCAATCGGGCTTTTTTGAAATTCAATACAATCCCCTAAGAGCGCTTCGCCCCAAGCGTTTGAGCCAGTCAAAAACCAAAGGCATGTACAAAGATTTTGACAATAGTGACTTTCACTTTAATAAAGATTTTTTAAAAAATGAGGTTTTTTGGCAAGGGCAGTTTTTTTCTAAGGAAGTGACCCTGTTTTACAATAAGTTTCCTTTTGCCGACTGGCATGGGTTGGTGGTGGTTGAACCAACAAAAAAACACCCTCAATTAATGACTCAAGATCTGCATCATTTTGCTTGGATGATGGCCAATAGTGTGGGCATTCATATCAATGGATGGACTTTGGCCTATAACGCTTATGGGGCTTATGCATCGGTGAATCATTTTCATCTGCAATGTTTTATTCGTGAAAAACCATTGCCTATTGAAACACAGGAAAAATACCCATTAGCACACCAGAGTTTCTCTAGTGTCAGCGATGCTTGGATGCTAATCGAATCATTGCACAAACAAGAGCAACCCTATCATGTTATCTATAAAAAGGATACAATCTTGGTGATAATTAGAAAACGCCAAGGAGAATACCAGCATGCGCCATGGTCAGCAGGCTATGCCTGGTATGAAGCCTGCGGTGGTGTGTGCATTGATGATTTATCTGTGTTCAAACAGCTTGACTCAGTGGTATTGAACGAAGAAATTAATAAATTAACCTTAAAATAAAACCGTCTATTAATCAACCTTAATATAAAACTGTCTATTGATTACAGCTCAGTAGTTAAATAACCTATCTGGGAAGTATTTATCTCCATATACTGTGCTTTCTAGTCTTGGGGTTTGTTTATTCTTCTCAATGCAAACAAGCCCCTATTTCAAACCAATTCGACACTGTCTCAATTAAACGCTTAGAGCCAGATTGATGCGGTAAAATTTTTTGTTATTTTGACACCAATTTGTCATGTCTATATCTGAGCTAGATGCCAGTGCATCTTTTCAAAATTTAATTTTAAAACTACAATCATTTTGGGCAAAAAAAGGCTGTGCACTGCTTCAACCTTTTGATATGGAAATGGGTGCAGGTACGTTCCATCCAGCCACGTTTCTACGTGCCATTGGTCCAGAACCTTGGAATAGTGCCTATGTCCAACCCTCACGTAGACCTACTGATGGACGCTATGGTGAAAACCCAAATCGTTTACAACACTATTACCAATTCCAAGTTTTACTCAAACCCTCGCCAAAAGATATTCAAGATTTGTATTTGGAATCTCTCACTCACATTGGTCTTGACTTTAATGTGCATGATGTGCGCTTTGTTGAAGATAATTGGGAATCACCCACCCTTGGCGCATGGGGGCTTGGCTGGGAAGTCTGGCTCAATGGCATGGAAGTTTCACAATTTACCTACTTTCAACAAGTGGGGGGTCTCTCATGTAAGCCTGTTTCAGGTGAGTTAACCTATGGCCTAGAGAGGTTGGCCATGTATCTGCAAGGCGTAGACTCCGTGTTTGATTTGGTTTGGGTAGATGGTGTGAGTTATGGTGATGTATTTCATCAAAATGAAGTTGAACAATCCAAATATAATTTCGAAATTGCTGATACCGAGGTACTGTTTAGACAATTTGATGAGGCTGAAGCCATGAATGCCCAATTAATCGAACATTCTCTGCCCTTTCCAGCCTACGAACAAGTAATGAAAGCCTCTCACTTATTTAATTTGCTTGACGCCCGACATGCGATTAGTGTTACTGACAGGGCTCGATTTATTCGCCGTGTTCGTGCCATGAGTCAAAAAGTGGCACAAACCTATTACGATTCTCGTGAAGCGTTAGGTTTTCCAATGCTGGTAAAAAAATAGTCTGAATGCCAATATTTTCTAAACTTTATAATCAAGCACTCGATTGGGCAAAAAGCCGCTATGCAATTTATTGGCTCTCAGGGGTAAGTTTTTTAGAATCCTCAATTCTGCCTTATCCACCTCCCGATGTGATTTTGGCACCAATGTCACTCAAACAACCTAAGCGCGCTTTTTGGTTCGCCTGGGTTTGTACTATTACGTCAGTTCTTGGCGGACTTGCTGGATATTTTCTGGGTGAAGTTCTACTTAATTTTCTTGTTAATTATCACCTGTTTGAAATTGGCATCATTGATGAGGCAAAGCTTCAGTTTGAAAAATACGGCATTTGGTTTGTTGGTTTGGCTGCTTTTAGCCCCATTCCATATAAACTTGCTACAATTACCGCTGGTATGATGCACATGGCGCTTTTGCCGTTTATTGTGATCTCTCTTATCGCCCGCGGTGCACGTTATTTTCTGGTGGCCTATATTGTTAAAAAATACGGGCAACAATGTGATGCTTGGTTGAAAAAATACATTGATCGTTTGGGTTATTACTTGATAATTTTGGTCGTAGTGGTTTTATTGTATGTTTAAGATAGCACTGAGTGTTGCACTAATAATGTTTTTTACCTCCGGTTGTTTACCAAAGAGTAAAAAACAACCTGTTGTTATTGTTGATAAATCAATCAATCAGCAAAATATTCAAATACAAAGGTATGAAACCGACCCTACCAAACACAACCAACAAACAAGTGACACAGAAAACAAATCAACACCCAAAAGTTGGTCTATTCCAGTTGCAGGCAAGGTCATTCAATCATTTTCCAAGTCGCATCCTGGCTTAACTTTTAACACGCAATCTGGACAATCAGTCCGTTCAATTCGTGATGGTGTAGTCGTTTATACAGATCAATCTGCAAAAAAAATTATCATTAAACACTCTCTTGGTTTTTATAGTACTTATACTCAGATTCTCTCATTTCAAGTTGCAACCGGCGACGATGTTAAAAAAGCTCAGGTGTTAGCATTAACAGGGAAAAATCCATTTTATTTTGAGATGAAAAAATTCGAAGAACACATCAATCCTAGTAAATATTTGAAATAAAATAGAGACGATGAATGAATTTTTACAAAATATAACCACTTACCAAATGGTTGGAGTATTGTTTGCCGTTGCTTTAGTGATACATATTGTGGTTGGTTTTTTGCTCAAGCAAATTATCACCCACGCAGGCAAAACCGCCAATCAATTAGACGATTATCTAATTGGCGCAATCTCTTTCCCTGTCAAAGTATTGATTTGGTTCGCCTGGGTGTATTTCTCTATCGATGTAATTAAAGCCGAGATTACACTGTTAACCAGTGTGGTTGATTATATTGATATCGTTCCGATTTTTATCATCACTTGGGGTCTGGTTAGGGTTATTTCTGCGGTAGAGAATTATCTATGTAGCAAAGACAATAACATTGACAACGACTCGGTTCGATTATTCGCTCGATTATTCAAAATCTTAGTTATTACCGCTATTGTGCTTGGTGTGGCGCAGTACCTTGGTTTTTCTGTCTCTAGCTTGCTTACTTTTGGTGGTGTGGGTGGCATTGTTATGGGGTTTGCTGCCAAAGATATGCTGTCAAATATATTTGGTGGGCTGATGATTCAAATGGACAAACCTTTTTCCACTGGCGATTGGATACGCTCAAGTGAATTTGAAGGTACGGTTGAGAAGATTGGCTGGCGCATGACACGTATTCGCACCTTTAGCAAAAATCCTGTCTATATCCCTAATTCGATTTTTGCTTCTCTGCCCATTGAGACTCCCTCACGTATGACCAACCGTCGAATCAACGAAGTGGTTGGTATTCGCTATGATGATATCGCTCAAATGCCTGCAATTGTTGAAGAAGTAGAGCAAATGTTGAAAAATCATAAACAGGTAGATCTCTCACAACCTATTCGAGTTTATTTCAATTATTTCAACGCTTCCTCTGTAGATTTTAAAGTTTATTGCTTTACCCAAACCACGGACAAGGGTGAATATCACCGTGTGAAACAAGAGATATTACTGCAAGTTGCAGATATCATTGCCAAACATAAAGCTGAGATTGCCTACCCCACGCAAACACTGCATATTCAGAAGTAATGTCATTATCCAAACTCTACATTCGCACCTTTGGGTGTCAGATGAATGAATATGATTCTAATAAAATGATCGATGTGCTTAAACACTCTCACGGATTAGAGCTGTCTGATGATGCACAAAATGCAGATGTACTTTTGTTAAATACTTGTTCCATTCGAGAAAAAGCCCAAGAAAAGCTTTTTCATCAGTTGGGTCGCTGGCGAAAACTCAAAGAAAAAAACCCAAATTTGGTTATCGGTGTGGGTGGATGTGTGGCTTCTCAAGAAGGCGATCTTATTCTCAAACGCGCTCCTTATGTCGACTTAATCTTTGGCCCACAAACCTTGCATCGACTACCTAATATGTTAAACGATGCACTGGAGAAAAAACGAGTTAGTATTGATGTCTCATTTCCTGAGATTGAAAAATTTGACTATTTGCCTGAACCTAAATCCAACGGTGTTACTGCCTATGTCTCCATTATGGAAGGTTGCTCTAAGTACTGCACCTTTTGTGTTGTGCCTTACACACGTGGTGAAGAAGTATCACGACCCTTTAATGACATCATTCAAGAAGTTGAGATACTGGCCTCTCAAGGAGTCAGAGAAGTCAATCTCTTGGGTCAAAATGTTAACGCCTATCAAGGTAAGATGGATGATGGTGAAGTTGCAGATTTAGCACTGCTTATCAGTATTGTTGCACAAATTGATGGTATTGATCGTATTCGTTACACCACATCACATCCAGTAGAGTTCTCAGAGAGTTTGATTGCTGCTTACGCGGAAGTCCCCGAGCTAGTTTCTCACCTACACCTGCCCATTCAAAGTGGCTCAGACAAAATACTCTCACTGATGAAGCGTGGACACACCGCCCTAGAATACAAATCTAAAATTAAGCGTTTGCGTGAGATTCGTCCCAATATTTCTATTTCCAGCGACTTTATTATTGGCTTTCCTGGTGAGACTGACGAGGATTTTAACCATACCCTAGATTTGATTAATGACATTGTTTTTGATAAGTCATTTAGTTTTATTTATTCAAAAAGACCTGGCACACCCGCCTCAACTTATCCAGATGACCTCGCAACACAGACAAAAAAAACGCGTTTGGCTTTAGTGCAAAAAACCATCGACGAATCTACTGAGAAAATCTCAAAAGCCATGATTGGTAGTGTGCAAAAAATTTTGGTAGAGGGCAAGGCCAAAAAAGGCAATAAGCTTTATGGCAAAACCGAAAACATGCGCAATACCCATTTCAAAGGTGATGAATCACTGATCGGTAAAATTGTGAATATTAAAATTACCGATGCGGCCAACAATTCTTTAGTGGGTAAGTTGGTCGACTAATTTCTATTGGTTTTAAAAGGAAAAGAAACCTTTAATATCTCTTTGTCACTTTCAACAATAACATTGGCAAACCAACTCATCTCCCTAAGGGCACACAATGATAAAAACCCCTGCCCTGAAAAATCTTTGTCGGTGTTTTTTGTTAACAAATAAGGCATTAAGTTATGATCAAACTCTAGGCCTTCAAAGTTCACTGAAACATCATTAGCTTCAAACCCTTCTAAATTAACCTCAATCTCAAGTGCTTGAGTTTGTGGAATACCAATGGGCAATATGCTCAAGTTTAAAAACTTATCCTTGGCAACGCTTATTCTGCAAGCTCCTTTAGAAATTTGGCAATCAGTAACATGAACAACACGCTCAATCTTATCTTGCAAATAATTTTTGTACCACTGTCCAGCAACAATAAAAAAAATTGCTATAAAGACAATGAAACCCAGGGTTTTGTTATTCATTGATGGTTAAAAATTAACTGAATATCTTTGGCCATATCTTTTGGTTTATGCGGTGTTGGAAAGCCTGCAAAGATTTCACCATCTGGGGAGATTAAATAAATCCAAGCAGTATGGTTAACATGATAGTCTTTTACTCCTTTAGGAAGAGATTGCCCCAAAACCACTTGTTTGTCACCAGAATACATTACAAATTCATAGAATGTACCAAAAGGTCTAATCAGTTGATTAACTTGCTTTGTATCACCCGAGACACCTAAAAAATCTTCACTAAAGTGAGTGAGATAAGTTTTTAACAGCTCCGGCGTATCACGTTTTGGATCAAGACTAATAAACACCACTTTGGGTACCTTGATATTTTGTTTTTCTAGCACTTGTTCCAGCATTGCCATATCCATCAACCCTGTTGGACAAACATCAGGACAATGGGTATACCCAAAGAATACTAAACTCCATTGGTTTTTGAGTCGATCATTGTCAAAGACTGCCCCATTATGATCAATGAGTGAAAACTGGGGCAGTGGGCGATTAGGGTTAACCAATAATTTGGATACCTTAAGTTGTTTTTTTAAAGCCTGATGGTCGGGTGTTGAATCAGTACCATAATAAAACAGCAATGACAATAAAGTCACTACCACCAAAACAAAAACCAGCAATATTTTTTTCAACATAGAGTTAGTGATGATGATTATGATGCATCATCTTTTGACCTTTACGCACCACAGCTGAGACTGTTTGTTTTTGGCCGTTATCAAAATAAAGGCTGATTCTAACCTTTTCACCTTCTTTAGGTACTGAATCTGGTCCAATCAGCATTACATGCCAACTGCCTGGTTTAAGTATTAATCTGCCCATTGCTGAGATTGGCATAAACTCTTGTTTGACCATTTTCATCAACTCCCCGTCTTGTTGTGTGCGATGAAGCTCAATACGATCATATCCATCGGCATCGGCTTTGATCAGTTTTACTGTCTGATGCGTGTTATTCACAATGTTCATAAAAGCGCCTAAAGCAGGTGCATTTGATGGTGCTGACCTTACCCAAGGATCATCAATAGTCACGCCATCATGATGATGGTCTGTTGAGTGCTTATGCCCCATTGCAGTCGCTAAATTAAATGCTATTAATGTGGCAATAGCCGTTAGAAAAAATTTAAATTTGTTAAACATGTTTGTTTCCTATATATAAGTTATATTTGATGCAAAGTGTTTCATAACACTTTAGCAATGAGAGTAAATTGTTGTTAACTTATATAAGGCGGCGCACGAATGGCGAAGATTTTTAATTTAGCATCCCTGTGGATACTACTTTGAACAACCTTAGTATTTTCAAATACCTTATTAACAGGGATAGAAAAAAACTGCGTGGTTTGTTCTATCGCATCAACTTCAAAAATACTTAATAAACAATAAGGACAATCAGAAACAATAAGGCTGCCTTGATTATCTTGGTTGTCTGCTTGAATCCAAATTTGTTTAAACCCTTGTAGAGTGCACACCTGAGAAAAGTAACCATCATTATTGGTTTTGGTAACAGCGACAGAGATCGAGGGAGTAAACAGCTGGAACAGCAAGACCAACAGAACCACACGAGCTAAAAAAAGTTTGGTGTTGTTAGTGATGTCCATGAAGTGAAAACAAACCTATAAAGAGATGGAGTCTCATTATATCTATTCTTAAAATTAATGTCGATGATAAAATGTTTGTTATGAAATTAACACTTGAGATTAAAAAACCAGAACAGCTGGCTAATATTTGTGGCTCATTGGATAAAAATCTAGAAATAATCAGCCAAAGCCTTGATGTAGATATTCGCAATAAAGGTCGCGATTTTGTGTTATCGGGGGATAATAAAAAAATTGCAGCTGATGTACTCAATGATTTGCTTCAATTGTCTAATAATCATACTTTAGATATCAATGATGTAGAGATGAGTGTTAAAACTCGATTACAAGAGAGGGTTCCCGAGCGCACTATTCATATTAAAACCAAACGAAAACAAGTCCACGTTCGCAGTGCCAATCAGCAACATTATGTACAAGCCATTGAACAAAAAGATTGTACTTTTGGTATTGGTCCTGCAGGCACAGGAAAAACTTATCTTGCCGTGGCCAAGGCCGTTGAAGCTTTTGAAAAATCCTATGTACGTCGAATAGTTCTGGTCCGTCCAGCGGTTGAAGCAGGTGAGAAGTTAGGCTTTCTCCCAGGAGATATGAGTGAAAAAGTTGATCCATATCTGCGACCTATTTATGATGCACTCTATGAAATGCTGGGGTTTGAAAAAGTCACCAAACTCATTGACAAAAGCGCTATTGAAGTTGCACCACTGGCCTTTATGCGTGGGCGTACCCTAAATGAATCTTTTATCATCTTAGATGAAGCCCAAAATACCACGATTGAACAAATGAAAATGTTTTTAACACGCATGGGTTTCGCATCAAAGATGGTGATAACAGGGGATATCACCCAAATTGATCTTCCCAATGCAAAAAATTCAGGCTTATTGCATGCCATGTCTGTTTTAGAAAAAGAAGAACAAATTGCCTTTTGTCAATTTGGATCTAAAGACGTGGTTCGACATAAATTGGTACAACGTATTGTCCAAGCTTATCAAAAATATCAATCATAAAAGTGGCGCACAAAACAAAAGATAAAGTCGTTGTTGGCCTGTCCGGTGGAGTAGACTCTTCAGTCGCTGCACTACTTCTACTGCAACAGGGTTATGAAGTTGAAGCTTTGTTTATGAAAAATTGGGATGAAGATGACGATGCCGATACCTGTAGTGCCGAACAAGACTACTCCGACGCCAAAAAAGTTGCAAAAAAATTGGGTATTAAACTCCACAGCATTAACTTTTCAGCCGATTATTGGGACGATGTTTTTTCACATTTCTTATCTGAACAAAAAAAAGGCAGAACACCCAATCCCGATGTGCTGTGTAACCAAAAAATCAAATTTAAGGTTTTTTTAGAGTATGCACTTAATTTAGGAGCGACAAAAATTGCCACAGGCCACTACGCCCGTATTGAACATAAAGACCACTCTTACCTTTTAAAGTGTGGTTTAGATAAGGACAAAGATCAAAGCTATTTTCTGTATTTACTCAACCAAGGACAACTCTCAAAAAGTCTTTTTCCACTGGGAGAGATGCAAAAAAACCAAGTTAGGGATTTGGCTCAACAACACAATTTAGTCACCGCTGAGAAAAAAGATTCGACTGGTATTTGTTTTATAGGCGAGCGTAATTTTTCAGATTTTTTACAAAATTATCTGCCAAACAAGCCCGGTAACGTTGTGGATACCAAAGGTCGTATTATTAAGCAACATGAGGGTCTACATTTTTATACCATTGGGCAACGCAAAGGCTTAGAGATTGGTGGTGGTTTTGGTGAAAGTGGAGAAGCTTGGTTTGTGGCCGATAAAAGGCTTCAAAACAACGAACTTGTTGTGGTACAAGGTGATCATGAATTACTATACCACACTATTTTAAATGCCAGCAATGTGCACTGGATTACAAATACCCCACAATTTCCACTACAATGCCAAGCTAAAATTCGGTATCGTCAGAGCTCACAAGATTGTACTGTTTTTATTGATAATCAAATGGATATCAAAGTGGTTTTTAAAAAGCCTCAACGCGCCATTACCCCTGGACAGTCGATTGTTTTTTATCAAAATGACACATGCTTGGGTGGCGCAATTATTGAAACACGAGAGAATGAATAAATTAAAAAACCAAACACTGGCCCTAGCTTCAATTTTACAAACCACAGCCTTGGTTGATCAATTGGCATCTACAGGCACATGTGATAATAAAAGCAACGAAGTTAGCCTCAAAAGTATTGTCAGTGTTGGTGATAGTATTGAACAAATTTATCAATCACCAAAAGATTTGTCAATTGGTCTTAAAACGCTAAAAGTTGCTTTTGGTAAAAAATCTAAATCCATACAAAATATCATTTTTTATTCACTGGCACTAATCAATCTAGAAAAAAAACTGATGAAAAACAAGGGTTTGTTAGATCAGATTTCAGCGGAGATCAAAACAATAAAAAAACAAGATTTTTTTGAGATTAGCCACGCCCAATCAGTGGCCAGATTTGCACAGCTATATAAAACAACATTAGGCAATCTTAGTCCAAGGATTATGGTAAGTGGTGAACAGATTTATCTTTCAAACCAACATACAGCAAATCATATTCGTGCACTTCTTTTAGCGGGCATCCGTTCAGTGAGTTTATGGCGCTCGTATGGAGGTCGTTCTTGGCAGTTACTTTTGAATAAGAAAAAGACGCTAAAATTTGTCGATTCTATAGACTTTTAATCCGCGTGCTTGTATAATTACGCGTTTTTATTTAACGACTTTTATAATGGCTAATTCGGCAGGTTCTAGAAAACGCGCAAGACAAGCAATTAAGCGCAACAAACACAATGCACAAATTCGCGCAAAAGTAAGAACTTTTATCAAAAAAGTCTCTTACG
Organism: uncultured Piscirickettsiaceae bacterium; assembly: GCA_964647705.1. Classification (GTDB taxonomy): domain Bacteria; phylum Pseudomonadota; class Gammaproteobacteria; order PS1; family Pseudothioglobaceae; genus CAZYIW01. The sequence continues at coordinate 30,164 of CAZYIW010000003.1, forward strand.
CAATTGACGCAGGTGACAAAAAAACTGCCTCTGGTGGCTTTAGTGATATGCAAAAAGCAATGGATCAAGCTGTTAGTAAAGGTTTAATACACAAGAATCAAGTGGCACGAAAAAAATCTCGCTTAAGTGCAAAAATTAAAGCACTTTAGTTTTTTATTTCGATAACAAACTATAAACCCTCTTTTGAGGGTTTTTTTATGCCCAAGGGTTTATACTACTACGCATGGTAGATGAATCTGATAAAGCGTTATTTAGACAGACTGTAGCCAACTCTGGTGTATTAGATAAAGACGCTGTAGAACTTGGCTCAAATGAAAAAAACTTTGAGCTCTTTGAAGCATACAGCTACATTACAGACGCTACTTTATCAGGCTCAGACACTCTTTCTTATGCAAAATCGGGTGTCTCTAAAAAAAATATCCAACAGATGAAGCGAGGCAGTATTGAACACGCACCTGTTTTAGACCTGCATGGTCAAAGTATTGTTGAAGCTTGTGATTCAATGTCGAATTTTTTTTATCATCAACAAAATCAAAAGTATATTCAAATTATTCATGGCAAAGGTTATCACTCTGATGAAGGCATGAGTGTTATTAAAACCCAAGTGGTCAGTTTTTTAAAACAACACCCCCAGGTATTGGCATTTGAATCTTGCCCTGCAAAAGATGGTGGCACGGGTGCTGTTTTTGTCTTGTTAAAAAAACATGTTTAATATTGACGAAATTTACAGTGTTTCTGATTTTTTAGCATTGTGTAAAAAAAATATTGAAGATAATATCCCCACTTGTTGGTTGCGTGGTGAGATATCCAACCTTTCTCGTCCTGCTTCTGGACACTGGTATTTCTCAATAAAAGACAATCGTGGGCAGATTAACTGCGCCCTGTTTCGACTCAACCAGCGTCATATCAAATTTGATCTCGAACATGGCATGGAAGTCATCATCCGTGCTGCACCAAGCCTGTATGAAGCCAGAGGTGATTTTCAGCTGATTGTTGAACACATAGAGCCTGTTGGTGTGGGTAATCTTCAACTGGCTTTTGAGCAACTCAAAGAAAAACTGGCTAAGGAAGGGTTATTCGATACTCAAAACAAAAAACCACTACCCAAAAAACCCAGTGTAATTGGTGTGGTCTCTTCCTCCACCGGCAGTGTGATTCAAGATATTATTAAAGTTTTGAAAAATCGTTATCCGTTTACCCAAATAAGACTCTACGATTCACTTGTACAGGGTGAAAGTGCTTCTCAAAATCTTATTCGCGCCCTCAATAGTGCTGATCAAAACAAGCAGTGTGATGTGATTATTCTAGCCAGAGGCGGTGGATCCTTAGAAGATTTATGGGCTTTTAATGAGGAGCCTTTGGCTCGTGAAATTTTTCATGCTAATACGCCTATTATTAGTGCAGTAGGTCATGAAACAGATACCACCATCGCAGATTTTGTATCTGATGCGCGTGCACCTACTCCTTCAGCCGCTGCAATGATGGCCACACCAGATCGACAAGAACTCTTGGCTAAGAGTGAGCAATTACACTCACGACTAATAAAAGCATCTAGACAACACATCAACCTGTATCAACACCAATTGCAAAGATATCACCTAACAAGTCCGGCACAACAAATCTATACCTTGTTCCAGCAAATTGATGGTCTTTTTGCACAACTGTCCCATAAGATACATCTGTCGGTTCATCAAAAAAATACAACACTTAACTCTTGGGTAGAACGACTCAAAAAACAATCTCCAATTACTCGTATACAAAACAAAAAACAAGCCACAGCTGTTGCTAAATTACGCCTATTACAATCTACAAATAACACATTAAACCAGCATCAAAATCAACTGGTATTCCTAGTTGAAAGGCTCCATAGAAGCGTTAGGCACGATTTAGAAAAACACAACAATTCCCTACGTTCTTATGCAAATGCTCTAGACCATCTCTCGCCTTTAAAAACTCTCTCACGAGGCTATAGTCTGACCACAGACACACACAATAAACTGATTCTTTCAGTCTGTGATATTAAAATAGGTACAAAAATTACCACCACACTTACAGATGGCACGATTGATTCAACAATTGACAAAATCGATAAAAACTAGTCTGGCTTTTATACTGCTTTACACACCCGCTTGGGCCAGTATTCCAATCAAAAATACACCAATACCTGGAGGCATCGCTGTGGTTGATTTTCAAAGTGAAAGTTCCAACCCAAAGGCGTTTTATAACCAAGTCCCTTTGCTGGTTCAGCACATTTATCAGGATCATTATCAAGTTTTATTTGGTATACCACTGATGACAACACTAGGTGAGAAAACACTTCGTATTGAAGATGACAAAACCACAAATATCTCTTTTATTATCAAAGACCACCAATACAAAGCACAGCACATCAAGCTCACGGGTAAAAAGAAAAAATTTGTCAACCCCAATCTAGCGCATATGGACAGAATTAAGTTGGAGCGACCCATTCTCAGTAAGGCTAGAAAAACATACAGTGATCAATTATTTGTTGATTCAGCTTTTATAAGGCCGGCAGATGGAGTAACCACCAGTCCCTTTGGTTTGAAAAGATTCTACAATGGTGAACCTAGGCGCCCACACACAGGCTTGGATTTTGCAGGTGACATTGGAACACCGATAAAGGCACCAGCCAATGGTAGAGTCATTTTAACTGGTGATTTCTTTTTTAATGGCAACAGTGTGTTTATTGACCATGGAAAAGGTTTGATTAGTGTTTATATCCACATGAATGAGATTAAAGTTGAGAATAACCAGATGCTACAAACAGGTGATATTATTGGCACCATTGGTAAAACTGGTCGATCTACTGGGGCGCATTTGCATTGGGGTGTGTATCTAAATCATACGGCTGTGGATCCGAGTCTATTTTTGGGGCAAGAATGATGAAATCAAATGTGGGTTTGCTAAAGCGTTTATGGGCAATGCTATACGATTCTATTTTAGTATTTTCTTTGGTGTTCGTTATTGGAATTGCTGTACAGGCATTGTTTAGTGATTTGGGTGATGGGTTTTTCTATCTGGTGACTCTGCCCAGCACCTATGCATATTTTGCATTTTCTTGGGTAAAAGGCCGTCAAACACTGGGCATGAAAGCGCTCAAGATTCAAGTTGTTCAAGAAAATGGGCAAAATATGACGCATGCGCAAGCATTACTAAGATTTGTGCTTGCATTTTTCTCATTTGCCTCATTCGGTTTGGGATTCCTCTATCAACTTGTGGATAAAAACAATCTGACCTTTCATGATAAATTTTCACACACACGTTTGCAAAAAAATTGATTTGTATCAATTTGGCATCAGAAAAAGCTATGTTATAATGCCTGCATTATTTCAACAAACTTAGGAGATGGGATGAGCTCAACAGTTGATAACTCTGCAGCTAGAGGACATATTTTACTACTTAGTACTTTGGTGGTTACTTTAGTAGTGCCACTGGCATTGCTTCTATTGTCATATATGGGAATTATCTCTGGCACCGCTGAATACATCTCTGCATTTGCAGTAATTGGCTCAATCCTGTATATCTTTATTGGTGGTATTTGGATGTATGTCCAAGATAAAAAAGATGGTACAACACTAACCGATGGCTAAATTTCTCCACCCGCTCAAATGCGGTTAATACAAATAATCAAAAAGCCAAGCGTAATACTTGGCTTTTTTTATAACAACTGGATTAGTATCGCGCTTATTCTGTTTATATACGCCCTAATGCAGCAAGCTTTTTTTGTTGCTGATTTTCCAAATACCCTAGAAGAAAAACAACATCAAGCTAATCAGATTTTGGCTGAAAACAAACAACTCCAACAACAAAATACTTTGCTTAAATACGAACTTGAAGCTGAAAATGACCCAGCAATGGAAATTATAGAATCTAAGGCAAGATATCAGTTTGGCTTGGTTAAAAAAGGTGAAACCTTTTGGCAAATCTTTGAACAGACCAAACCCAAGCCTACCAGTGGCGATTAATCGTTAATACAAGCTTATTTGGTATAATGATTGTCATTATCCAAAAGCTCTAGTCATTTTGCCTCAATATTATTTAATTGTTCCTGCGAGTGGCCTTGGTAAACGTATGAATGCCAAGTTACCTAAGCAATATCTTAAATTAGACAATGGTTTGAGTGTACTGGAACAAACATTACAAACACTACTTACCATTAAAAAGGTTAAAGGTTGTGTAATTGCCCTTTCAGATCAAGACACTCATTTTGCCAAATCTCGTTTTTATAAACACCCTAAGCTTCTTGCTACTGTTCAAGGTGGTAAAGAGCGATTTCATTCGGTTTTTTCTGCATTGGAGAAATTAAATACTTTTGCCAATGATGATGATTGGGTTTTGGTACATGATGCTGCCAGACCATGCGTCAAAGCCATTGAGGTTGAACAACTCATACAAGACTTAGAAAATCACCCAACAGGCGGTCTGTTAGCAACGCCGATGACAGACACTGTTAAACAAGTGGAGGATTTTGAAGCCATCAGCACATTGGATCGCTCCAAACTGTGGCAAGCACAAACCCCGCAAATGTATCGATTGGGTATTTTGACTAAAGCTCTAAAACAAGTCATTAAAGACAATGTTAACATTACCGATGAGGCCAGCAGTATTGAATACCTTGGGTTAAAATCCCATATTACTCCCTGTTCTCAGAGTAATATTAAAATTACCACGCCAGAAGATTTGGATTTGGCTAATTTTTATCTGCGTAATTCAGCTGAATAAATATGAAAATTAAAACCGGACTGGGGCAAGATTCACACGCTTTTGAGCAACATCAATCAAAACCACTTATACTCGGTGGTGTTGATTTTAAACACACAAAAGGCTTACAAGGCAATAGTGATGCCGATGTGGTCTTGCATGCACTCACCAATGCCATTTCTTCAATTACAGGAAATAATATACTTGGTGCAAAAGCAGATGCCCTATGTATAAAAGGCGTTATTGATTCAGCACAATATTTACAACTTGCTTTGGATGACTTACAAGGCTGGAATATTAACCATATTGCCATTTCTATTGAATGCCTCAGCCCTAAAATCACACCAAAAATTGATGAAATGAAATCCAATATCGCCAAACTAACTGGTATTCAAGCTCATGATGTTGGCATTACTGCCACCAGTGGTGAAGGTCTTACCTCATTTGGACAAGGGCTAGGCATTCAAGCGATTTGCATTATAACGGTAAGCCAATGAACGATTTAAAGTCTGTTTGTAAATCAAGCACGCAAAATATCCATTTTGTCGGCATTGGTGGCTCAGGTATGAGCGGTATAGCCGAAGTGCTACATAATCTGGGTTATCAAATCTCTGGCTCTGATCTGAATAAAAATAAAACCACCGAACGCTTAGCGAAAATGGGTTGCACAATCAATTATTCGCACGACAAGAACCATGTAGATGGTGCTCATGCTGTGGTGGTCTCATCTGCGATTGATGAGAACAATCCCGAGCTTATCAGAGCACGTGAACTTAATATTGCCATAGTACCTCGAGCGGAGATGCTCTCAGAATTGATGCGTTTTCGTTTTGGCATTGCTGTAGCTGGCACCCATGGAAAAACCACTACAACCAGCCTGATTGCACACATCTTAAACACAGCAGATTTGGATCCAACCTATATTATTGGTGGTATCTTAAACTCTAATGGCATCAACGCTAAATTAGGAGAAAGTGACTACTTGGTTGCCGAAGCCGATGAATCGGACGCTTCATTTTTGCACTTGCAACCCATGCTCAGTGTAATTACCAATATCGACCAAGATCACATGGGCACTTATCAGCACAACGTAGAAAATTTGCACCAAGCTTTTATCAGCTTCACCTCTAATTTACCTTTTTATGGTACCTGTATTGCTTGCGCTGATGACTCAGGTGTTGCCTCTATCCTACCCAACGTGCACCGCCCTATCGTCACTTACGGTCTAAATAAGGGTGTTGACGTGCAAGCTCAAAACATCACTCAGGAGAATCGTCAAATGCATTTTGATGTGGTTTGTAAAAAACAGCAAAATTTCTCTGTTGTGCTTAATTTGATTGGCAGACATAATGTACTCAACACCTTAGCAGCCATTGCCGTTGCTTGCGAGTTAAAAATCCCTGCACAGACCATTCAAAAAGCTCTATGCAATTTCTCTGGCGTTTCGCGGCGACTTGATTATCATGGTCAAATTCTATTCAATGACAAAACTATCGACTTGTATGATGATTACGGTCACCATCCAAACGAGATTCGTGCAGTCTTTGATAGTCTAAGACAAACTTATCCTAAAAGGCGTTTGCTGGTTATTTTTCAGCCACATCGATACACTCGTACGCAAGACTTATTTGATGATTTTGCTTGGGCACTTAGTGATGCCGATGCACTGATCCTAACTGATATTTATCCAGCCAGTGAAAAACCCATTGCGCATATCAATTCTAATGTCCTGGCTGATAGTATTAGGCTTCGTTGTTCACTTGATCCCATTGTTGTCAAAAACACACAACAAGTTATGGATGTTCTAGATAATCTGATTGAAACCAATGATGTCGTGCTCACATTGGGTGCAGGTGATATTCACAAACTCCCTGATTTAATTACCCAATATGGAATTTAAGCACCACCAACCTATGAGCAAATACTGCTCATTAAGAGCTGGTGGCGTAGCTGATAGCCTTTTTTCCCCAAACACACTCAAAGAGCTCACTGATTTTCTGCGCAACAACAACAAGCCAATACTAGCATTAGGTTTAGGCAGCAATCTATTGGTACGTGATCGTGGCTTTGAGGGAGTGGTTATTAGATTGAATCGACTCAACCTTTTGCAAAAAACCACTGGAGGCATCAATGCGCAGGCTGGTGTAACGCTGGCTAAGCTTTCACGTTTTTGTGAACAAAAAGGTTTTTTTGGTGCTGAGTTTTTATCCGCTATTCCTGGTAGCTTGGGTGGTGCGCTAGCCATGAATGCTGGTGCTTTTGGCAGTGAAATATGGGATTTTGTTCAAAGTGTTGAAACGATTGACCAAAGTGGTGAGATACAAAAACGCAATAAATCAGACTTTGATGTTTCTTATCGCGAAGTAGTGGCTCATCATGCCGATGAATTTTTTTTAAGCGCGCAGCTGAAATTTAACCAAAAGAAACAAACTCAAACAATTAAAGCATTACTCAAAAAACGAAATGCCACTCAACCCACTGGTAGTGCCAACTGTGGCAGTGTGTTTAAAAACCCTAAGGGCTTGTATGCGGCTGAGCTGATTGAAAAAAGCAATCTCAAGGGTTATTGTATCGGTGGTGCTTGTGTTTCTAAAAAACATGCCAATTATATTATCAATCAAAATAATGCCAGTGCACAAGAGATTGAAAATCTAATACAACACATTCAAAGCGTCGTAAAATCTAATTTCAATATTGATCTAGAAACCGAACTTAGAATTGTCTAATACACAGAGGTCTTGAATATGATAGCAGTGCTCATGGGTGGTAATTCTTCGGAAAGAGATGTCTCCCTTAAAAGTGGTGAGGCTGTCTATCAAGCTTTAAAAGAGCAAAATATTGCCTGCTTTAAATTTGATTGGCATGGCGATAATTTATCCGATTTGTGGACTCATAAATTTGATCGTGCTTTTATTATTTTGCATGGCCGAGGTGGGGAAGATGGCTATATTCAAAAACAACTGGATGATAGAGCTATCCCTTACACTGGTTCAGGTGCGCATACCTCTCGATTGTGTATGGATAAATCCACCACCAAAGATATTTGGAGGGAGAATGATCTACCCATAGCAGCGTCTGTGATTGCCGAAAAAAACTCACCAATTCCCAACATTGAATTTTCTCTACCATGGGCAGTTAAGCCCACTTTAGAGGGTTCTAGTATTGGTATTAGCAAAGTGCAAAGCATTGATGACTTGCAACAAGCATTGAATTTAGCATGGAAATATGGCACCGAGGCCATGATTGAGCAGTGGATTGAAGGTGAAGAATATACAGTTGCTATCGTCAATAAAGATCCGTTACCAGCGATTAAGATTGTCTCCACCCATACTTTCTATGACTATGAATCCAAATATCAATCACAAGACACTCGTTACTTGTGCCCTTGTGGATTAAATGACGAGCAAGAAAAACACCTGCAAAACCTAGCACTTAAGGCATTTGAAGTCATGGGGGCAAAAGATTGGGGACGTGTAGATTTTATTCTTGATAAAAATGATCAACCCTACCTTTTAGAAATCAACACGGTACCTGGCATGACTTCACATTCTCTTGTACCAATGGCTGCAAAGGCAGTATCCATAAGCTTTAATCAACTGGTGGTTAAGATTCTCAATGGCTAGATTAAAATTCTCAGCCAACGAGGCAAATTTATTATCCGCACTTTACAATAAGAAAGGTGCCAAAATTTTGGTATTTGTCTTAATACTATTTTTTTTTATATATCCCAATACACGCGCAGACTCATTCGATCTTTTTCCCATTAAATTAAGTTGGGAAATTCAAAATCCAACCCATGTTAAGGTCTCAGAACTCAAATCATTGGTTGAGCCATTATTGGATAAAAAATTAACCTTGAATTTAAATGCCATCAAAAAGACACTAGAGTCACATCCTTGGGTGAAATCGGCCCAAGTGCGCCGCCTGATTTGGAACAACATACATATCAAAATACAAGAACACGATATCGCCCTTAGATGGGGAGAAAATGGCTATATTTCTGCTAATGGCGAACTCTTCTTTCCCGAAAAAATGGTCGAATCAGATGCTCTTCAAATTTTTTCAAATAAAACCGACCATAAAAGTATCAAAGATCTGTACTCGGATTTTAATCACTACAAACAGCTGCTCAGTCCTATGCAGATTGAATCAATGCAAAGAAGTCACATCGATGTTTTAAGTGTTAAACCGAACATCAAATTGGTATTGGGTTATCGTATGCAAAAACAAAGAATACTTAGGTTTAAAAAAATCTACCAAAAACTACCCAAAAATAAGAAAAAAGGCAAAAAGGTTGTTTTTGATCTACGCTACCCTAAGGGTTTTGCTCTGAGTTATCCAAAGCAATGAGTTGGTAACATAGGGCCAACGTTATCGGCATCCAATAAAAAAATATAAGCGCCCTAACAAACATATCCACCACCCCTGCCAAGCCAATGAAATTATCAATGACGGTGAAAATTAAAGTAATGGACAGTGGTAGGATTACTTGAATAGCAAAAAGATTAAACTGTGTAAAAAGAGTCAGTCCCCAGCGCAATTGAAACGGTTCACCAATTGCAAATCGCACAAAATTAAGCGTTATTGGCACAATTAGAAAATAAATGATTATTTGAAGAACAGATCCAGTAAAAATATTGGTGACCACACCCACAAAAAAGGCCAAGATAAAAAATTTAAAAATTTTGCCAATATCCAGAATTGGCATCAACCCATTCACAAAACTCTCGCCTTGTATTACGATACGATAGATGTTGATTGAGAGCATGATTTGTGCATAAGAGAATAAAAACAGATACAGCGCGGTAAATTCGGGCAGACTCTGGAAAAATTCAAGCGCAAACCCTGATGTTTCTGCCTCGTCACCAGATAGCATTGATGGCATTATCTGATTGAGACGCTCAGCCATTGTTGAAAATAGCTCTAGTAAAGTTGGAAGTATAGAAAAAAGTGGTAATGATAAGACAATTGGAATAATAGAGATTTCAATTATCTTTCTCCAATGCGTCATAGCAAAGGCAAACCCAGCTAAGATGATTTTATTAATAGGCAGTTGAACGTTCATTTTATTTCATTTTAGAATTAACGACATTTACAAAAATAGTAAGCTTTTGTCCAATTTGAAGCGCCTTAGAGATATCTAAATGGTTGTCTTTAACAATATCATCTACACGCACATCAAATTTTTTTGCAATAGTCGAGAGATTATCGCCTCTTTTGACTCTATAGTGCACTTTTCTGTTGATATCAATACCGGTATTGACCACACTTGATAGATTCTCAGGTCGGCTTTTTTTACTTTGCCAAATCACCAGCCTTTTGCCCACTTGAAGCGGCGTATCATTCGACAGGTGATTCCATTTAATAATTTGACGTATCGTGACTTGATATATTCGAGCAATTGACCATAAACTCTCACCTTTTGTCACTTTGTGAACTAGCTTCTCACCTGGTTTTTTAGCTTCCATTCTTCTCTTTTCTCTTTGGTCTTCAGACAAGGTGTAGCGGGTTTGATCCACTTGTGAAACTGGCACAATTAAATAATCTCCAGCTCTAATGGTATTGCTTTTTAGTTGATTGATATCTTTTATCTGATTTAACGTGGTATTGAACTTTTTGGCCAAAAGAGACAGACTCTCTCCAGGTTGTATCTTGTGTCTTATCCATTCAATGCGCATATCCTTAGGATAATCCTTTAATTGTTGATTAAATAGCGATATTTTCTCAACAGGTAATAGTAGAACATGATTATCTATATTGGGCGTAGCCCAACGTTTAAGACCTGGGTTAAGCGTATAAATCTGTTCCAAATCTAAGCCAGTCCAATCACTAATCAATGCTAAATCATATTGGGAATCCAATACTACTTTTCCCAGTACTGGCTTGTTATCAACCGGAGTTAGTGTTTGCCCATATTTTTTGGGATTTTTAATCAGCTCAGACACAGCCAAAAGACGAGGAACATAGCCTTTTGTCTCTGTAGGCAAATCGAGATTCCAAAAATCTGCTTTTTTGCCGCGTTTTTTATTCTTTTTAATGGCTTTTTGTACACGCCCAGGTCCTGAATTGTATGCTGCAACCGCCAGTAGATAGTCACCATTAAACAATTTAGACAAATTTTTAAGATACTTAATGGCAGAGCGTGTAGACTTCATCACATCTCTTCTATCATCGTACCACCAATCTTCTTTTAAACCATAAAGCCTGCCAGTTGAGGGGATAAACTGCCACAACCCTGAAGCTGTGCCAGCTGAATAAGAAAATGGATAATAAGCCGACTCAACAATAGGCAATAATGCAACTTCTATAGGCAAACCTGCCTGCTCAACTTCTTTGGTTATTAAATACAAATAAGGTTTGGCGCGTTTAGTCACACGGGTCAGATAATCGGGATTTTTTTTGAACCAATCAATGTGCCAAAAGATATCCCTTTGGTTTCTTGGCTTGAGCTTTGAACGATTAGCGATATAGTGCCATAAGTTGTTCTCTATTGCTTTTTGACTGGAATGCTCAGGCTTTATTTTGCCCAGGTTAGGCTGATCAATTTGCTTATGAACAGTGGTCTGTTGGCTAACATTGGTTTCACAACCGCTTAAAAAAAATACTAAAACAAATGAGTATAAAACCGATTTTATGATTTTGAGCCCCCAGCACATTTTGGCGAAGCGGGTGCGCCTGTGCGCTTTGCCCATTCTTGAGGTGTGTAGGTGTGCATCGCCAAGGCGTGAATGTCGTTAAGCTCTTGTTTAAACAAAGTATTAATCATACGATGACGATCAATCAGCTTAACATTTTCAAAAGCATCGCTGACTATCACCAATTTGAAATGTGACTCACTCTGAGGACCAGAATGCTGATGCGATTCATTAACCACTTCAAAGTAAGCAGGGGAAAAAGCAGTGATTATCTGTTGCTCGAGGTGTGTCTTCATATCTGACATGGTTATTCGTCCTCGTGGGCTGAAAATTCGAATGCATCAGAGAAGAAATTGTCTTTTTTCATGCCTTTTTCAACAAAAGTTTTAGCTGCTGATTCTACCATTATTGGTGGACCACAGACATATATCTGATAGGTTGATAAATCGTCGAAATCCTCCAACACTGCTTGATGCACAAAACCTTTTCTACCTTGATAGTCTTCACTGGCTTCAGACAACACTGCAACAAAATGTATGTTATCGTGCTTTTTATCCCACTCAAATGGCAAATCCATATACAAATCTGGCTGTTCTCTCACACCCCAATAAATGTATATTTGTCGACTGATATTGCTTTTAATTGCATGCTCAACCATGGCTTTTACTGGGCCAAACCCTGTACCACCAGCAACGAGAATAATTGGCTCATCACTATCATCTCTTAGGTAAAAATCCCCTTTAGGGCCCTCAATATTAAGCAGAGTTTTTGCCTCCAGCTCATTGAAAACAAAATTGGTAAATTCGCCACCTTCAACCACACGTATATGTAACTCAAGCATACTAGAATTACTTGGCGCATTGGCAATTGAAAAAGCCCTTAAACCAAAATCAGGGTAGATTACATCAATATACTGACCAGCTATATATTGCAGTGTATCGCTCTCTGGCGTTTTTAAAAATACCTGCACCACATCATGGTTTAGATGATTAATTTCGCTAACTTTACACGGTAGAGTTTTGACTTGTATACTGGCCACTGTAGGATCTAGCTCATCCACCCATAAATCCACATTGCTCTTAGCTCTACACTGACACAAAAGTGCCAACCCATCATCGGCATCTTCTTTACTGATACCAGGGGGTAAGTCACCATCATATTCAACCTCGCCGTTCTTAATCAACGCCTTGCATTTGCCACAAAAGCCATTTCTACAACCGTAAGGAAAATTAAGACCACTATCTAGAGCTGCATCCAAGATTGACTGTCCATCTTCCGCTTCAAAACTGTGGTTTGTTTTTTCGTTCTTAATGTTGAACATGTGTTTATTCTGTGAATAAAATATGCAGCACATTATAATGTAGCTTAAATTGTTAATCGCCTCGTAATTACGTGCTTTTTATGCCTAATACAGATAATAAAACCGTTGTTTTCTTAATGGGTCCAACAGCTTCCGGAAAAACCGAACTGGGTATTGAAATAAGTAAAATAATAAAAACCAGAATTATCAGTGTTGATTCTGCACTAATCTACCGAGGCATGGATATTGGGACCGCCAAACCAGATGCTCAAACTTTGGCCAAATATCCACATCACTTAATTGACATATGTGCACCAGAGGATAATTATTCAGCACACGATTTTGCTCATGACGCCATAGTTGAAATTGAAAAAGCATTCTGTGAAGGCGCTTTGCCTCTTTTAGTTGGGGGAACTTCGTTTTATTTCAACGCATTAGAACATGGTCTCTCCAACTTGCCTGAATCGACCGCTGAGTCCAGACAAAGGTTTAACAAACTGTTAAAAGAAAAAGGTTCCGAAGCCCTGCATAGACGCTTATATGATATTGATCCTGTTGCTGCTGATAGAATCCACCCCAATGACTCTCAGCGCATAACACGTGCACTTGAGGTATTTGAATTATCAGGCAAAACACTAAGCGCATTACAAGGTAATAAAAAAACTCTACTGGATTACCCAATCAAAAAAATAATCCTTATGCGTAAACGCGAACTACTCCATCAGCGCATTGAACAGCGCTTTTTATCGATGATAGAAAGTGGCTTTATGGATGAAGTCAAAACTCTTAAAAAAAATCCAAATTTAACTAAAGATTCCCCTTCAATGAGAGCTGTCGGTTATCGACAGGCATGGCAGTATCTCGATGGTGAGACTGACCTAGAAACCATGATTGAAAAAGGCATTATTGCCACCAGACAGTTATGCAAGCGTCAAAGCACTTGGCTAAATGCTGAAAAAGACGCGCTTGTCCTTGATCGTGCTGATATTGAGCAAATACTAAACTGGATTAAAGTGACGCCACACAGCGTTTAAATTCATCGCCTCGATGTTCAAAATTATCAAACATATCAAAGCTGGCACACGCTGGGGATAACAAAACCACACCGTCGTTCATCGTGCTTGAAGCAAAACGCACTGCCTCATCCATACTATCGGCAATGCTTACTTGGGCTTTTTTTATCTGATTAGCAAATGTTTTTGCACTGTGTCCAATTAACACTACCGAAGATACATCTCTTTCAATTAAGTCAAACATTTGAGAATAATCTTCTTTTTTTGCAATACCGCCAGCAATCAAAGTAATGTTTTCATGACGATTGATCAGTGCTTTTAGTGCTTTAATGGTTGAGATAGCATTGGTGGCCTTAGAATCGTTGTAATAATCAATTCCAGCTTTTTTACCCACCCATTCTAATCGATGCTCTAAGCCTTGAAAACGCTTAATACAATCAACCATAGGCTGTGTGGGTAGCTCAAGCTGATCGCCCAGTGATAAAGCTGCCAACATATTTGCCACATTATGCTCCCCAATCAGTTGCATTTCATTCACTGACATAAGCACTTCATCACCTTTTATTATGTAACAACTACCATGACAAGTGACTGTGCCAAAATCTTCGTCTCGTTTAGGTAAGTTGATACCAAAATGTTTGGCACAAGACTTTTTCGGTGTGAGTGGCTCATCTAAATTAACAACCAAATTCTTACAAAACTTATACAGCTTTAATTTGGAATCAACATAATCGTCAAAATTTGGGTAACGGTCTAAATGATCGGGAGTAATATTGAGCACCACTCCGGTAAATAGTTTTAACTCAGAAGTGTAATCCAATTGGTAACTAGACAGTTCTAATACATAATAGTCAACACCATCATTGAGGCAATCTAGCGCAGGTTTACCAATGTTTCCACCAATCTGTGCAACTTTGCCAGATACGTTAATCATCTCCCCCAATAATTTCGTCACCGTAGACTTGCCGTTTGAACCAGTAATACCAATAATGGGTGCTTTGGCATAACGAGAAAACAGTTCTATGTCACTAACTATGGGAATATTTTTCTCATTAGCCCAAACCACAATTGGTTCTGTCGATGCAATACCAGGACTAATGAAAACTTCGTCAACATCAGATAATAATTCGATATTCCATGTACCTAAAATTGCTGGTTTGTCTTCAAAATCCGCTAAATATTGGCCCAACATAGGAGGATTATCTCGACTATCAGCCAGTCTAAAATCAATTTTTTCTTTCGACAAAAATTGAGCAATTGACAATCCAGTAATACCTAAACCTAAAACCAGTTTCATGATTTTTTTTTATTTTCAGGTTAAAATGGGATTATTTTACACTCACAACATAGGAAAAATTATGTCTACATTCACATCAACTTCAACCATCACTGATGTCAAGGTAAAAAACAAAGTCTTATCTGACACCATGAGATTGCTTTCTTATACGCTTATTTTTGGTGGCCTGGCATCGTGGTTTTCAATTGCGATTGGAGCCGGTTTTGGTTCTGCAATGGTAAGCTCTATCGTAGCAATTGCAGTTATTTGGTTTGTGTTGCCTAAAACACAAAACAGTGCTAAAGGCGTTGTAACGGCTTTTGCAATTGCAGGTTTGTTAGGCTACTCAATTGGGCCACTACTTAGTCATTATCTTGCAATGCCAAATGGATCAGATCTGGTATTGCAGGCTTTTGCAGGTACTGGAGTTTCGTTTTTTGCTATTAGTTTTTATGCGCAAAGAACGCAAAAAGATTTTAGCTTTTTAAATGGCATGATCTTTTTTGCTATGATTGGCATTATCGTACTATCACTGATTAACTTTTTCTTTATTGGATCAATTGGTTTTAGTCTGGTTATCTCATTTGTGGTGGTGTTACTAATGGGTGCTTTTATGCTTTCGCAGATATCAGGCATCGTCAACGGTGGCGAGACCAACTATATTGTTGCAACAGTGGGTTTATATCTTGCTCTTCACAATATGTTTACCAGCCTTCTTCATCTGTTAGGTGCATTTTCAGGTGACGAATAACTTTACTAATGATTGATGATGAAGGTTATAGGGCAAATGTTGGCATTGTTATTACCAATGATAAACAGCAAATTCTCTTAGCCAAAAGACTTGGACAAAATGCCTGGCAGTTGCCTCAAGGTGGTATCAACGAAAACGAAACAGAGTTAGAAGCTTTATTTCGTGAGCTCAACGAAGAAGTTGGGCTTTCGGCTTGTCATGTTGAAGTGGTTGCAAAAACACCTAAATGGTTGCGTTACAACCTGCCTACAGAACACCGAAGACGCCGACAAAAATCGCTTTTTATTGGTCAAAAACAAGTTTGGTTTTTATTGCGTCTTACCTGTGATGAGCATCACATTAAACTTGATGGTCATGAACAAGTTGAATTTGATGATTGGCAATGGGTAGATTATTGGCGCCCTATTGAGGAGGTTATTGATTTCAAAAAGAGCGTTTATGAAGATATGTTAAAAGCGCTAGCACCAATAGTATTTAACAACGAACATCGTGTTCCTAGAGAATATTCTCGCCCTCTTAAATGTTCTGCGATTGTATTGTCAGAATAGTATTTTCACTTGGTATAATCTATCGTTTTTACATCCATTAAATAGGAACTCAAACTGGTGAATATTGGAATTTTAGGCTTAGGCACTGTGGGTGGCGGTGTTGTTAATGTCTTAGAAAAAAATCAACAAGAGATTATTCGTCGTTGCGGAGCTCAGGTGCATATTACTCATGCTGCTGTGAGAGACATTAGCCAAAAAAGAATCTGCTCAACTGATGGCATTAAACTGACACAAGATCCGTTTGAAATTGTTAATAATCCAAACATAGATATCGTTTTAGAGCTTATGGGAGGCACTTCTTTGGCCTTGGAATTGGTCAAAATTGCCATCGATAATGGTAAGCATGTTATTACTGCTAATAAGGCCCTTATCGCTACATCTGGTAATGAATTACTGCAAAAAGCCAAAAACAACAACGTACATCTTTTATTTGAAGCCTCAGTGGCAGGTGGTATTCCAATCCTTAAATCCTTGGAGCAAGGTTTAAGTGCCAATAAAATCGAATGGGTCGCCGGCATTATTAATGGCACAGGCAACTTTATTTTGACTGAGATGCGCGATAAGGGTAGAGATTTTGAAGATGTTTTAAAAGAGGCTCAAGCACTCGGTTATGCTGAAGCCGACCCAACATTTGATGTTGAGGGAATTGATGCAGCGCACAAATTGGCTATTATTTCTTCAATCGCTTTTGGTTCAGAACTTAACTTTGACAAGGTTTCTACTGAGGGTATTTCAAAAGTCGAACCTGAAGACGTGGCTTTTGCTACCGAGCTAGGCTATTCAATCAAACATTTAGGTATTGCCAAAAAATACGACGGCAAAATCGAGATGCGAGTACATCCAACCTTGATTCCAAAAAGAAGACTTTTGGCCAATGTTGATGGCGTTATGAATGCTGTGTTGGTTAAAGGCAATGCGGTGGGTCCTACCTTATATTATGGTGCCGGTGCCGGTGATGATGCCACAGCCAGTGCGGTTATTGCCGATTTAATTGATATTATCAAAGGCACAATCAGTGAGGATGTCTTGGGTTGGCAATCTTTTGAACCCATGGTATGTCGAGATGATGATGAAATTTTATCAATTTTTTACTTACGCCTATTAGCCACAGATAAGCCAGGTGTTTTGGCTGATATTACTGCAATTTTTGCTCAGCATAATATCAGTGTAGAAGCCGTGGTACAAAAACAAGTTGACGAACAAAATAATGCACATATTGCCATTATTACTAATAAAGTCAGAACGAGTGAAATGAATGCAGCAGTGGCAGAGATTCAAGATCATAATTTCATTCAAGAAGCTGTTAAAATCATTCATGTTGAGACACTGGATTAACACATAAAGGATTAATTAATTATGAGATATACCGGTTTAATTGAAAACTATCGTGACAGATTACCTGTGAGTGAAAGCACTCGTTTAATTAGCCTTGGTGAGGGTAATACGCCATTGATTCGCTTGAATAATATCCCAAGAGAGTTGGGCAAAGCAGTTGATATCTATATTAAATTTGAAGGTCTTAATCCAACCGGATCCTTTAAAGATCGAGGCATGACTATGGCTGTTACCAAAGCTGTTGAGGCTGGTTCAAAAGCCATTATTTGTGCATCGACAGGTAATACATCTGCCTCTGCTGCCGCTTATGCAGCCAGAGCTGGTATTAAAGCCTTTGTGCTTATTCCAGAAGGTAAGATTGCATTAGGAAAATTGGCTCAAGCAATGATTCATGGCGCTGTTATTATTCAAATTAAAGGTAATTTTGATGATGGTATGCGCTTGGTGAAAGAAGTGGCAGAACATGCGCCTGTCTCTATCGTTAATTCTATTAATCCTTATCGTTTACAAGGTCAGAAAACCGCGTCTTTTGAAATTATTGAGGAGTTGGGTTTTGCCCCCGATTATCATTGTCTACCTGTGGGTAATGCCGGTAATATTTCAGCGCATTGGATGGGCTATACCGAATATAAAGAATATGGTAAGGTAAACAATACACCGAAAATGCTTGGCTACCAAGCGGCTGGCGCTGCGCCTTTTGTCAAGGGATCTATGGTTGACAATCCCGAAACCATTGCCACTGCAATTCGCATCGGCCATCCACAAAGCTGGGATTTAGCCAAAAATGTAGAAAAAGAATCTGGTGGCTGGTTTGATTCGCTCACAGACGATGAAATCTTAGCAGCACAAAAAATGTTAACTGAAAAAGAGGGTATTTTCTGTGAACCGGCTTCGGCAACTTCTATTGCAGGCGCAATGAGAGATATTAGCAGTGGTAAAATCCCTGAAGGCTCCAAGGTGGTTTGTACCCTAACTGGGCATGGCCTTAAAGACCCGGATACTGCCATCTCACAATGCAGTGATGAGATGATTCTTGTCAGCCCTGTGATGGATGAAGTTAGAGATGCAATTCTAAACAATATGTAACCTTGATCATTTTGTTCAAGGTCAGTACTTTGAAACAATATGAACAAAAACGATTATTTAACCATTGATCAAGTTGTTGGCAATACACCTTTGGTGAAACTGCAACGACTCAATCCCAACCCGTCAAATGTAATCTTGCTCAAACTAGAAGGTAATAATCCTGCTGGTTCAGTCAAAGACCGTGCGGCACTTAATATGATTGAAAAGGCGCAATCTCGTGGAGAAATTACCCCAGGAGATACCTTAATTGAGGCCACCAGTGGCAATACAGGTATTGCACTGGCAATGGTTGCAGCCATTAAAGGCTATAAGATGGTTTTAATCATGCCAGAAAATCTCTCGCAAGAAAGGCGAGATTCTATGGCAGCCTATGGTGCTGATCTAATCTTAGTGAGTGAAGAAGAAGGCATGGAAGGCGCAAGGGATCTGGCTGAGAAAATGCAGCGCCAAGGTAAAGGCAAACAATTGAATCAATTTGCCAATGAAGACAATCCCAATGCACATGTAAATGCCACAGCTGAAGAGATTTGGAGAGATACCAAGCATCAAGTGACACATTTTGTTTCTGCCATGGGAACAACAGGCACAATAACCGGTGTCTCCAATGCATTAAAAGAAAAAAACAACCAAATTCAAATCATCGGTGTCCTCCCTGAAGACGGCGCACATATCCCAGGTATTCGCCGTTGGCCAAAAGAATACTTACCTGAGATTTTCGCCAAAGCAAAAGTTGATCAAACAATTGATGTCTCACAACAAGCTTCAGAACAAACCGCAAGGGATTTGGCCAAAGTAGAGGGTGTTTTTGCCGGTATATCTTCTGGTGGTGCGGTAGCTGCAGCAATTGAATTATCTAAAACAATCAATGACGCCACCATTGTTACCATCATCCCCGATAGAGGTGATCGATACCTCTCAACGGGTCTGTTTTCAAAATAAAAATTAAAAACACATTATGTCATGAGTACTCGCGCGAAAATTTCTAAGCAAATACTCTATCAGCTGCCTAAAAATCCAAAAACCTACCTTTATATATTTCTATCAACTTTAGTGAGTGTTTTGGCGATTGCTTTTTTTCTTGAGCTGGCTAACAACGCACAACACATCTTTAAAAAACTCAATAACTCAACACCCTACCTAACTCTGGTTTTAACACCCATAGTTTTTGCTGCAATTTTATATTTTGATAAAAAAACCACTGGTTTTATTGGTGGTAGTGGTATACCGCAACTGATTGCCGCCACCGATTCACGCAATAGAGAAATTAGATTATTGCTTTTGTCTTTTAAGATTGCAATTAGTAAAATATTTCTAGTTGCACTTGCTGTTTTGACAGGTGCATCGGTTAGTTTTGGTGGGCCGAGTGTTCATGTTGGTGGTTCTATTTTTTATAATTTTTCTCACAAGATACAAATTAAGAAAAAACTATTTATTAATGCGATCATCGCCATGGGTGGTTCTGTTGGCCTTATTATGGCATTTAATGCGCCAATGGCTGGTTTTTTATTTGCTTTTGAGGAGATTGGTAGAAACCTCAAAAGACAAGCTTTAATTCTGATTGCAATCGTTGTTTTTATTGCATATTTGATTGGCAGTTTTTATCATGGCAATTCGCCATATTTTTCTGATCTTAATGATCTGTATTTTGACCTGCTAGATACTTGGAAGCTGTTGCCAATTATTCTAATTACCAGTGTTCTAGGTGCTATTTTTGCAAAGCTTGCCCTCTATTTAATCAAAACATTTGTGTTTTCAAAAAACACCAAAGTTATTATTTTTGCAATTATCTGTGGGTTAATTGTTGCACTTGTTAATGTGATAAACACCAATGCGTCTGGCTCTGGCGAAAAAGAGATTCTAATACTCTTATCTGGAGAAAAATTAGGCTATGAATTTATCCTTGCCAAATTCGTGGCTTCTTTGGCTTCGTTTGCATCAACAATTGCAGGTGGATTATTCATGACATCAATGTCCATAGGTGCGGCGATCGGCTCCGAATTAAGTAGTTTTTATCAACAAATCGATATCCAAATTTTGGTTTTATTTGGCATGATTTCATATTTGTCTGCAGTTATTCGCACCCCTTTAACTGCAGCTTTTCTAGTGCTGGAGATGACGCACTCATTAGAACTGATTCTCCCTGGCATATTAATAGCATATGTCTCTGGTTATGTGTCTAAACAGATATCAGAAAAACCTATCTACGAAGCCTTGGCAGAAAATTATCTGTCTCAAACTAAAAATGCAGATTAAAACGGTTTGACAACCACAAGAATTACAACAGATATCAATATAAGTACGGGAAACTCATTGAACCATCGATAAAAAACATGAGTTTTTTCATTTTTATCAGCTGCAAACATCTTTACCAAGTAACCACAATAAAAATGATAAGCTATGAGTAGTGCAACTAGCAACAATTTTGCATGAAGCCAGCCTTGCTTTGCATAAGCTTCCCAAGCATAACTTTCAAGTAGCCAAATCCCTAACGCTGTTGCCAGAATAAAGCTTGGCATCATGATTCCTTTGTAGAGCTTTCTTTCCATGATTTTAAACCTTTCAATACTGGCTTTATCATCACTCATGGCGTGATAAACAAACAACCTTGGCAGGTAAAAAAGCGCTGCAAACCAAGTAACAACAGTAATGATATGAAAGGCCTTAATCCACAACATAAAAACTCCAAAAACATAGGTAATATCGCTTCTGACCATTATAGTAAAATAAATCCACGATTAACTAGCATCTTCTTAAATCTTGAAGCAATATCGCGAAATTCCTTATAACTACACCTCTTTTTCAGATAAAGAAATTGTTTGTCGTTTTTTAGGTGATGAAGCTTGGGAGACACTCAATCAACTCAGAGAAAATCGCAATACGGGCCGAAGTGCTCGTATGCTGTTTGAGGTTTTGGGGGATATGTGGGTGGTCAACCGTAACCCATATCTACAAGAAGATTTAATCAAAAATAAACGACGTTGGCAGCAACTCACTGAAGCGCTGTATTCTCGACTCAATCAAATCCGTTCTCGTGCCAATGGCAATCAAAAAGTTCTGGATTTGGTTAATATTACCGATCAAGCTGTAGATGGCTTTAAACATTGTTTAAGTGAGTTTAAAAACAACAAAAATCGTATTAAAAAAGCACTACTAAAAGTCACACACAAAAACAACATCCGCTTTGATGCTCTTTCCCGTTCTTCACACTCTACCGATGCCACAGACTGGCGTGTGGAATATCCCGCTGTTGTAATCACCCCAGACACTGAAGATGAAATGACACAAATTATCAAAACTTGTATTGATTTGGGTCTTAGTATTATTCCGCGTGGTGGTGGTACTGGTTATACAGGTGGCGCAGTCCCTTTGGACACACAAACGGCTATTATCAATACCGAAAAACTCAACTTTATTGATCCTATTAAAACACAATCTGGCATGAGTTCAGTTAATGTGGGAGCAGGGGTTATTACCCGCCGTGTCAGTGAACTGGCACAAGCCAACAACTTGGTTTTTGCAGTCGACCCTACCTCGCAAGATGCTTGCACAATTGGTGGCAATGTGGCCATGAACGCTGGCGGCAAAAAAGCACTGCGTTGGGGCACGACAATCGACAACCTTTTGTCATGGAAGATGGTGATGCCAAATGGCGATTGGCTAAGAGTCAAACGCCTTGAACACAACCAAGACAAAATTCAATTGCTTGAGAGTGTGAGTTTTCAACTCCATCATCTAAAAAGTGATGGAAAAACTCTAGCCAAAACTGAAACACTAACCATCAATACCGAAAACATGCGTAAGCACGGTTTAGGTAAAGATGTGACCAATAAATTTTTAGATGGATTACCCGGAGTGCAAAAAGAAGGCTGTGATGGCTTAATCACTTCGGCAGAATTTATTCTGCATAAACCACTGGAGCATATCAATACCCTTTGTTTGGAGTTTTTCTCCCACGATCTTCACTACGCCACTACAGCAATTGTAGACATCAAAAACAGTGTTGATAACAATACCGATGTTGACTTGGTGGGCATGGAACATCTGGACGCAAGATATATAAAGGCGGTTCATTATTCCACCAAAGCCAGTCGTGTGGAACAACCCAAAATGGTGTTGTTGATTGATATTAGTAGCCATAACCAATCTGCATTAGATCAACAAATAGAGCGAATCGAAAAAATCACCAGCGACAGAGAGGGGGAGTGCTTTGTGGCAAAACTGCCAGAAAAACGCCAACTGTTTTGGAAAGATCGTGCAAATACTGCCGCCATCGCAGAGCATACAAATGCTTTTAAGATTAATGAAGACGTGGTTATTCCTCTTAATAAATTGGCCGATTACAACGATGGTATAGAGCGTATTAATATTGAGCTTTCTATTGAAAATAAAATACAAACTCTAGATGAGATCAAACTCTATCTATCCGGTGTTGAAGCGCCAAATAGCCTCGTTAGAAATAAGATCGATACAGCACTTAAACTGGCTGATAAAACCCGAAAGAAATGGCACAAATACTTGAGCTCATTAACTCAAGAAAAAACCTTTAAATCTATACAAATGGGTGAAAAAGTTATCTCTTATGTTGATGAGTTTGCCAAACCATTAGAAGGTCTACTTATTGGAGACACTTTCCTAGATCTACGCAAACATATCCGCCAAATACATCAACAATATCGAGAACAACGTCTGTTTATTGCACTTCATATGCACGCAGGTGATGGCAATGTGCATACCAACATTCCGGTTCATTCGCACAACGTTGAGATGCTTCATCGCGCCGAATCGGTGGTTGACAATGTGATGTCCTTGGCACAAAACTTGGGTGGTGCGATCTCAGGCGAACATGGTATTGGTATTACCAAATACCAATACCTCTCAACAGAATTCAAACAAGCTTTTGTCAGTTATAAACAAAAAATAGATCCTAACAATCATTTTAATAAGCATAAGCTGATGCCCGGCAGTGGTTTGGAAAATGCCTTTACCCCTTCTCTGCGTTTGGTAGAACAAGAAGCACTGATTCTTGAGAGCAGTGAAATTGGTGAAATTAACGACATGGTAAAGTCTTGCTTGCGTTGTGGTAAATGTAAAGATGTATGTACCACACATGTACCTGAGGCGAATTTACTCTATTCTCCAAGAGACAAAATTATTGGCACTAACCTTATCTCAGAAGCGTTTCTGTATGAAGAACAAACCCGTCGAGGAATTTCTGTTGATCATTTCGATGAATATAACGATGTCGCAGATCATTGCACTATTTGCCATCGCTGTTCCAAGCCTTGTCCTGTTAATATCGACTTTGGCGATGTCTCTATTAAGATGAAGCACATTTTGCGCAGCCAAAACCAATACCAAAATAACATTGCTGGCAAAACCTCGATAGCTTATCTTAACATGACCAAACCTTGGCAAATCAGATGGACAAAAAAAATCTTGATTGACTGGGGTTATAAAGCACAACATTGGGCCAGTAAGATTTCCAAACCTTTGGTTAAAAAGCAACCCGACAAAACCGTGGGTAAACCCACTTTCTCTACTGAAGTTCTAACAGTCTTAGACAAACCACTGCCAGTGGATACAGGGCTTAAACCGCTAAGAGATCTTTTAGATATCAACGATGCTGGCACGGTACCGATTCTGGCACACCCCGAAAAATCCAATGTCGATTCTCCCAGTGTGTTTTATTTTCCAGGTTGTGGTTCTGAAAGGCTTTATTCGCAGATTGCCCTAGCTTCAATTGCACTTTTGTATCACCTGGGTGTGAAAGTGGTTTTACCACCAAGTTATTTGTGTTGTGGCTACCCACAAAACGCCAGTGGTGACACCAAAAAAGGCAAAGAAATCTCCACCAACAATCGTGTGCTGTTTCACCGTATGGCCAACACGCTTAATTATTTAGACATCTCTCATGTTATTACCTCTTGTGGCACCTGTATTGACCAATTGCTTACTTATGAACTTGGCGATATTTTCAAAAAATCGCAACTACTGGATATTCATGAATACCTTTTGTCTAACGACATCAAATTGGAAAACAATCAAGAACAATATCTTTATCATGCACCTTGTCACGATCCAATCAAATCCGCTCAATCAGAATCAGTCATCTCGCAGATTATTGGCTCACAAGTAACAGATAATGATCGTTGTTGTGGTGAGGCGGGCTCTTTTGCTGTTGCCAGACCTGATATTGCCAAACAGGTTAAATTCAAAAAAGAAAACCAAATCAAACAACAATTAACTGCATTAACTGGCAAGCCCAAAGCCAAAGGTGGCATAAAAATGCTCACCACTTGCCCCGCTTGTAGACAAGGTCTGTCGCGTTATAAACCCGCTACTGGCATTGAACCTATCTACCCAGTTGAAGTGCTTGCAAAGCAAATCTTGGGTAAGGATTGGCAGAAAGACTTTACTAATTCTGTGGCAATAGAAAAAGTGTTATTGTAAAATGCCTTTTCGATTAACTATCAACAACTTGAGAAGAAAAATTACACAAGGAGATAAAATGAAAAAATTGTTCGCTATTCTAACTGCATTGAGCTCATTTGCTGTGTTTGCAGGTGCAGATCAAATTGCCAACGAATTTAACAATTCATCAACGCCCGCTGAATTAGTCAAATCTGGTTGGGCAAGTAATGACGGTGGCAAAGGCTACAAGGTATTACAAGTGGTTGTCAAGGGCTCAGACAAAGCAGCTGAGCTTCATATCGATAACAACGGTAAAGCCATCAAAGCGTTTGATAACCTAAAAACCACAGAACCAAACTTTGATGTTGACTATCTTATGATGGCCTCATTAGACGATTGGGCTGATATGGGTACAGGAGAATCAGGCCCAATGTATCACATGACTTTTGGTGGTCTTTCGTTTGAAGGGCCAATGGGTGAAGCCATGAATAACATGGGACCATTTGCATCATTTCTAATCAATATTGGTAAAAATATCCAAAATTAATTGGTCACGGTTAAGTGCAAGCGCTGTCGTTTGCACTGACATACACCCAGGCATTTTTGCCAGATTTTAACTTTCCTCTCACACGCTTATAATCACTCACCTCATAGTTGTCGGATTGCTCCAACTCTTTGGCAGTAATTTCAAATACTTTTCCGACTACTTCATCAACGTCGTTACAAGTTTCAACTGCAATAGGATGATGTGTCTCACCACTGAGTAGCGTGACGCCTAAGTCTTTGATTTCTAACATCTCAAGCCGATAACCCAAAAGAGAATCATCCTTGCCCTTTAACTCTCTATCAAAAGTCTCAATTTGAACATCCACATTTTGTAATGTGCCATAAGAAAATAGCAGTTCGATTTTGCTCATTAATCTTATCTAGATTGGTTTTTATCCGTAACCATAATTTCACAACGAAGATCGAATTTACCTTTCGAAGGGTTTTGATCACTACACTCCCAAATAATTAAAGTGTGCAGCTCAACTTCCAACTCTTGCATCAGCTCTGCCTCAGTTTTGAATGTAGAATCGATATTATGCATACTGGCAAAACACACATTTGAGGCAAAAAACAAAAGTAAAAGTTTTAACAAATGTTTCATTTTTTAAGTGTTTATTTTATGCATTAATCACATGATAGACCTAAAAATCTGCTTTGGCAAGGCATATAAAAATTGAGAAATTTTTAAAATGGCTTATTTTTGCCGACCAACCGTCAAAATTACCAGTTTTTCGGTATCAATTAGCCTGTCGTAGGCTTTTTGGATATTCTGAGCACTAATATCCTTGATTTTATCGGTAAAACTCGACAAATAATCCAGTGGCAGATCGTAAAAGCCAATAATAGAGAGGTAAGTGAGGATATTGGCGTTACTGGCAAGCTCTAGAGCAAAGCCACCAATGATGTTGTCCTTACCATCTTGTAGTTTTTGCGCATCAATTGGATTTTTTAAGAAATTTTCAAGTGTTTCTATTGTAATTTTTTTGGCTTTTTCGGCTTGTTCATTCTTGGTCTGTAGCTTAATCACAAAAAAACCATTCGACACCATTTTAGTAAAGTAACTATAGGCTGAATATGCCAAACCTCTTTTCTCTCGCACTTCATCGGTCACAATTGAAGTTAACCCGCTACCGCCAAAAATATGGTTACCTAAATACAATGGATAATAGTCTGGATGCAAGCGATTAACACCCGTTTGACCAATTAACAGATGGGTTTGTTCAGATGGAAACTCGATATGATGATTGTTTGCCTGTGTTAAAGGTTGAACCATGGGGTTCTTGTCTGGTTTTTGCCCAATTCTCAGCCCATGAGAGATTTGTCTTGCCACTTGTTTGGCCTGCATCTTGGTAATATCGCCCACCAAAGCAATGGTTAGGTTTTTGGCTACATAATATTTTTGGTAATGCGCACGAACCTGATCAATGTCAAGAGAAGATACAGATTCCATAGTGCCAATTTTAGGATTGCCGTAAGGGTGCTGAGCAAATACATCTTTATCAAATGCCAATGACGCAACACTCGCAGGTGATTGTTTAGCCGCCTCAATTGCGCGAAGCGTTTGCTTTTTTTCACGGTTTAGATAGTGCCTTTTAAACACCGGTTGAGTCACAACCTCAGTGAATGTATCTAAGGCTTTTTTCATAATTTTTGGGCGTGTGAGGGTACGCATGGAAACAATGGCCATGTCTTTTAAAGATTCAGTCGAAAATTGTGCACCAACGGATTCAAATGCTTGTATGATCTGTTCTTCGTTTTTGTATTGAGTGGCTGTACCAATCAGTGTGTTGGTGATGGTAGCCAAACCAAAATTTTCTCCATCTCTTGAAGAGGCGCCATCAAAATTGAGTTGCACATCAAGCATTGGCAGACCTTTGGTTTGGGCGAAAAGAACCTTGGCGCCCTCAGGGGTTGTCCAGTATTGGATATTCAGATCCGCACGGGCCGTAGAAACCAGTAATAACAACAAAAATACAACTCTCACTTAACCCCCTGAGGTATTAATTCAACCGTGTTCATTTGATGAAAATCGAGATATTTTTTTGCCATATTGGAAACCTGCAAGTGATCTACCTGATCCATCTTTTCCACATATTCAAACAAGGTTTCAACACCCAAACCAATTGTGGACAACATACCCAAATAATAAGACTGGGTAGAGATTTGATCCTGCTCAAAAACAAAGCCGGCTTCAATTTGTGCTTTGGTACGTCCAAGCTCTGGCTTGATGAGATGAGGTCGGGTGATTAACTCGCCAACTTGTGCTTTGATTGCGTCAATAACCTGTTTATTGTCTATGCCTTTGGCTGGAATAAAACTGATGGTAAATAGTGTGTCAAATTTGTCATACAAGCGATAACCCACACCAATGCTTGAGGCGATTTGTTTGTTACGAATAAGCCCCTTAGACAAACCATTGTCCAACACATAAGCCAACATTTCTAATTGGTAGGTTTCATCTTTATGGCTTGCTGTTTTTAAGCTGGGTACTGCAAAGCTCATCACATAAAAAGGCAATTCAGCTTTGAGTTTTAAAACCTTAGACTGCCCTGTCTTTAAAATAGATGGGCGTCTTGGATTCGATTCTATGGCCGGATTGTGATGATAATTGGCAAAATATTTTTTTGCCAAATTGATAACATTTTGCGCCTCAACATCGCCTACCACTACCAATGTTGCATTGTTCGGCGCATAAAAACGCTCATACCAATCTCTTAGATCGCTAAGGCTAATACTTTCAATATCCTTTTGAAAACCAATAACCGGTGAATGGTAAGCGCCGTTTTCATCATAAGAGATAAGACGCAGATTCTCATAGACTTTGGCATTGGGGTTGTCTTCTACACGCTGACGTCTCTCTTCAATCACCACTTGACGTTCTTTAGCCAACTCTGGGTTAGCAAAAGTTAAATTACGCATGCGATCGGCTTCCATTTTGATGGCCAGTTCCAATTTAGATTTGTGCATTTTTTGATAATAAGCAGTGAAATCTTTGGAAGTGAAGGCGTTGTCATCTCCGCCGTTTCTGGCAATAATCTCAGAGAACTCACCCGCTTTGTATTGTTTGGTACCTTTAAACATCATATGTTCTAACAAATGCGAGATACCCGTAACAGGCTGTTTTTCATCACTGGCGCCTACGGCATACCACAGCTGAGAGATAAAAACTGGGGCACGGCGATCGGCCTTAACAACAATCTTTAGCCCGTTATCTAAAGTAGCTTGTGTAATGCTGTGTTTTTGTAAATCAAGCGCACTGGCAAATAAAGAGTGCCCCAAAGCAAAGAATAGTAAAATTAACGCTTTCATACAGATGTTAATTATAGAGAAAACCATTGTTCAATTTTTTTAAAAAAAACAAATCTGACTCATTAGATACCCCAGAGAAAAAATCCGAATCTCTCAAACAACGACTGGTTAAATCCAGACAAAAACTGGGTGAAGGTCTATCGTCTTTATTGTTGGGTAAGAAAACCATTGATGAAGAATTGCTAGATGAGATAGAGACATTACTCATTAGTGCCGATGTGGGCATCAATACCACTGATAAAGTTTTAGAATCGGTAAGAAAAAATGCCTCTCGAAAAACACTAAAAGACACCGACGGTTTGTATTTGTTTCTCAAACAAGAACTGACCAAACTTTTAATTGAAGGTGAAACACTAAGCCTTCCTCAGGATAAAACGTTTGTGATTTTAGTAGTGGGTGTGAACGGCGCCGGTAAAACCACCACCATTGGCAAAATGGCAAAGGCCTTCCAAAACCAAGGAAAGTCTGTGATGCTCGCAGCCGGTGATACTTTTCGTGCAGCTGCTGTTGAGCAGTTAAAAATCTGGGGTCAGCGTAATGACATTGCCGTGGTAGCACAAAGCACTGGCGCTGATGCTGCCTCAGTTGTTTATGATGCTTACCAATCAGCAAAAGCCAAAAATATTGATATTTTGATTGCCGACACTGCAGGTCGTTTGCACACACAAGGTAATTTGATGCAAGAACTGGAAAAAATCAAACGTGTGTTAAAAAAACACGATGAAGACGCTCCGCAAGAAACCATGCTCGTTATCGATGGTGGATCTGGACAAAACGCCATTAATCAAGCAAAAGAATTTAACAAAGCCATTGGTTTAAATAGTATTAGTATTACCAAATTAGATGGCACGGCCAAAGGTGGTGTTGTGTTTGCAATCTGTGATGAGTTGAAATTACCTATTCGTTTCGTTGGTGTTGGTGAGGGTATTGAAGATTTAAGACCTTTTGTGGCAAAAAATTTTGTTGACGCGCTATTTGAATAGCGTTATCATTTTGAACTCATTTAGGGGGTTTATATGCAAAAATTAGTTTTAACTTTATTTTCGT
Source organism: uncultured Piscirickettsiaceae bacterium (assembly GCA_964647705.1). GTDB lineage: Bacteria > Pseudomonadota > Gammaproteobacteria > PS1 > Pseudothioglobaceae > CAZYIW01. Next base: position 60,146 of record CAZYIW010000003.1, read on the forward strand.
TATTATTCAGCTTCTCTGTTTTTGCTCAGACCTCAGATCAATCTTTCTTTGATCAACACTTTAATGACTATGCTGAGAATACTGCCGATGCTCAAGATGCGGGCAAAGATGGGGTATTTTTATTCTTCTTTATGGATGACTGCCCTTTTTGCCAAAAAATGGAGCGCAGTGTTCTCACTCAAAAAGACGTGATCGATTATTTTAAAAAGCATTTTCTAAACTATAAAGTTGATACAGAATCAAGCATTGAAATGGTTGATTTTCAGGGTAACGACACCACTGAGAAAATTTTTTCCACAAGACATAATCTGGTTGGTGCCACACCGGTTTTGGCTTTTTTTGATTTAGAGGGTAATCGCGTGGTTAGACGCACCGGCTTTGCCAATAAAGATGAATTTTTACTATTGGCACGTTACATGGTAGACAAAGCCTATTTAAAAGAAAATTTTGTTCGATACAAGCGAAAAAATAGATGAAAAAACCCTTAATTATCGCCTTAGCTGCTGTGTCTGTTCATCTGCAGGCGCAAACCCTACCAAACCCATTGACTTTGGGTCATGCATTAGAGGTTTCAAAAACACAAAACCTTTTACAAAAACAACAGCAAATTGATGTGGACTTATCCCAATCTCGCCTTGCTCAACTTGATGATGCCTACAAAACTCAGGCCAAGCTTGATTTTCAGTTGGCCAAGCGTGCTGAATTTAGTGATGGTACCAATAACTCGCATGCTTTTTTGCACCTATCACAAGTCTTATTTGATCAAAACACCGAAATACAACAACACGATAAACAAAGTGCTTTAGCCACTGAGAAATTTAAGCTCAAACAACTCCAAACAGAAAAACAAGTTGCTGTTATGCGCGCTTTTTTTGATGTGGTTCTGGCCGATATGCGGTATGAGACAATATTAGAAGAATTGGCGATTTCTGCCATTCGAGAGGGTCGCATCAGGGATGATTATGATATGCAATATGCCTCAGAAGTGGCTTTGCTTGAAAAACAAACTCAAACACAAATCAATGTTGGCAAACGTATTGAAGCAGAAGCCGAGCAAATTACAACGCGTGCAAAGCTTGCACAAGTGTTAGGCATTGCCTATGAAAACAGGCCCGATGATTTAGTCAAACCCAGTTTTAAGCATTTATTTGATAAACAGCTTGATGAATTTGAGGCTTGGCAAGCTAAGTTACTAAAGAAAAACCCAGATCTATTGGATATGGAGCGAGTACTGGCCAGCTTGAAAAAACAAAGACAAGATGAACTGGACAACCGAGAAATTCTAATCAGTTCCAATGCCAGATTGGGTGAGCAGGGTTATCAACGAGATAAAAATGGCAAATGGCGATTGGGTCTTAACTTGAGTATGCCTTTAGGGCAGAGCGATAAACAAAAAAGAAAAGTGGCCGAGTTGGCATTGAACATTAAAAAACAACAACTGGCCATAGAACAATTTAGAGAAAAAATCAACCAACAAGCTTTAGCATATTGGCTTAAATTAAGAACACTTAAACAACTGAACAAATCTTTGGTCATTGAATTGGACTATCGTGATCTTTATCTTGAAAAGGCGCGTGCCAATTATGAGATGCAAATCAAAAGTGACATTGGTTTCGCGATGACTAATTACACCGACAGTGAATGGAAGTTGGCTAAAAATGAATTTGATTACGTAATCACATTGGCTAAGCTTAAACAATTAGTAGGAGAAGAACATGAACTTTAAATCGATTATCTTTTGGACAATGCTCTTGCCCACTTATGCACTAGGATTGGAGGTTTATCCTCAAGTATCAGGCACTATCACCTCAATTAAATCAATTGGCGATACCATCAATACAGGCGATGTCATAGCGCAGATTGATAACCGCCAAGCCAAACTTGATCTTAAACACCTAGAAGTGTTGCAAAGTGTAAAGCAACAAGAATTTGACGATAAAAAATTAGAGCTTCAACAAACCCAAGAATTATATGACCGTATGGTCTCATCACTGCGCGATTTAGATTTAGCAAAAATGGCATTTGACAAAGCCAAAAGAGAGCTCGATGCACACAACCTCAAGATTGAGATTGCAAAAATAGAGCTGGAAAAATACACAATTAAATCGCCCATTTCGGGCACTGTTAAGGCATTACCAAATGCCCGAAACGTGGTTAGTAAGTGTGCACCCAAAGTGCTAATGATAGTTGAATAAACTCACTCGTTAGTAATTACCATTTTGCCAATCATAGATCCTTTTTCAATCAGCTCATGTGCTTGATTGATGTTGTCTATATTAATTGGACTTAAGATTTGCCCTAGCGTGGTTTGAATCTCACCAGCATCAACCAAAGATGCTACTTTTTCTAAAATCTCATGTTGTTTGATCATGTCATCGGTTTTAAACATGGGGCGTGCAAACATAAACTCCCAAACAAAACCCGCACTTTTGTTTTTTAGCAAATTCAAATCATAATCTCGCCCAGCAGTAGGCAATACACAAATCAAACCTTGTGGTGCTATCAGCTCTGCCATGGTTTCAAAATAAATATCTGGATGCCCCATACACAGAATAAAATTAGGTACTTTAAGGTTTTTTTCTTGAAATTGCGAAGGCAGGTCTTTGTGATCAAAAACCACATCTGCACCCATCTTTTTACACCAATCTTGACTCTCACTGCGTGAAGCAGTTGCCACTACTTTCATGCCGATGACTTTTTTTGCCAGTTGCGTGGCAATTGAACCCACACCGCCTGCAGCACCAATAAGCAATAATGTTTTGTCTTTGTCGTTTTGCCCAAGCCGTAAACGATCAAACAACGACTCCCATGCGGTGATTGCTGTTAGTGGCAGTGCAGCAGACTGATTGAAATCTAATGATTTTGGTTTGTGTCCCACAATACGCTCATCAACCAGTTGGTGTGTGGCGTTTGAACCCTCACGCGTTACATCTCCAGCATAGAACACTTGATCTCCAGTCTTGAACTGGGTCACCTTATCACCCACTGCCACCACCACACCACTGGCATCATAGCCTAGTACTTTGGATGTTTTATCTTCTGGAGCAATGGTTTGACGTATTTTGGTGTCAATTGGGTTAACAGAGATTGCCTTTATCTCAACCAGTAAATCAAAGCCCTTTGGCAATGGCGTATTGTGATTACTTTGAATGAACTCTGTGCCATTAAAAGCAATAGATTGCATGCTATCGACGGGTGTTTTGTTCAATACGAAACATGACTAACATCATTACAAACATAATAAAAATACCCAGTAAGCCAAAGGCCATACCTAATGTCATATAGCCTGTTGCACGCTGGTTTTGTATGTTATTCATCTCAATTAGATTAGCCTGAGTTTGTTGCTCAACTTGTAGGGCAAACTCTTTATCGTGCCACTTAATAAAATCATCAATGTTGGTTTTATCGCCGCCCACATTCACCAATTGTCTGGTGAGTTTTGCCAATGATTGTGCATAAGACAATTGCAGATCTTGTTTATAAGGATTAGATTTAATCTTAATCAAAATTTTTACTTTTTGTGCCATGCCATCCTTATTAATCACTTCATCTGGCAATTGTGATAAATTTTTAACAATTTGATCAACCGATTGTTCAAAGGCTTTATCAAATTCGTTGTTGTCTTTATTTGTATCCAAAGACTGTTGTATTTTTTGTTCTTCTGGCAAGTCATTTTCAGCGCTAATAGGATTTTGGTAATCAGCCAGTTTGATAATCGGTGGTTCAATCTCATCGTTGGCCTCAGCCATAATATTCTCATAGCTGATATAAGCAAAAATAACCACTGCTATGAATGCCGCAATGGCAAAAGTTAAACTGATTTTTTGCACAATGGCAAAAAAACCTCTTTCAATAAATCGTTGCATTGTCTATCCTGTTGTTTTAATTTTTTCGAAAATTTGGCTGATTTGGGTTGCCAGTGTCACATCAAGTTGGGTAATTCTCCCCTCGCTGTGAGTAATCAAATCAATTGATACGGTTTTGTAAACATTAGACCACTCAGGGTGGTGATTCATCTTCTCTGCCACAATGGCCACTTGCGCCATAAAACCAAATGCTTGAGTAAAATCAGACAAAGTAAAGTCTTGGTGTAATTTTCCATCTTCGATACTCCAGCCGCTCAGTTGTTCGAGTGTATTTGGATCGATTGTTGTCATCATTTAACCCTGCAGTATTTCTTTGGCGCCAAGATTTAACATCTTTTCAGCCAATTCAGTGCCCAGTGTCTCAGCCTGTACTCTATCGCCAATAATCGTCTCTTTAATCATTTTTCCAGAGTCAATATTACCAACCATCCCTGTGAGCTCGATTTGATCGCCATCCAAAGTGGCAAAACCGGCAATCGGCACCGAACACCCTCCTTCTAGGCGTGTATTCATGGCCCTTTCAGCCAAAACTCTGTCGGTGGTGTCTTTGTCAATCAGTGGTTTAATGAGATCTCTCACAACCTCATCTTGTGCTCTGATTTCGATACCCACCGCGCCTTGACCAACTGCAGGCAAAGAAAGATTTGCTGGTATTTGCTGCTTAATACGATGCTCAAAACCCAAACGAATTAGCCCAGCACAAGCAAGAATGATTGCGTCATATTCGCCATCATCAAGCTTTTTAAGTCGGGTATTGACATTACCTCGTAAATCCAAAATCTGCAAATCATCTCGCTTGTGTTTAAGCTGCACGATACGACGCATTGAACAAGTCCCTACACGCGCACCTTGTGGCAAATCTTCGATACTTTGATAATGGTTGGAAACAAAGGCATCGAATGGGTTTTCACGCTCAAGTATGGCCCCTAATTCAAAACCTTGCGGAATCTCATAAGGCACATCTTTCATTGAATGCACTGCAATATCGGCCTTGCCTTCTAACATACCCACTTCAAGCTCTTTGATAAACAAGCCTTTACCACCAATTTTTGACAAAGGAGAATTTAGAATTTGATCACCTTGTGTGCTCATCTTAACCAGCTCAACCTTTAGCTCAGGATGGACTTTTTCTAAGCGCGACTGAACATGCTCTGCTTGCCATAAAGCAAGCGGGCTTTTGCGTGTTGCAATTTTCAAGGTTTTATTCATAGTTTGAGATTAAAATAAGGCGAATGATTCGGTTCTATCTATTGCTTTTTACGCTATTTGCTTCCCCAATTTTTGCGGATGAATTGACCTTGCCTCCGGCAAAAGATTTTTTCATGGACGCACAACAAGTTTGGAAAAATAAAACTCCCATTTTAATAATGTTTTCAATTCCTGATTGTGCATTCTGCAAAAAAGTTAAGGAAGATGTCATCTCTCCTATGGCAGAGTTGAAAGAATATAACGATAAAATTATCATTCGCCATATTGATGCCAATAGTTTTGATGAGGTGAACAATTTTTTTAATGAAGAGGTCTCACACAACGAATTTGCTTTTAACTATGCTGTTAGCTTTTTTCCTACCGTTATATTGGTCGATCAATACGGCTCCACATTAGACAAAGTAATAGGCGTTGTAAATGAAGATTATTATTGGACTGACTTAGATAAAGTAATTGATAAGTCAATAAACAAACTTAAAAAACAGATGGATGCTAAACTATGACTATGAAAACTAATCAATCTTGGGGTGGGCGCTTTTCACAGCCAACCGATGAATTTGTCAAAATTTTTGGTGCATCAGTGTTTTTTGACAAAATCCTCGCCCCTTACGACATTCAAGGCTCTATTGCTCACGCAACAATGTTGGGTGAGGTAGGTATTATTACTCAAAAGGACGTTAAAAAAATTACTAAAGGTCTCGAGCAAGTCTTATCAGAAATTGAAAGTGGAGATTTTAATTGGTCGGCTGATCTTGAAGATGTGCACATGAACATTGAAGCGCGTTTGGTTGAGATTTGTGGTGATGCTGGCAAAAAACTCCACACGGGTCGCTCACGAAACGACCAAGTCGCCACCGATGTGCGTCTTTATTTGCGTGATCAAATCGACACCATTGCCAATGAACTTAAACGTCTACAATTGGCTCTTTTGGACTTAGCTGAGCAAGAGGCAAGTACCATCATGCCTGGCTTTACCCATTTACAAGCTGCACAACCGATTAGCTTTGGCCATCATATGATGGCTTATTTTGAAATGCTCTCACGTGATGCATCTCGCCTTGTACAGGTTCGTCAACGCACTAATGTGATGCCACTTGGTAGTGCTGCTTTGGCTGGTACTACTTATCCGATTAACCGTGAACGTAGCGCAGAGTTATTAGGCTTTGATCATGCGAGTGCCAACTCATTAGACGCGGTCAGTGATCGAGATTTTGCCATTGAATTTTTAGCAACCAGTAGCATGATTATGATGCATCTGTCACGCTTTTCAGAAGAGTTGATTCTGTGGTCCTCAGCACAATTTGATTTTGTAGAGCTTTCTGATAGTTTTTGCACCGGTTCTTCCATCATGCCGCAAAAGAAAAATCCCGATGTACCAGAATTGATTCGTGGAAAAACTGCGCGTGTTTACGGCAACTTAAATGCTTTATTAACTTTGATGAAATCACAACCACTGGCTTACAACAAAGACAATCAAGAAGACAAAGAACCTTTATTTGACACGGTCAATACGCTTGGGGCTTGTTTGCGTGTGTTTGCTGACATGGTGCCCAACATTGAAGTCAAACGTGACAACCTCTATCGCTCGTGCAAAAAAGGCTACACCACTGCCACAGATTTGGCCGATTACTTGGTGCAAAAAGGCAAACCTTTTCGTGATGCACACGAAGTGGTTGGTAAGGCCGTTTCATATGGCATTGAACACCAAAAAGATTTATCAGAGATGGATTTATCCGAACTTCAAGTATTTGATCAAAGCATTGAAAATGATGTGTTTGATGTGTTGTCATTGGAAGGTTCACTGTGTGCACGTAACCACATAGGCGGTACCGCGCCAGAACAGGTTAAAAAAGCCATTCAAAATGCCAGAGATTCACTTAGCTAAATGCGCATTATTTTCGCAGGCACTCCGGACTTTGCCACCCATGTCCTTCAACGGATTATTTCTTCCAACCATGAAATTGTTGGCGTTTTCTGTCAGCCCGATCGCCCAAAAGGCCGTGGTAAAGTTCTAACACCCTGCTCCGTTAAAATCGAAGCTGAAGCGCACAATTTAGAAATCTTTCAGCCATTGAGTCTAAAAGATGGTGATATCCAGGCAGAGATCAAAAACCTTCAGGCGGATGTAATGGTGGTGGTCGCTTATGGGCAAATACTACCCAAAACAGTGCTGGATATACCCAAATACGGTTGCCTAAATATTCATGCATCACTATTGCCCAGATGGCGAGGCGCTGCCCCTATCCAGCGTGCAATACTTGCAGGGGATAAAACCACAGGTGTTGGCATTATGCAAATGGATGAGGGATTAGATACAGGCGATGTACTTTTGGAAAAATCACTCAATATTTCAGATAATGACACTGCACAAACACTCCATGACAAACTGGCCAATCTAGGCGCTGATGCCATTAATGAGGCTTTAAACAACCTTGCAACCCTCAAACCCACGCCACAAAGTAGCGATGGCATTACTTATGCGCAAAAACTCAGCAAAGGTGAGGCATGGATAGATTGGAGTGAATCTGCTGTAAAAATCAATCAACAAATTCGTGCGTTCAACCCTTACCCCATTGCACAAACCCATGCAACGAGCAACAAATTTGAGTCTAAGGTGCTTCGAATACTCTCAGCAAATCCTATCGGTAAGACTTATAATCAAAAACCAGGCGAAGTCATTGACTGTACAAAAGGTGAATGCCTAATTGCCACCGGTGATGGTGCATTGAGTTTAGAGACAGTGCAGTTGGCTGGAAAAAAAGCAATTAGTATCAAAGATTTCAACAACGCTTATCAATTAACTAGACTGGAATAGATGAAATTAAAACGCTCCTTAAACCTACCTCTTTTAACTTTATATGGTTTGGGTAATATTCTAGGCGCAGGTATTTATGTTTTAATTGGCAAGGTTTCCGCCACCGCTGATTTATTTACCCCAGTGGCATTTTTGGTTGCCTCATTGTTGGTGGCAACCACCGCTTTTACTTTCAGTGAGCTTTCCTCAAGATACCCCAAAAGTGCAGGCCCTGCGCTCTACTTATATAAAGCTTTTGGCACCAAACGACTCTCGGTTGTGATTGGTTTATTAATAATCGCCACAAGTGTGCTCTCAGCATCCGCTATCACCAATGGTTTTGTGGGTTATTTCAATGTATTTTTTGATCTGCCTGATTATGTGGTGATTATTCCCCTGCTGTTAACACTCGGATTGCTCGCCATTTGGGGCATAAAACAATCTGCTGGGGTTGCAGCAGTTATCACCTTGATTGAGATTGCAGGGCTTTTAATTATTATTTGGGTGGGCCAAGACTATATTAAGGATTTTGAGCTTGTGCCATATGTGGGTGAATTGATACAAACTGACACTGCGATATGGGTTGGCATATTCTCAGGCGCATTTTTGGCTTTTTATGCTTTCATTGGTTTTGAAGACATGGTGCATGTGGCAGAAGAAGTCATCGAGCCAGAAAAAAACATGCCCAGAGCAATTATTCTTTCGCTCATTATCTCAACTCTAATCTATTTTTTGGTGGCACTGGTATCGGTGTTTGCCCTACCCGTAGAAGAACTTGCTAAGAGCGATGCCCCCTTGGCACTGATTTTTAAACAGACCACGGGCCTTTCTCCAGATATGATTGCGATTATAGGTATGCTGGCAATTATCAATGGTGCATTGATTCAAATCATCATGTCCTCAAGGGTGGTATTTGGCATGAGTGTCGAAGGCTGGATCTTGTCCTTTTTTGGCAAAATCAATCCAACAACACAAACACCTATTCAAGCCACCGTGTTAGCCACTTTGGTTGTTTTGACACTGGCCCTCTGGCTACCAATTGTCACTTTAGCCGAGCTGACCAGTTTATTTATTTTGGTAATTTTCTCGCTCATGCACTTATCACTCATTCGCATCAAAACAAAAAATAAAGACGCTGGGAAAGGTATCAGGCAATACCCA
>CAZYIW010000004.1:0-22398 GCA_964647705.1 uncultured Piscirickettsiaceae bacterium
AAAACCACACCATCGGGCTCTTGTGTTTGACTTAACAGCCGGTCTATCTTATCGTTTTGATAGGGTTGTGCATGAACAAACCCGCCGATTGAAAGCATCAGGCCGAGGGTTAGAATTTTAAAAAGTCGCATGATATTTTTAAACTTTTATTTGTTAAGTTATTGTATGCTTTATGCAACTTGTTTGCAAAGTGAATTTGTTTTGAGCGATTTGATTTTTAATATTGATCTTGATAACCACCAAAAAAGTTTTGAATGTCCGAGCACAGATAGCATTCTAGAAGGGGGTTTACGCCATGGTTTGGCGATGCATTATGAATGCTCTAATGGCACTTGTGGTGCTTGTGTTGCTAAGCTTAAAAAAGGCAAAGTTAAAGCCATTAAGCATTTTGATTATCGCCTTAGTGATGTGCAAAAACAAAACAACGAGTTTTTAATGTGCTGTCATGCTGCTCAAACCGATTTAAACATTGAAGCTGATCTGATTGGTGATGTTGCCTCTATTCCTATTCAACAAATACCCACCAAAGTTAAAAGCATTGAATTTATAGACGAGAGGATGGCAATTGTGGTGCTTAGGACGCCCAGATCGAAGACTTTGCAATTTATGGCAGGGCAAGATATAGAACTCAGCTTTAAAGGCACTAGTGCTCGTTATCCATTGGCTTCATGCCCTTGCCACGGTATGGAATTAGAATTTCATATCAGAAGATTGGATGAGGATTTGTTTTCACAGGCGGTTTTTAGCAAAAAAATTAAAAACAAAAGTGTGATTGAGCTTGAAGGCCCCAAAGGGGTTTTTGTTTTGAAAGAAACTTCCAAAAAACCGATGTTGTTTATTGCTTGGGACTCAGGATTTGCGCCGATTAGAAGCTTGATTGAGCATGCCTTTTCGCTTGAGCTTGACAACCCTGTGGATTTTTATTGGGCTTACCCTGCCGATGAACAGCTGCCCTATTTGCAAAAACATGCTAAATCTTGGGATGCGGTGGTGGATGATTATCAATACAAAGAGATTCCTTGTGAATTTGACAGACAATCTAAAAACGATTGCCATAAAGTGTCTAAAGATATTTTCAATGCATTGGACAAACAAAAACTGAATGACTCGGATGTTTATCTTTGTGCACCCGCAGAAGTTTTGATTTATTTGGGTGAATTATTACTCGAAAATGGCTTGGACGAATCTCAACTGATTGCCTCACCGATATAGTCAGATATACCAATAAGTTAATTTAAATAGGTTAATATAAACCTATGTCTATTATTATTTATTTGTTATTTGTTTTTTTTATATCTGTTTTGTTCGCAAGGCTAAAGCAATCTTTCAGAGTTTTTTTAATACTCTTTTCCCTAGCTACTGTCTATTTACCTATTAGTTTGGATTTAAATCCAATCATCATCTATGTTATAACCGTTGTCCTGATTTTGGTCAATTTGGTGTTATTAAACTCGCCAATCAGGTTAATGGTTATTCAACCAATCCTAAACAAGTTATTAAAAAATACCAAACTTAGTATCAGTGAAACAGAAAAAATTGCCATGGAGTGTGGTGATACGTATTGGGAAAAAGAATTATTTTCTACACACCTTGATTGGAATCAGTTATTCAATATTCAAGCAGTCTCATTAAGCAATGAAGAACAAGCATTTAGTCAAAATCAAGTGCCCAAACTCTGTGAAGTGTTTAAGCAATTTGGCTTATCAGAGAAAACTTTAGAACATATTAAATCCGAAGGCTTTTGGGCACTTAATATTCCCAAATCTTATGGAGGATTGGATTTTTCGGCAAAAGCCCATGCGAAAATTTTGTCGCAGCTATCTGCTTGTGATGTTTCATTGGCAGTAACGGTAATGGTGCCTAATTCACTAGGGCCTGCTGAGCTTGTTTTGCATTATGGCACCGATGTGCAAAAAAAGGAGCTTCTGCCTAAACTGGCCAGTGGCGAGCATGTGCCTTGTTTTGCACTGACATCAACTGATGCTGGATCTGATGCTGGCGCTATGGTTGATTCGGGTGTGATTTGCAAACAAAAATACAATGGTAAAAATACTCTAGGCATTCGTCTTAATTGGTGTAAGCGCTATACTACCTTGGCACCTATTTCGACTCTTATTGGCCTTGCTTTTAAAACTTATGATCCTGACGGGCTACTCGGAGATAATCAATCATTGGGCATCACTTGTGCCTTAGTGGATAGTCATTTAAGCGGGGTTGATATTGGACGACACCACCACCCTATCGGTTCAAATTTTAGCAATGGGCCTCATCAAGGTAAGAATGTTTTTATCCCGATGAGCGCTGTAATTGGTGGTGAAAAAATGATTGGCAAGGGTTGGTCTATGCTCATGGAATCACTTTCTTTAGGCAGAGGTGTTTCACTCCCCTCTTTGTCTTTGGCTGGCACCGAGCTTAGTCTTAAAACTTCAATTGAATACAGTTTGGTTAGAAGGCAATTTAAACAATCTTTGTATCGTTTCCAAGGTGTGGCAGAGAAAATTGTTGCCATGGCAGCAGATACACTTGAGATGAAAGCCATGAGTAGTCTTCATCTTGACTTATTGGATCAAGGTTTAAACCCTTCCATCAGTTCTGCAATTTTGAAATATCATCACACTGAATCACTACGAAAAAATGTGAACTATGCCATGGATATCCATGGAGGGAAAACAGTGATGCTGGGGGATAAGAATTATCTGTCTGATATTTATCAGGTGATTCCAATAGCCATCACAGTTGAAGGTGCTAATATTCTAACTCGTTCAATGATTATCTTCGGCCAAGGTTTGATGCGTTGCCATGCTTATTTAAAAGATGAACTAGAAGCCATCGAGGGTAAAAACTACACTGGGTTTAATCAAATATTTTCAAAGCATATCTCCCATTTGGCGCAAGCAAAAGTGCAAAGCTTTATCTTCTCATTAACCAATGCCCACTTTGCTGTTGCGCCAAATGGCGTTAAAGTCAATATGAAACGATATTATCAAAAACTTTCAATGCTCAGTGCAAACTTCACCTTTTTGGTTGAAATGGTATTAGTGAAATACGGTTCCGGTATTAAATTTCAAGAAAGTATTAATGGCTTATTGGCAGATTTGTTAATAAAGATGTTCGGTATCTCTGCCTTATTAAGACAAAGTGAATCTTTAGGTAGTAAGTTTGACGAGCTCAATCATTGGGTCTTACAAATGCGTATTAACGAGTCACAAACACTGCTTAAAGAGATTTGCACCCAGTTTGGATTTTCGCCATTGATTAAGAGGCTTATTTTGCCTTGGGGTGTTAATCAGAATAAGCCACCCATTCAATCTCAAAATCAGATTATCAATCAACTGGTATTCAATTCCGATCTGAAAAAATATCTCAGTAGTGATATTTTATTAAACAAAACTGAAGCATTAGAAAAATTAGAACATGCTTATCAACTTGCAATTCATGCCGAAAAGATTTATAAAAAGGTAGGCTATGTTAATGATTTGGAAAGTATTAAGGATTTATTTAAACATAAAAAAATCACTCAGCAGGCATATCAAGTGCTCACAGATCTATATCACTTGAGAGCAGAGGTCTTAGCGGTAGACGATTATGAAAATTAACCAAGTTGCAATTTTAGGTAGTGGTGTCATGGGTGTGCAAATCGCTGGGGTCTTTGCCAATGCCAATATTCCAACCTTGCTTTTTGGTTATCAACAACATGTGCTAGATGATCTTGAAAAAATTAAAAATTTTAAACCCGCGGCATTGACACAGCCAAGGCAAAAAGTTTGGATTAGTGTTGCAAGTTTCGAAGAAGATTTAAATAAACTTAAAGACTGTGATTTGGTGATTGAAGCCATCGTTGAAGATATTGATGCCAAACAAGCATTGTTTGAAAAAATAATACCTCATTTAAATAGTAAGGTTGTTTTAGCGACCAATACCTCTAGCCTTAGCGTAAATCAAATCAGTAAAAAGCTGGGGGATTTTAAATCTCAATTTTGTGGCATTCATTTTTTTAACCCACCCCGCTATATGCCACTTATTGAGTTAATTCCAACTAAGGGGATGGATAAAGAAATCTTAGATAATCTGGAAGGTTTCTTTACCTCAGAGTTGGGCAAAAATATTTTATACGCTAAAGATGAATCTGGCTTTATTGCCAATAGAATTGGGGTGTTTTCAATAGCATCTTGTATTTATCATGCGCAGCGATTGTCATTAGGATTTGATACAGTTGATGCCCTCACAGGTGTTAGATTAAAACGACCTAAAAGTGCTACGTTTAGAACGGCTGATTTGGTGGGTTTAGATATTTTAAAACATGTTTTAGAGCAGTTTAAACGTGCACATACAAATGATCCTTGGCATCATTATTTCCAAACACCAAAGTGGTTAAATGCAATGGTAGAAAGGCATACTTTGGGTGAAAAAACTAAGGGCGGAATTTATAAAAAAGAAGATGGCATAATCAAGGCTTATCAACTTGACAGTCAAAGTTATGTTGAGGCGAACTACAGTATCGATAAATCTGTTAAAGAAATTCTGAAAAAGGATGTATCAAAACAGCTTGCCTTACTTAAAGTTAATAAACACCCTCAAGCTCAGTTTCTCTATTCTGTTATTAAGGATACTTGCTTGTACAGCGCTTATCATCTGAAAGATATTGCCCACTCAATCAGAGATATTGATTGGGCGTTACACTGGGGTTTTAGCTGGGAAATTGGTATTTTTGAATATTGGCAAGCGAATGGTATTGGGCAGTCATTGGCGTTATTTTCACTTGATAGTGAAAATGTTTCAATGCCGAATTGGTTAAGTGATGTTTCTAATTTTTATACCGAAGGTGGTGCTTATTCGCCAATAGATAAGTCTTACTTAACTTATTCTAAACATTCTGTTTATGAGCGTCAACTCTACCGCCCTACTCTTCTTGGTGAGCAGACTACTAAGCAAACTCAAACTATTTTTGAAAATGATTCAGTAAGATTTTTCCATGAGGATGATGGAATTAGTATCTTTAGTTTAAAAACCAAACTACATACATTGAATTTAGAGGTTATTAACTCACTAATAAAAGCTGTTGAAATTTCTGAAAATGATTTTAAAGCAATGATTATTTGGCAAGACAGCGCCCCTTTTTGTGCAGGGGCTAATCTATATGAGGTTGTAGCGGGGGCAAAGATCGGCATGATTGATCATCAAAACTTAATCACTAGTTTTAAGAAAAAAGCATGGCAACTACTTAAACCAAACTTGCCAAGTATTGAGAATTTAAAACCGATTAGTGAGGTAGTTGAACTGCTTCAACAAGCATTAATGTCACTTAAATATAGCAAAATACCAACCATTGCTGTTGTTGAAGGGTTGGCATTAGGAGGTGGTTGTGAACTGATGCTCCATTGTGATTCGCGCGTGGTTCATACAGAAAGTTACATTGGATTAGTTGAGATTGGTGTTGGCCTGCTGCCCGCTGGTGGTGGTTGTAAAGAGATGGCTAGACGCGCTGCAAAGCACAAAGACATGTTTGCTGCTTTAGCACAATATTTTGAACAGATTGGACTAGCTAAAGTATCAAAAAGCGCGGAACAGGCACTTGAAATGGGCTATTTAGATGACAATGACTTAATTATTGCTCAAAGGTTAGAACTGCTGTATTTTGCTAAGCAAAAAGCACAGTTGTTAATTGATCAAAATTATCGCCCAGAAGATCAAAACCAAACTTTTAAAGTAGGTGGAGCAACAGCAAAAGCCAATATCTTGGCGCAGTTAACCAATATGAAAACTGGTGAATTTATCTCCGAGCATGACAATCTAATCGCTGAGAAAATTGCTGATGTTATTTGTGGTGGCGAACTGGAATCCAGCACTAAGGTAGACTCTCAATATTTATTGGATTTAGAAAAGACACACTTTGTAGAACTATTAAAAGAAGATAAAACGCAAGATAGAATTGAACACATGCTGATTAAACACAAACCTTTGAGAAACTAATATGACTCATAATGCCTACATTGTTAGCGCTATTAGAACGCCAGTTGGAAAAGCCAATGGTGTATTTAAGCATGTGCGCCCTGATGATTTACTCAGTTTTGTTTTAAAGCAGCTTTTAAATGACAACCCTAATGTTGATCCAGATATGATTGATGATGTTGTTATTGGCTGTGCTATGCCTGAAGCTGAACAAGGACTTAATATTGCACGTATTTCGTCTTTACTAGCGGGATATCCTAATTCTATCTCTGGAGTTACAGTTAATCGTTTTTGTGCTTCAGGATTGCAATCTATTGCTTATGCGGCAGATCGAATTCGCCTAGGTGAAGCTGATGTTATGATTGCTGGTGGTGTAGAATCAATGAGCATGATTCCAATGATGGGCCACCATCCTGCTTTTAATATAAAGGTTTTTAACGAAGATAATCTAGGTATTGCCTATGGCATGGGCACCACTGCCGAACAAGTGGTAAATAAATATAAAATCACTAGAGATGCTCAAGATCAATTTGCTTTTGATTCACATCAAAAAGCCATTAACGCTATTAATAATAATTATTTTGAAAATGAGATTAGACCATATGCTGTTAAAAATCAAACTTATGATTTAAACTCAAAACAGGTAAGTAAAAAATCAACAACAGTCTCTCAGGATGAAGGTGTTCGTTTTGATACTTCTATTGATCAACTATCTAAGTTAAAAGGCGCATTTCATGCTAATGGATCGGTTACTGCAGGCAATAGTTCACAAATAAGTGATGGTGCTGCAGCTGTCATGCTTTGTAGTGAACAAGCGCTTAAATTATTTAACTTAGAGCCAATGGCACGTTTTGTTGGTTTTTCAGTAAGCGGCGTTGAGCCTAAAATTATGGGCATTGGGCCTGTTTTGGCCATTCCTAAGGTATTAGAGCAATGTAGTCTTAAACTGGATGATATTGGACATATTGAGCTCAATGAGGCTTTTGCAGCACAAAGCTTGGCTGTTATTCAAGAATTAGATATTAATCCTGATGTTGTTAATCCATTGGGGGGTGCTATTGCACTTGGTCATCCACTTGGTGCGACTGGCAGCATTAGAACTTCAACTTTACTACATTATTTAAATAGAACTGATACACGTTATGGCATGGTAACTATGTGTATTGGCACTGGGATGGGTGCCGCTGCAATTTTTGAGAAACTATGAATCAAAAACATAAAATTCACACAAGAATATTGTCCATTGATGGTGGTGGTATTAGGGGCATCGTACCTGCGGTTATGTTGACCTATTTAGAAAAAAAAATACAACAATATAGTGGCAACTCTGACGCCAATATCTCTGATTATTTTGATTTATTTGCTGGCACATCAACGGGTGGTCTGATAATTGCAGGGTTGTTAACACCCAATGAAGATGGGCGACCCAAATACAGTGCTAAAGATATTGTTAATCTGTATCAAAAAAATGCAAAAATCATTTTTCAATCAACATTATTACAAGGCATTAAATCTGCTTCTGGCTTACTTGATGTTAAGTATAACGAAGAAGGTGTTAAATTCGTTTATAACCGATATTTTCAAAATCAAGAGTTAAGGGATCTACTTAAACCTTGTCTTATTCCTAGTTACGATTTAACTTGTGGAAAAAATTATTTTTTCCGACAACACAAAGCCAAAGTGAGTGAGCGTCACAATTACTATCTAAAAGATGTGATGCGTGCAGCCACAGCGGCAATTACCTACTTTCCACCGGCACAAATCACAACAGTGAATGACAAAGATACACATTGTTTTGTTGATGGTGGAATCTTTGCAGTTAATCCATCACTTTCCGCCTATGCAGAGTTTAGATACTTACATCATCATGTCTATTCAAAAAACACCATGATGCTGTCTTTAGGTACAGGCAAGCAAGATACTTATTTGTCTTGCGATAAAATCAAACATTGGGGTGCAGTAGAATGGCGAGATACAGGCAGTAATTTGGTGGCAACATCTTTATCTGACGCTTCTAATTATCAATTAGAAGCAGTCTATAACTCAAACCCTAACTATTTAAGAATTAATCCGTTTATTGATAAATCACATTTCGCATATTTGGATAGTAGTGAGAACGAATACTTAGAATTTCTTTATCAACTTGGGAAGCAAACTATTGTTTACAATAAAAAATCACTGAACCGTTTTGCCAGTAAACTGGTGGAGAGTTATGAACAATAACACCACCCATTTAACACAATTACTAACTGATGCTGCTAGAGTTGCAGCAGATAAACAAGCATTAATCGGACTCGATAATGTTATTAATTATCAGCAACTATATAATTATAGTCTTGCTTTGGCAGAATACCTTTATGCCAATACCTCCAAAGGGGTTGTGGCTATTATGCTGCCCAACCTTTTGTCCTTTCCTGTTAGTTTATTTGGCGCTTGGTATGCCGATAGAATAGCCACATTAATTAATCCACTCTACACCAGTGATGAATTGTTAAAACAATGCAGGGATGCAGAAGTTGAAACGATTATTGTTGCTAAAATTTTCTATAAAACACTTGAGCCTATCCTAAAAGAAACAAAAATACAACATGTTATTATTGTTGATGTGGGTGACCTTCAACCCTGTATCAAACGCCAAGTTATTAATTTAATTACTGCTGTTAAGCGCAAAACTTATACCATCCAAAAACAAGATAATGTGGTCTACACTACTTTAAACCAAATTCTACATCAACAATTAAAACAAGACCTACCCCACTCTAATCTGAATAATAAAGTGGCCCTATTGCAATATACCGGTGGCACCAGTGGCATACTCAAGGCGGCTAAATTAACCCACCAAAATATTCTGGCAAACATATCTCAATTAGAGCAATGGATTCCTCCAGACATTGATAACAACAGCTCTATTTTAACGGCTTTACCTCTTTATCATATTTTTGCTTTAACAATCAATTGCTTGTTATTTGTGCATCTTAAAGGCACTAACATTTTAATTCTAAACCCAAGAGAAATAAAACAATTAATAACGCCATTTAAAAAATATTCAATCAATGTTATTACTGGGGTGAATACACTCTTTGGGGTATTGGTTAGGCACAAAGATTTTACCAAGTTGAATCTTGCAGATCTTAAAGTTGCTGTTTCAGGTGGTATGCCACTGGATAAAGATATTTCCGATCGCTGGCAATCACAAACAAACAAACCAATCGTTCAGGGATATGGTTTGACAGAATGTTCACCAGTGGTTAGCGCTGAGAGTTACAACACCAAAGAGTTTAGTGGCTCGGTGGGTCATCCGTTGGTTGATACTAAAATCAAGATTCTAGATGCTGAGAATAACCAAGCAGAGAGTAAGATTGGTGAGATTTGTATTAAAGGCCCACAAGTAATGGAATCTTATTGGCGTAAAGAAAAATTAAATAAAAAAGTATTTACCAAGGATGGTTATTTTCGAAGTGGTGACATGGGCTATATTGATGAACAAGGTCGAATATTTATCGTAGATCGAGTCAAGGATATGATTATTGTTTCAGGTTTTAATGTTTATCCAATTGATGTAGAGCGAGTGCTAAATCAGCATCCAGAAGTCGTGGAGTCGGCTTGTGTAGGCATTGAACACAAAGTTAGTGGACAAGCCATTAAAGCTTATGTTGTCAAAAAACCAAACTCAACACTGGAAAAACAAATATTAATCAAGCATTGTAAACAACATTTAACACACTACAAGGTACCTAGACAAATTCAGTGGATTGAGTCTTTACCAAAATCTAATGTAGGCAAAATTCTTAAAAGAAAATTAGCACATTAATTCATCATAAAATTATGATATTTTGACCTTCGCCATCTTAAAAAAAATTTAATTTTTTTTAAATTTAGCTATCCCTTTTGTATCAATATGTTTGGCGATTTGTATCTAATTTTTGTATAAAACCCTACTTGCATTTAAGCGAAAAATACACTATATTTAGTTGCATTGTTTTATTATAACACTAGATATAGTGTTTTCTATTCAGGGGGAGTCGGTGAACGAGAATATCCAAGTTACCAAAAGAAATGGCAAGAAAGAGCCGATTGATATGGAGAAGATTCACCGTGTGGTGCACTGGGCTTCTCAAGACCTAAATGGGGTGAGTGTATCGCAGGTTGAAATCAATGCGCAATTGGCATTTTTTGATGGTATCAAAACCGAAGATATTCACGAAACAATTATTAAATCTGCTGCAGATTTAATTGATGAAAGCGCACCCGATTATCAATATTTGGCGGCGCGCTTGGCGATTTTTCACCTGCGTAAAAAAGCGTTTAAAAATTTCACCCCGCCACCACTTTTCGATCACATTAAAAAATACACCGATTTGGGAATCTATGACCCAGATATCTTAGACAAGTATTCTCAAAAAGAAATTGAAGAGTTTGATAACTATATCGATCACTGGCGTGATATGAATTTTTCTTACGCGGCAGTGAAACAACTCGAAGGTAAATATTTGGTGCAAAATCGTGTGACTGGAGAGATTCACGAATCGCCTCAACAGCTTTATATTTTGGTGGGTATGTGTTTGTTTCAAGAGTATCAAGGTAAGGCGCGCATGGATATTGTTAAGCGTTTTTACGATGCAGCGTCTAATTTTAAAATTTCTCTACCCACACCAATTATGGCTGGGGTTAGAACCCCTACCAGACAGTTCTCCTCTTGCGTGCTGATTGAAACCGATGACGACCTAGATTCAATCAGCGCTGCAGCTGGTGCGATTGTTAAGTATGTTTCTCAGCGTGCGGGTATTGGTATAAACGGCGGTAAGATTCGCGCCTTGGGTAGCCCCATTCGCGGGGGTGAAGCCACCCACACGGGTTGTATTCCCTTTTTTAAGCATTTTCATACGGCTGTTAAATCTTGCTCTCAAGGGGGTGTTCGCGGTGGTGCCGCCACTTTGTTCTACCCAATTTGGCATTTGGAAGTTAAAGAACTTTTGGTGTTAAAAAACAATGCGGGTACTGAAGAGAATCGTATTCGCCACTTAGATTACGGCGTGCAGTTTAATGGCTTGATGTATGAGCGATTTTTGGCCGGCGGTGATATCACATTATTCTCACCCCATGAGGTGCCAAGCCTCTACGATGCTTTTTTTGAGGATCAAGACAAGTTTAAGACTTTGTATGAGCAATACGAAAAAGACGACTCTATTCGCAAAGAAACCATCAAAGCCAGAGATCTTTTTGCCAAATTTATGCAAGAGCGTGCCAACACTGGGCGCATTTATTTGCAAAACGTGGACCATTCCAACACCCACGGTGCGTTTGACCAGGCGGTGGCGCCGGTTCGCCAATCGAACTTGTGTATGGAGATCACTCTACCTACCAAGCCTTTATATTCTGTGCAAGATGAAAATGGCGAGGTGGCTTTGTGTACGCTTTCTGCGGTGAATCTTGGGGCTATTGAGAGTTTAGACGAGCTAGAAGACATTACCGAGATTATTGTCAGGGCATTGGATTCGTTGCTAGATTATCAAGATTACCCCATCAAAGCGGCTGAAATTGCCAGTATGAATCGCCGTACATTGGGCATTGGTGTGACCAACCTGGCTTATTATTTGGCCAAAAATGGCGCCAAATACTCTGACGGGTCGGGCAATCAACTGATACACAGAACTTTCGAATCGTTGCAATATTATGCGCTTAAAGCCTCAAATAAACTGGCTCAAGAATTTGGTGCTTGCCCATTGTTTAAAGAAACCAAATATGCCAAAGGCATGATGCCGGTTGATACTTACAAAAAGAGCATTGATGCGTTTTGCAGTTGTGATTTGGAGTTGGATTGGGATTCTCTTAGAAAAGAGATTGTTAAAACTGGGCTTAGAAACTCGACTTTAACCGCACTGATGCCTTGTGAGAGTTCGTCACAAATTTCTAACTCCACGAATGGCATTGAACCGCCCAGAGGCTTTGTTTCTATCAAACAATCTAAAGACGGCATCTTGAAACAAATTGTGCCTGAGTATGAGCGTTTGAAAAACGACTATGAGCTGCTTTGGGATATCAAAGATAATGAGGGTTATTTGCAACTTTGTGCAATTATGCAAAAATTTGTGGATCAATCTATTTCTACCAACACGCATTATGACCCATCGCAATTTGATAATGGCAAAGTGCCGATGAAGTTGTTTTTAATGGATTTATTAAAAGCCTATAAATACGGTATTAAAACACTTTATTACCACACAACTCGAGACAATGCATCGGACGATTCAGCAGAAAAGCAAGATGACAACGCCTGTGCAGATGGCGTATGTAAACTCTAGAAATTGAGGAGATATAAATGAGCTATAGTATTTTTAGCCAAACCGTTAGCGACACACTTCAGCAACCGATGTTTTTTGGTGACACCGTTAATGTGGCGCGTTTTGACAAACAAAAATTTGAAGTGTTTGAAAAGCTCACTGAAAAACAGCTTTCATTCTTTTGGCGCCCAGAGGAGATTGACGTTTCTAAAGACAAAATGGATTTCGCCAAATTGTTGCCCAATGAGAAGCATATTTTTATCTCTAATCTTCAATATCAAATTCTTCTAGACTCGGTACAAGGCCGTTCGCCAAATATTGCATTTTTGCCTTTGGTGTCTTTGCCAGAATTAGAAAATTGGATTGAGACTTGGTCTTTTTCAGAAACCATTCACTCGCGCTCATACACGCACATTATTCGAGCGATTGTTAATGAGCCTGGCGCTGTATTTGACGACATTATGAAAACCGATGAGATTATTCAGCGTGCGGAAAGTGTGTCTAAAAATTATGATGAGCTGATCACTTGCACACAAGCGTATTTGGTGCACGGTGAAGGCAAGCATAATATTGCTGGCAACGAGGTGGATATCGACCTGTATTGCTTAAAGAAAAAGCTTTATTTGACGGTTATGTCGGTGAATATCCTTGAGGCGATTCGTTTTTATGTCTCTTTTGCTTGTTCGTTTGCTTTTGCAGAGCGAAAGGTAATGGAAGGTAATGCCAAGATTATTAAAATGATTGCTCGTGATGAAGCCCTACATTTGGCTGGCACTCAGCACATGATTAATCTAATGCGTGAGGGTAAAGATGATCCTGAGATGGAAAAAATTGCCAAAGATTGTGAAGATGAGGTGATCGATATGTTCAAACAAGCTTGTCAGCAAGAAAAGGATTGGGCGGATTATCTGTTTAGTAACGGCTCAATGATTGGTTTGAATGCGGATATCTTAAAACAATATTTGGAATACATTACCAATGTGCGTATGAAAGCATTGGGTCTGACGCCTCTTTTTGAGGAGCGCTCTAATCCGCTGCCATGGATTAACCATTGGTTGGATTCAGACAATGTGCAAGTTGCCCCTCAAGAGACAGAAATTACTTCTTATTTGGTCAGTGCAATTGACAACAGCATTGACGAAGACGACAACGATTTTGGAGACTTTAACCTCAATTAATCAATGTTTAGAATTGATGTTGAAGACATTGGCGGCAAAACCGAAACAATCTATGTTGAGGGTGAGCACTCGATTCTAACCGAGCTTGAAAACGAGCACATAGCGGTCAATCATTCTTGTCGCCAGGGGCATTGTGGCTCTTGTATTTTGCTTTTGCTCAAAGGTGATGTTGTTCACCAAGAATCGATGGTGCATCTATTAGAAGGTGAGATTTTGGCTTGTCAGGCAAGGCCTGCGAGTGATATTAAAATTACCCAAAGGGGTTATTGATCCAGCTGAGATTGAACAAACTCTAACACTGCTTTTTCATCACCTTCAAAAACGATACGCTCTTGTTTTTTTTGTATTTGATAGTCGTACATCGGATCGTAATAATCCACCAGCAGGTGCTCAATTATGGGCTCAAAGGCAGAATAATCCGCCCTACTTTCAACTGATTTGAGTGCATTATCAAGCTCTAAAGCGAGCTTTTTGTAACGCTCGAGCCCGAGTCTTTTTTGAATTTTTTTAAGGCTTAATTGCCAATAATCGGCAAAGTTTAAAAAACCTTTGTCGGTGTCTTTTTCTTTTTCAACAAAAGCTTTGTGCATGTCGGTGACATAGGCTCTCATGCTCACATCAATGCGTGTGTCTAGTTTGGTTTGAAGAATCAAAAGCGGGGCATTTGCGGTTTTGTTAGATAGACATTGTGGAATATGCAGAGCACCAATATTTGACCCTTCGTCTTCAAAAACCAAGGTTTTTTGCGGTTGTTTTTTAATCAGCTGAATTGCCAAATTGTTTTCAAAGTTAATTTGTGTTGGTTGCTTTGTGGTGGTATGGCCAAAGGCTGAGCCTCTGTGATTGGCCAATGCTTCTAGATCGATACTGGGTTTGATTTGATTCAGTAACAGGGTTTTACCACTGCCAGTTCGACCTCCCAATACCAGCGCTTTGGTTTGCTTAATAATTTGCTCAGTCTGGTTGATTAAATGACTTCTTAAAGCTTTGTAACCACCTTCGACACGTGGCACTTCAATGCCAATTTCTTCTAACAGCCAGCTTTGTACAATTTGACTGCGAAGACCGCCACGAAAACAATAAATCACTGCATTGGGGTTGGCGGTAATGAAGTTTTTCCAATCGTTAATGCGCTGTTGTTTTGTTGAGCCACTGACCAACTCATGCCCCAGCTCAATGGCTTGTTTTTGGCCTTTTTGTTTGTAACAAGTGCCCACTTGATGGCGCTCATCGTCACTCATCAGTGGCAGGTTGATTGCCTCGGGAAAAGCACCTTGATTAAACTCAATGGGCGCACGCGTGTCAATCATGGGAATGTCGCTGACAAATAGCTGCTCATAATCTGTGATTAGCTTGGCATTTGTCATTGAATATTGATCAGTGATTGGTTTTTTTGTGGTTTGACAATCTCACCAATGGCGTGCAACGAAAGAGCGGCTTTTTTGGCACTTTCTTGGAAGGCGTCCTCAGCGCTGTTTTGGACCATTACCAAAAGCCCTCCTGAGGTTTGAGGATCGCAAATGATGGATTGTTGATAGTCGTTTAGTTTGCTTAGTTGATGGCCGTAGCTTTCAAAATTACGCTTGGCACCGCCTGGAGAACAATTTTGATTTAAATAATGTGGGATATTTGAAAGGATTGGCAATTTTTCAAAATCAACCTGGGCAGACACTCCAGAGCCCTGACATACCTCAACAAGATGACCACCCAGGCCAAAACCCGTAACATCTGTCATGGCGTTAACCCCTTTGATTTTGGCAAATTCTGCACCAATGTCATTGAGCTGACACATGGTATCAATGGCGAGCCTTTGATCCTCTGTGGAGATTTTTTTTTGTTTTTGCGCGGTGCTTAAGATGCCAATGCCCAGTGGCTTGGTAAGATAGATCTTATCCCCCACTTTTGCGTTTGAGTTTTGTTTGATGTTTTTTGTTGCTACCCTGCCAGTCACCGCAAGGCCAAAAATAGGCTCAGGAGAATCGATACTGTGCCCTCCTGCCAAAGTCATGCCTGCTTGCTGACAAACACTTCTGCCACCTTCAACAACTTCACGCCCTACCTCTGATGGCAATTTGTCTAACGGCCAACCAAAGATTGAAATGGCCATCATCGGCCTGCCTCCCATGGCGTAAACATCACTAATGGCATTGGTTGCAGCGATACGTCCAAACGTAAAAGGGTCGTCAACAATGGGCATGAAAAAATCGGTGGTAGAGATAATTGCCTCACCATTGCCCAGATCGTAAACCGCAGCGTCGTCTCTATCGGCATTGCCTACCAACAAATTTTGATCGATCAATTGCTGAGAATCTGAGGCGAGAATCCTGTCAAGAATTTTGGGTGAGATTTTACATCCACAACCTTGGCCATGGCTATACTCAGTGAGCTTTATCTGACTCATGCTGAGTGGCTAGCGCTATTCAACGTTTGCGTATTCTTTTTCAAGCTTTTTGTATAACTGCTCGGGTGTGAAATCTGGATGTTCTTCCATGATGTGATAGGCAATGACATTGTCCTCAACCGCATCCCAGATTTTTTTGTAGGTGCCGTCTTTATATCCATGATCTTGTCTGAATTGATTGAGTTGGTTTTTAACCACGTAGCGTTTGTACAATTCATTAACATCCATGCCAATGGTCTTTAGCGCTTCAAAGAACAAATTAACCACAGTGTGGAAGTTGTTGTGATTGTGATCTACACAAGATTGTGATGAAGCAGCAACAATTTTTTCGAAAATTTCAATGAGTTTTTCACCATCGGGCTCAGTGTCTGGTTCAATATCAATAAATGCTTCTGCATAAGCAGTGTCGCCAATGTGGATACCTTCTGACATAATAAAATGCCAAATATCCACCAACTCAACTCGCGCATTGTCCCAATCGTGCTCTGCTTCAATATCTTTCCAATGTTTCCAGTTAAATGAATCAATGGCCTCAGCAGCCTCCATGTAGATGCAACGATGCCAAGAAATAATGCGTTTTTCTTTGGTGGCGCCTTCAGTCCAAATTTCGCCATTGGTTGAATCATTGAGTGCTTTTTGCAGAGTAAACATCTCTTTAATCGGGTTCATGAATATAGCCTTATAATAATCAACTAATTGCCAACATTATAAACAAACAATCTATGGGTAAAAATTTAATTAATTGTGATCTTGGTGAGTGTTTAAAACCAAACCCAGATGCGCAAATCATGCCACTGATAGATATGGCAAATATCGCTTGTGGAGGGCATGTGGGTGATGATCAAAGCATGATCGAAACCATTACCCTGGCCAAACAAAACAACGTGCGCATTGGCGCACATCCTAGCTACGCAGACAAAGCCAATTTTGGGCGTTTAAGCCACCAGCTTGATGACGATGAGTTATACGCGTTAATCAAAGTGCAAGTTGGCCATTTTCAAACGTTGTGCCAAGCGCAAAATGCCAAACTTGAATACATCAAACCCCATGGTGCGCTCTACCACGACATGATGAAAGACCCTAAGGCGATTGAGGTGCTGATTCATGTCATTGAACAGATTGATCCACAGTTGGATTTGGTGGTGCAAGCTGGATTTAGAGATTATCTGCAAAATTTTGAAAAAAATACAAATGTGCGTCTTTTGCATGAAGTGTTTGCAGATCGTGCGTATGAAGGCATGCAAATGCTACCCAGAAGTGAAAATAACGCTGTATTTGATAACGCAGAGAGAATTGCTCAACAATTTCATGACTTTTCAAGTGAAAATTCGTTCAAAATTGACACAATTTGCTTTCATGGGGATAACCCAGCCTCTATACAGGCCTTAAAAATTGTAAAAAATGCCTAACATTGTTCCAGCGGGTGAGAATTCGGTACTGATTTATTTCGGTAACAAAATTGACCCTACACTGCCCGAAAAAATCGCAAATTTTGCCAATCAGCTGAAAAAAACACTGGGTGCGGCGATTATTGACATCACCCCCTCCTACACTTCACTGAAGGTGAATTATGATTTAGGAAAAATGAGTTTTGAAGCTTTAAGTGGCACTTTGCAAGGCCTTGCTGATCGTCAATGGCAAGAAACTGCCGATTTTGAAGCCAAAACTACGCACATTCCTGTTTATTATGGCTTGGACAGTGGCTTGGACTTAGAGCGATTATTAGCGGAAAAAAACCTAAATTTGGACGAATTTATACAAATACACTCCGAGCAAGAATATTTGATTTATGCCATTGGGTTTGCCCCGGGTTTTGCCTTCTTAGGCGAGGTGGATGCGCGCATACAATTACCACGCCTAGCATCACCGCGTATTAAGATTCCAAAAGGCAGCGTGGGTATAGCCGACTCTCAAACTGCTGTGTATCCAACACAATCTTCTGGCGGGTGGAATATTATTGGCAGGACGCTACTTGATTTATCGCTTGATGACCCAGAGAATGTGGATAAATTTTGCGTGGGTGACAAGGTTAAGTTTTATCCCATTACAAGAGATGAGTTTGTCTCTAATGGCGGGCAACTATGAGTTTTAAGGTGATAAAGCCGGGTTTTCTCTCCACTGTGCAAGACTATGGGCGATTTGGCCATGCGCATCACGGCATGAGTCAATCGGGTGCGATGGATGAACACGCCTACGCCTGGGGTAACTATCTTCTAAACAATCGCTTTGATGATGCTTGCATTGAAATGACCTTTGGTGGTTTAGAAATCGAGGCGCAAATCGATACTTTTGTGGCGGTTACTGGTGCTGATTTGAATTTTGAAATTAATGGTCAAAGTCAAAAAATGTGGCACAGTTTAAGAGTTAATCAAGGCGATCGCTTGAGTTGGGGGACGCCAAACACTGGCGTTAGGTCTTATTTGGCGGTTAAAGGCGGTTTTAAAACCGCTGTGATGTTTGACTCTAGATCGGTTAATCTCAGAGAAAATATCGGCAATAAAATCTTGCCGGAAGATGTATTACCTTGCAAAGGTTTTAGTGGTGCGAATTATCGTTTTACACCACCAAAATTTATACCCAACTACACAGATGAGGTTGTGCTTCGTGTTTTACCAACCTATCAATTTAATGAATTTAACAGCAATCAAAAAGATTTGTTTTTTGCGCAAGAGTATCACATTAACAATGCCAGTGATCGCAGTGGTTGTCGACTCGATGGTGTGCCCATCAAGGCGAAAAACGCACGCATGATTTCCGAAGGTGTGAGTTACGGCGCTGTAGAGATAGCTGCGGATGGGCTGCCAATTATCATTTTAAAAGACGGGCCTAGTATTGGTGGTTATCCAAAAATTGGCACGGTGTTTTCTCTGGATTTGGCGAAATTAGCACAGAAGCAACCCAATACCAAAGTGCGATTTGAGCCTATGAGTCTGCAAGATGCACAAAAAGAGCGTAAACAATTTGAGCGATTTTTTAAAATTACCTGAAGCTCTAATACAAAGCCATTGAATGGTCAATCTCTTTTGCCCAGGCATCGATACCACCACGCAGGTTGATGATGTTTTCAAAACCAATTGAAGCAAAATAACGCGCTACTTGCATGGATCTGATGCCGTGGTGGCACACAATAACGGTTTCTTTGTCTTTGTCTAAAGCATCTAAATTTGCCATGATTTGACCCATTGGCATCAAGGTGGCATTATCAAAATGACACTTGTCCCACTCCCATTGTTCTCTGACATCAAGAATGAATGGTTCATTATTTTTTAAATATTCGTTGAGTTCAGTTGCGCTTAGGTCAAGAATCATCGTTTATTTTTAGTTGTTAATTTAGCTGAATACGCGAGCCCCAAGGCACAGGATCCTTGCCTTTGACTAGCCACATGACTGGGTAGTTGGGTTCAATGTTTGGAAACACGCCTTTGGCATCGGTAAAGTAGATCAACACATCACAAAACACATCGTGATTGGCAACATAATCAAAAACTGGATTGAAGTTAGTGCCTTTGCCACCCCCTAAAGAGGCTGGAAAATTAAGCTCTTGCCAAGGCTCATATCGCCATGGAGAATCTTTACTGAGTTTGTCATCACAGGCAATCAGTGTGATACCTGCACGAATATTGGCTTTAATGGCATTGACTTCCGAGACAAATTCATTGACCTCTTCTTGGGATATTGAACCCGAAGTGTCGATGGCGACCACCACATCAATTTGGTGGGATTTGAGTGATGGCAAGATTGCATCGCCTGGGCGCCTTGATGGGCGTGAATAGGAAAAATCGTCTCTTGCCAATGTAGACATGTATTGTGCCAAAAGCGATTGCCATGAGACTCTGGGTTGTAAGAAAAAATCAATCAATTTAGCAAACTCTCCATCGAGCTTACCTGCTTGGTGCGCCAATTGAGCACTGGACGCTAGATTTTTTTGCCATTGTGTGGCCAGCTTTTCAACTTCATCGGGGGTGAGTTTTTCTGGCTGTTCAGCCAAATTTCCTTTTGTTGAATTGCCCTTTTCTTGTTTGTTTTGAGATTCTGATGGATTGGGGTTTTGATTGGTTAAATCATCCTCTCGCATACCGCCATCAGACTCTTTAGAATCGTCATTGGGGTTGTCATCATACAGATGCTGATCCATTGGTTCTGTGTCGAGATTGTCATCAATCATTGGATAGATCTCTTCAGCAATCATGCCTGTATATTGCTGAAATATTGGCACATCAAGGGGCGGGTGAAAGCCTTCCTTAACCAATAAAGGATTAATGGCAAAATCGCAAGCCAGATCCCATTTGTGTTTGTCTCGATTGCCACGACGGGCAAAATGAGTTAATGCACAATGCAGTGCCTCATGAATGAGTACAAATTTGATTTGTGGGTTGTTAAGCTTACTAACAAACGTTGGGTTGTAGTAAAAATGCTTTGCATCGGTGGCTGAGGTTTTACACCAAGAAGCTGCGGCTTTGAGTGGCAGTCGTAGAACCAAATTACCCAAAAAAGGTTTGTCTAACATGAGCTGAGTTCTGGCTTTGGTGAGCTTAGCCTCAATGGCCAGAATTTCAGCCTCGCTTAGATCTTGCTCGTTGTTGACAATGTCTTCACCAACAACACGAACTTGTTCGGGTTTTTTAGGCTGGTTCTGCCAAGTGGGATATTCTTCCAAAACACACCTTAGTCAAACATGGTTTCGGCCACTTTAGATGCCCAATCGGCAAATTCTGGAATGGCGAAAACCTCTTCTCCTATCGCGCGTTGCATGTCTGAGACTAGCATTACGCCTAATTCTTTTTGTGGAAATTCTTTGGCGAAGTTAAGAATATTGCCCCAGATTTGCATCTTATTGTCTTGCGTTTTAGCAGCAATTGCACGCCCTACTAGAGCTGAACAAATGGCGTATTGAAGGTCAATTTCTTTGGGAATAGAAACTGATTCGCCTTTGATAATGGCATCC
The DNA here is from genome assembly GCA_964647705.1 of uncultured Piscirickettsiaceae bacterium. GTDB lineage: Bacteria > Pseudomonadota > Gammaproteobacteria > PS1 > Pseudothioglobaceae > CAZYIW01. The sequence goes on from CAZYIW010000004.1 coordinate 20,755, forward strand.
AAATCAGGCAAGTCTTCTAGATGACGAATAAATGTCGCCACTTCAATACCGGCAACTTCGCCAACACAAGAGCTGGCAGCTTGGGTAAATAATTCGATATCGTGATCAAATTTTTGTAGTGCTCGATGCACAAACTCCCAAGTTCTGGGTGAAGGAAAGCTGATTGGATTATGGGTTGGGTCAAATTCAAACAAATGTTCTGGACGATAACGTAAAAAGCCAATAATGCGCTCATCGATATTGTTTTGATATGCCCAAGCCACCCAATCATCTAGATTAACATCTAACTCATAGTGAGAAAAACGATTGGCTAGAGGTGCTGGCATAGAATAAGTTACACCACGGTCGCCTTGTCGATTACCAGCTGCAAAAATAACCCAGCCTTGTGGGACAATATAATCGCCTAAGCGTCGATCTAGGATTAACTGATAGGCAGCGGCTGCAACCGTGGGTGAAGCCGATGTAATCTCGTCTAAAAACAACACGCCCTTTTCACCATGGCGTTTTTCATCTGGCAGAATAGATGGGATAGACCAATCAACCAGATTGCCATTTTTAAATGGGATACCTCTTAGATCACTTGGCTCCATTTGTGAGAGGCGAATATCAATAACCGCAGCATTGTTTTTTTCAGCCACCTGAGCGATGATTTGAGATTTACCAATACCTGGGGCACCCCAAAGCATTACAGGTGTGTGATGCCCTTGTGTGACACAAGAGAGCTCTTTGTCTAGAATTTTGCTAATTTGTTGTGGTCTCATAACCAGTGAATTTAGTTGAAAATTATTAAAACTGGCCATATTCTACCGTAATAGACGATAAAATTACTTGTTATGAATAAGCCTACTAGCGAAGAGATTTTTAATTTTCCTTGTGATTATCCTGTGAAAATTTTTGGTAAGGATTGTATTGAGTTCAATGAAGCAGTTTGCACGATTATTGAAAAACATACCGATACCTTGCATCCCAATCAAATTACCAGCAAAACCAGCTCCAAAGGCAGCTATATATCCTATACAGTGAGAATTGTTGCCAGTAGCAGACAGCAACTTGATTCTATTAATCAAGAATTACAGGATCATCCGTTGGTGGCCTATGTACTTTAAAAGCTTGTGAAAATTATCAATCTTGGTAGCGTTGACTATCAAGAAACTTGGCAAAAAATGCAAAAATTCACCAGTGGTAGAGATGCCTCTAGCGAGGATGAATTATGGATATGTGAGCATCCAAGTGTTTTTACTCAAGGTATTTCTGGCAAAGATGAAAACGTTTTGTCAAGCTCTAAGATTCCTATCATCAAAACCGATCGAGGTGGACAAATCACCTACCATGGACCGGGTCAGACAGTGATTTATTGTTTGGTGGATTTGAAACGAGCACATTTAGGGGTTAAAAAAATGGTGCAGTTGATGGAAAAAAGCATCATCGACTTGTTGTCAAAATACGCCATTACATCTCATTTAAAAACTGGCGCACCTGGGGTGTATGTTGATGGGGCAAAAATTGCCGCATTAGGGCTTAAGGTTAAAAAAGGCATGACTTATCATGGGCTCAGTCTTAATGTGGACATGGATTTGTCGCCTTTTGAGCAAATAAACCCTTGTGGTTATGCTGGACTTAAAGTAACACAAATGATTGATTTAA